>NZ_JBHTRI010000046.1:0-51284 GCF_042796085.1 Streptomyces sp. NPDC056452
GCCCCGGACCAACCGGTCCGGGGCGGGGCGCCGCCGTATGTCAGGTACTGAGCTGGAACTCGGCCCGGATGCGCTTGCCCACAGGGACCCGCTCGGCCGTCACCCGGTCGCAGAGCGCCACCACGATCTCCATGCCGTGACCGCCGAGACGGGCAGGGTCGGGGGCGTAGAGGACCGGGAGCGCCGTACTGCTGTCGTACACCGTGATGCTGATACGGTCCGCGTTCCCCTCGAGCTCCAGCAGATAGGGGCCGTGGCTGTAGCGGTCCGCGTTGGTGACGAGCTCGCTCACCGCCAGCATCAGATCGCTGCGGGTGTGCTCACCGAGGACCGCGAGCCACTCCGCCGCGAGCCGCGCCAGGAAGCGGTCGGCCAGGGCGCGGGCCTGCGCGATGCATCCCGGTTCGCCGTCGAACACCTCGGCGGCGAGCAGAACCTCCGTGACCGATGCCCCCTGAACGGGGTCGTCCGGCCGTGAGGTGGCCTGTTCGTTCATGTGCTCCAGCCAGGGCGCCGCAGGGGAGGTCGGAGACCTCTTCTCGCCGTTCGTCTACCCGCGTCGAGAGATCCCACTCCGGGAGATCTCTCAGATCTTACGCACGACGGGGCGGCTGTACCACGCTGATGGAGAAGTTGTCGATCTGCCGCACCGAGCCGACGGTTCACGGTGCGTCTTCCGGCTGCGGGCTGGTCAGGGCGGGCGCGAGCAGTTCCGCCGTGGTGTGCGTGGGCGCCTCGGGGGCGACGGGCAGGGTGAAGTGGATGAGCGTGCCCTCGTCCGTGCCCGGGTCCAGCCAGATCCGGCCACCGTGGAACTCGACGATCTTGCGGCAGAGGGCGAGCCCGATGCCCGTGCCCTCGTACGCGTCACGGTCGTGCAGGCGCTGGAAGATGACGAACACCTTGTCCGAGAACTCCGGCGGGATCCCGATGCCGGTGTCCGCGACCGTCAGATGCCAGTCCTCGCCCTCCCGCACGCATCCGACGGTGATCCGGCACGGCACGTCCGGACGGCGGAACTTGACCGCGTTGCCGATGAGGTTCTGCCAGACCATGGTCAGCGCCGTCGCGTCGCCGAGCAGTTCCGGCAGCCGGTCCTCGCGTACGACGACGGCCCCCGATTCCTCGACGGCCAGGGTGAGATTGGCGAGGGCCCGGTCCAGGGAGCGGTCGAGATCGACGGGCTTCCAGCTCTCGTGGATCCGTCCCACCCGGGAGAAGGTGAGCAGATCCTCGATGAGCACCCGCATCCGCACGGCGCCGTCCACCGCGAAGTCGATGTACTGCTTGCCCCGTTCGTCCAGCTCCGTGCCGTACCGCTTCTCCAGCAGCCGGCAGAAGGAGGCCACCTTGCGCAGGGGCTCCTGCAGGTCGTGCGAGGCGACGTAGGCGAACTGCTCCAGTTCGGAGTTGGACCGGCGCAGCTCCTCGGCCTGTTCGGCAAGCAGGGTCTCCCGCTCCCGGGACTCGGCGAGCTCCGCCACCAGACGGCGGCGCATGTCCTCCACCGCGGCGGCCACCGCTCGTACGTCGGACGGACCGCGGACCTCGATCCTCCCGGCGAAGGTGCCCGACCGGACCGTGTCCGACGCCGCGGTCAGTGCGTCGAGAGGCCGGCCCACCATCCGGTGCAGCAGCAGGCTGAGCGACACGACGGCCAGCACGAAGCCGATCACCAGCGCGAGGAGCACCCGGTCCCGGGTCGTGCGTGCCACGCCGAGATCGGCACGGGCCTGATCGCGGGCGACGTCCAGATGGGACTGCTGCTCCGTGTACAGCTGTCGCAGCGTGTCGAACTCCGCCTTGCTCTGCCGGATCGGCTCCGAGGACTCGCCCGCGGGTCCTGCCGCGTGGACACGGGCGATGAGCGGCTCGGCCCGGAGCAGGCGCCACTGCCGGGAGGCCTTCTCGATCCGGTCCAGGTCCCCGGCGAAGGGCTGTTCGTCCCCGACGAGAGCGCGGACCCGGTCCAGCCTCTGCCGTTCGGCCCGCACACCCGCCTCGTAGGGCTCCAGGAACGACGCGTCTCCGGTGAGCGCGAAGCCGCGCACCCCGGTCTCCTGGTCCAGAAGGGAGTTCTGCAACTGGTACGACCAGGAGCGGGCGGGCTGGATACGGTCCACCAGCTCCGTGGTCCGGTCGGATATGCGGGAGAGGACGAGGCCGCCGACGACCAGGCACCCGCAGACCATCAGCACGAAGCCGGCCAGGATCAGATGGACCCAGTTCTGCACCGACAGCCGTGCGAACCGGCCCGGCCGCTTCGTCCCGGCCGTGCTGCCGTCCTTCGTCACGAGTCCGCTCGCCAGCCCAGGTGCAGGACGGCGACATCGTCGGCGAGCCCCCCGTACGGCGAGGCGCTCTCGGTGGCCTCGGCGACGAGGGCGTCGACGAAGGCCCGGGCCGGCAGGGCCCCGTGCCGACGGGCCATGGCCAGCAGCCCTTCCTCGCCGAGGCGGGACTGCGGCCCCGTGCGTCCCTCGAACAGGCCGTCGGTGAACAGGACGAGTTCGCTGTCCGGGAAGAGGTCCAGCTCCGTGACGGTCCAGCGGCCGACCCCGGGCAGGAGTCCCAACGCCATGCCGGCCTGGGGTTCCACCCAGCTGACGTCCGTACCGCGACGCAGCAGCAGGCCGGGGTGACCGGCCCGCGCGATCCGCACCCGGTCCCGGCCCGGCGGGAAGACGAGCGCGGTGACGGTGGCGAAGACATGGGGGTCGGACCGCTCGGCGACGAGTATCTGCTCCAGGAGCCCGATCTTCTCGAGCTGGGTGACCCCGGTCAGTACGGCGGTGCGCCAGGCCACCCGCAGACAGACACCCAGCGCGGCCTCCGCGGCCCCGTGCCCCGACACATCGCCGATCACGGCGTGCACCGCGCCGTCGGCGGTCTGGATCACGTCGTAGAAGTCGCCGCTCAGCAGCCCGTGGGCGCGCCCCGCCTCGTAGCGTGCGGCCACGCCGAAACTGTCGTCGCTCAGCAGCGGGATGGGCAGCAGCGCGCGTTCCAGCCGGGCGTTCTCCTGCGCTATCAGCTGGCTCGCCCGCATCGCGGACGCGGATCGCTCGGCCTGCTTGCGCTGGAGTGCGTAGCGGACCGCGCGGCCCAGCGCCTCGGGATCGATCCTGCCCTTGACCAGGTAGTCCTGGGCACCGTGCGCCACGGCGGACAGTCCGGTCTCGGCCTCGGCCAGACCCGTGGTGACGACGATGGCGGCATCCGGTGCCGACTCGACGAGCTGCCTGACGGCGTCGAGGCCGTGCACATCGGGCAGATGCAGATCCAGCAGGACACAGACAGGAGTGCGGCAGGACCGGAGGAAGAGCCGTGCCTCGGCCAGTGACTTGCACCAGGTGAACGAGGAGTCCAGCTCACTGTCGGCCAGCAGCTCCTCGACGAGCAGAGCGTCCCCGGAATCGTCCTCGACCAGGAGAATGGCGGCCGCGCGGGCGTCCCAGACGGACGCGGCGGCGACGGTGACGCCCTGCTGTGCGGGGATCCCGGTGGGCTCCTTCGCACGTGCAGAGGTGCCCAGCGGCAGATCGGCCACGCTCCACCCCCTCGACGGACGGCAGGGGGCGACCCGTGCCGTAACGCCTGGAAGCATATGTGACCGATGCCCGGCTGGTCAGCCGGGCATCGGTCACAGAGTGTGCTCGTTTCTCAGGCCTCGACGCACATACCTGTACGCAGTCGCTGCACGATCCTGCTGAGCAGGCGCGACACGTGCATCTGGGAGACGCCGAGCTCCGCACCGATCTGGGACTGCGTCATCTCCTGGCCGAAGCGCATCTGGACGATCTTCCGCTCCCGCTCGTCCAGCTGATCGAGCAGCGGGGCCAGCGTCTGCAGGTTCTCGACACTCTCCATGGCGGGGTCGTCCTCACCGAGGAGATCGGCGTACGAACGCTGGTCGTTGCCGGAGTCGCTGTCGGCGCTCGGGGTGTCCAGCGAGCCCGCCGAGTAGCCGTTCGCCGCGACCAGCCCCTCGATGATCTCCTCCTCGGGGAGATCCAGATGAGCGGCGAGCTCCCGCACCGTGGGGTCGCGGTCGAGCTCGGCGGACAGGTGCTCCTTGGCCTTGGCGAGCTCGACGCGCAGCTCCTGGAGCCGGCGCGGAACGTGGACCGACCAGGTCGTGTCGCGGAAGAACCGCTTGATCTCACCGACGATGTACGGCACCGCGAAGGTGGCGAACTCGACCTCGCGCGAGAGGTCGAACCGGTCGATCGCCTTGATCAGGCCGATCGTGCCCACCTGGACGATGTCCTCGGTGTCGTCCCCGCCCCGGTTGCGGAACCGCGAGGCGGCGAAGCGCACCAGCGAGAGATTCATCTCGATCAGCGTGTTGCGCGCGTACTGGTACTCGTGGGTGCCTTCCTCGAGGACCTGGAGCCGGTCGAAGAAGATCTTCGACATGGCCCGCGCGTCCTGGGGCGCGACCTTTCCCGTGTCCTTGATCTGCGGCAGCGAGGACCCCTCGAATCCCGTGCCGGCCTCGTCGTACCGCGCCGTGGCTGTGCCGACTGCCTCGGTGGTTCGCACTGACATGGCCGTCATGGTGTCGCCCTCCCCTGGATCCGGTGTGGTGACGGTCGCTTGCCCCGGTATCCGGAATTGATGCCACCGAGTCCCGAGATTCTTTTTCGCCGGCGGCGGTCCGAGGCGAATGCCGCCATCAGGTGTACCGATCTGTGGCGTTTCAGGGGGATTTCGCAAGCGAGTTCTCGGGCGGTGTGTGAGCCGCGCCTCATTCCGGGCACCTGTGGTGTTCCGGAGACAGAGGAGGGGCCCATGAGCGACACCGGTACGGCTGGTGGGGCGACCGTCACGACCAGGATCCCGGCCCGACTGGACCGGCTCCCCTGGTCGCGCTGGCACTGGATGATCGTGATCGGCCTCGGGACCGTCTGGATCCTCGACGGTCTCGAGGTCACGGTCGTCGGCAACATCGCCAGCCGGCTGTCCGAGGACGGCAGCGGACTGGCCATCACCGATGCCCAGGTCACCGGCATCGCCGCCGCACTGTACGTGGCGGGCGCGTGCTCCGGTGCGCTGGTCTTCGGGTGGCTGACCGACCGCTTCGGGCGCAAGAAGCTCTTCATGATCACGCTCGCCGTCTATCTGGGCGCCACCGCGCTCACCGCGATCTCCTTCTCCGCCTGGTGGTTCTTCCTCTTCCGGTTCCTGACCGGCTTCGGAATCGGCGGGGAGTACGCGGCGATCAACTCGGCCATCGACGAGCTGATCCCCAGCAAGTACCGGGGCCGTGTCGACCTCATCATCAACGGCAGCTTCTGGCTCGGGGCGGTGGCGGGCTCCCTGCTCTCCGTCCTCGCGCTGAACACCGACATCTTCCCCAAGGACATCGGCTGGCGGCTCACCTTCGCGCTGGGCGTGGTCCTCGGGCTCGTCATCCTCCTGGTGCGCCGCCACGTACCGGAGAGCCCGCGCTGGATGTTCATCCACGGGCACGACGAGGAGGCGGAACGGCTCGTCGACGGGGTGGAGCGGGAGGTCGAGAAGGAGACCGGCCGCCCTCTGCCGCGCGCCGACCGGACGATCACCGTGCGCCAGCGAAAGGGCGTCGGGTTCGGCCTGATCGCCCGCACCGTCTTCCGCTCCTATCCCAAGCGGGCGGTTCTCGGGCTGGCTCTCTTCATCGGCCAGGCCTTCCTCTACAACGCGATCACCTTCGGATTCGGCTCGATCCTGGTGACCTTCTTCGACGTCTCCAGCGGGTCCACCGGCTACTACTTCGCCGTCATCGCGTTCTGCAACTTCCTGGGACCGCTCTTCCTCGGCCGGCTCTTCGACACGTTGGGGCGCAAGCCGATGATCGCGGGTACCTACATCCTCTCCGGGGTGCTGCTCTTCGCCACCGCCTGGCTCTTCGACGCGGGCTCGCTCAACGCCGCCACCATGACCGGCTGCTGGTGCCTGGTCCTCTTCTTCGCCTCCGCGGGCGCCAGCTCCGCCTACCTGACCGTCAGCGAGGTCTTCCCGATGGAGACGAGGGCCATGGCCATCGCCTTCTTCTACGCCGTGGGCACCGCGGCCGGAGGCATCACGGGGCCCCTCGTCTTCGCGGACCTCACGTCCAGCGGCGTGGTCGGCGACACAGCCCTGGCCTTCTCCATCGGCGCCGGTCTGATGGTGGCCGCCGGCCTGGTCGCGCTCTTCTTCGCGGTCCCCGCCGCGCAGAAGTCCCTCGAGGACATCGCCACCCCGCTCTCCGTCGAGGAGAAGTAGGGAGGCGTGGGTGGCCGACCCGAACGGAGCAGCGCCCGACTCATGGCAGACTTGACCGGGGCATTCGGCCCGTAGCGCGCCGGCCCCCGCCGGCTCCCGGCCGGACCTCCTCCCCACCGAAGCCCGGCAGCGGCGCGAGTGACGAGTAACAGAGGAACGGCAATGACGGTGACACAGGACAGCCAGGAGTTCGCTCCCGGTATCGACGAGTTCGGTCCCGGTATCGACCCGGAGCGGCTGGCCGTCTGCCTGAGTGTGCTCGACGAGCTGGACACCATCGAGGTCGACCACCCGGACGCCATCGCCGTACGCCGGGCCACCGCCGGTATCTACCGGACGGTGAAGCAGCGCCGGCGCCAGGAGCGCCGGGCCGCCAAGACCGCGCACGACAAGGCAGTCACCGAGGCCACCGCGACCGGCTCCGCCGAGCGCATCGACGACGAGACGCAGGGCGTGCTCCCGTCGTCCTCGGCCACCGCCGAGATCGCGGGCATACTGCAGCGCCCCAGGTCCTGCTACATCTGCAAGACCCGGTACGTCGAGGTGGACGCGTTCTACCACCAGCTCTGCCAGAAGTGCGCCGCGGAGAACCGGGCCCGGCGTGACGCCCGTACCGACCTCACCGGGCGCCGGGCGCTGCTCACCGGCGGCCGGGCCAAGATCGGCATGTACATCGCGCTGCGGCTGCTGCGCGACGGCGCACACACCACCATCACCACCCGCTTCCCCAGCGACGCGATCCGCCGCTTCAAGGCGATGCCGGACAGCGACGAGTGGATCCACCGGCTGAAGATCGTCGGGATCGACCTGCGCGACCCTGCGCAGGTCGTCGCCCTCGCCGACTCCGTCGCCGCCGAGGGCCCGCTGGACATCCTGATCAACAACGCCGCGCAGACGGTGCGCCGCTCCCCGCAGGCCTACAGCGAGCTGCTGAGTGCGGAGTCCGCCCCGCTGCCCGCGGGCGAGCTCCCCGCGGCGCAGGTCATCGGTACCTTCGGCAGCGGCACGGTCGACCGCGTCGCCGCGCTCCCCGCCGCACGTAAGCAGGGCGAGGGCCTGAGCGCCCAGGACGTCACCGATCTCGCCCTGGTCACCGGATCCGCCTCGCCCGCCCGCATCGCCGCGGGCACCGCGATCGACGCGGGCGGCCTCGTGCCCGACCTGCACGACACCAACAGCTGGATCCAGACGGTCGAGGAGGTCGAGCCGATCGAACTCCTCGAGGTGCAGCTCTGCAACTCGACGGCGCCGTTCATCCTGATCAGCCGGCTCCGCCCGGCGATGGCCGCGGCGACGAAGCGCGCCTACGTGGTGAACGTGTCCGCGATGGAGGGCGTCTTCAGCCGTGGGTACAAGGGTGCGGGCCACCCGCACACCAACATGGCGAAGGCCGCTCTGAACATGCTCACGCGCACCAGCGCCCAGGAGATGTTCGAGAAGGACCGCATCCTCATGACGGCTGTCGACACGGGCTGGATCACCGACGAGCGCCCGCACCCCGACAAGATCCGCCTCGCCGAGGAGGGCTTCCACGCCCCGCTCGACCTCATCGACGGCGCCGCCCGGGTCTACGACCCGATCGTGCGCGGCGAAGAGGGCGAGGAGCTCTACGGCTGCTTCCTGAAGGATTACGCGCCCGCGGGCTGGTGACCTCACCCACCTGCCCGCACGGACCAGGCAGGACAGCGAGAACGGCGGCGGCCCCTCCTCATGGGCCGCCGCCGCTTTTGTCCCGCTGTGTGATTCCTGGGGAACAAGTGGTGACCCCCGTTGGCTGAAAGTGACCCAGGCCACACGTTCTGTCGAGCGGGATCGCGCTCATTTGGTTACTCTGAATTGAACGGACGCCACCAAGGGATCCACAAAACTTCCTCGGCCGTCCTGGGACAGGTCTGTAAGCAGGCCGCCGTCCCGCCCCGTACCGGCGCCACCGCGACCGAACTGTTTCTGCCCCTGCCCCGCAGAGGGCGGTCGATACACGGTTCTCACACCGCAGCGTCGCCACCGCCCGGGGTTACGCGACACAAAGGAGTCCGCGGTGACACCTGAAATGACGAAGAGCGAGCAGCGCCCCGCCGAACGGACCGGAGCGCGGGCCCATCGGCCCGAGAAGCTCCGGAACATCGAGGTCTGGGCCAGGTCGGCGCCGATCCGGCTGGCCGGTTACGAGGACGATCTCGCCGAGCCGCACATCCTGCCCGGCATCGACTGACCGCTCGCGCCACACCGTCGTACAGAGCTGAGCCCCGGCCCCCCGCATCGGAACCCGCGGGGGCCGGGGCATTCTCATGGCCGCCCACGGGGCCGCAGCGGTACGGGTCCGGCGACGGGCCGCATGAAGTCCCGCACGTAGGTCCGCCGCCACCAGCATCCGGTGGCGCGCAACTCCCGCAGGTCCGTGTACCGGTAGTGGAAGACCCGCGCGCGGACATGCGCGGGCGGGGTGCCGGGGAAGGGGTTGTGGCGCAGCAGCCGCAGGGTGTCCCGGTCGCCCTGCAGCAGCCGTTCGACGAACGGCCCGAACCAGGACCCGGCGTACGCGGGGGAGAGCGCGGCGAACCACATCATCCAGTCGAGGCGCAGATGGTACGGGGCGAACTGGCGCGGCATCCGGTGCGGGTCGCCCGGCTTCCCGCGGAAGCCGTACTCCTGCCAGTGGGTGCCTTCGTGGATCACCGCCTCGTCGGTCCCCTCGACCACGACCTCCAGCCGCATCCTGCTGATGCTCCCGAACGCTCCGTAGGTGTTGACCAGGTGGAGCGGGTCGAAGGACCGGTTCATGACCTGGCGGCGGGAGAGGAGATTGCGTGCCGGGTGGTAGCTGAGCACCAGGACGAGGGCCGTCACCGCCATGACCACGACCTCGTACCAGAGGGGTGGCGCGGACTGCTCGGGTGGCGGGCCCGCGACCGGGGACCAGTCGATCGCGGCGAGGGCGAGGGTGATCGTCAGCCAGTTCAGCCACGCGAAGTTCCCCGACAGCACCAGCCACAGCTGGGTGACCACCATGAGGCCCGCGGCGATGCTCGCCACGGGCTGCGGGGTGAACAGCAGGAAGGGCACCACGAGCTGGGTGACGTGGTTGGCGGCCACCTCGACCCGGTGGGCGGGCTTCGGCAAGTGGTGGAAGAACCAGCTCAGCGGCCCCGGCATCGGCTGCGTCTCGTGATGGAAATCCAGACAGGTCAGACGTCGCCAGCACTCGTCGCCCCGGATCTTGATGAGGCCGGCGCCGAATTCCACCCGGAAGAGCAGCCAGCGCAGCAGCCACAGCAGCAGGACCGGGGCCGCGTGGTCCGCGTTCCCGAGGAACACCGCGAGGAAGCCCGTCTCCAGCAGCAGCGACTCCCAGCCGAAGCCGTACCAGACCTGCCCGACCTGGACGATCGACAGGTACAGCACCCAGGGCGCCGCCCACAGGGCCATGGCCGCCCACAGCGGAAGGAACCCGTCCAGGCCCGCGAGGAGGGCGAGCGAGACCGCGCAGCCCGTCCAGGCGACGACCGCGAAGAAGCGGTCGGAGTAGTGGAGACGGAAAAGGCCGGGCGCGACCCGCCAGGGAGTGCGCCGTAGCAGCTCGGGCACGGGGAGCATGCCCCGTGCCCCGATCAGCGCCCGGAACTGGAGGACCGCCGACAGGAAGGCGACCAGGTAGACGGCGGCGAGGGCCCGCTGGAAGACCAGCCGGCTGAGCCAGTACCCGTCTGCGGTGAACCACTCCATCGCTTCCAGTATCGGCTCATCGGCCCGCGAGCACGCTCCGGCGCAGCGTGTTGCCCAGCCGGCGCGCGTACAACCGCTGGAACACCGGCACGAGGGGGCCGGCGAGCCGGGCGTACCAGGAGGCGGGTCGCGAGAAGGCCATGACGGTGAACCACACCGTCCCGTCGTCCGCCAGGTCCACCACGAAGCACTCCTCGCCCCGTTCCGGGTGCCGGGCCGTGGTGCCGTAGCCGAAGCCGATGCGCTCCTGCTCGTACGCGGTCCAGACGACCTCGCAGTGCGCGGTGACGCGGAAGGGCCCTGTGCCCAGCGACATCGCGACGCCGTCTCCTTCGGCCGCCCGCTCGGCGGAGGCGTTCACCCGCGTTCCGGCCCCGCGGTGCATCCGCCACTCGGTGACGGCGGCGCCCGCGGCCTCGAAGTCGGCCCGGCCGCGGCCCACGGCGGTCCGGTGGTGCAGGTGGTGGTAGCCCTGCGGGAGCGGCCCCAGGCGGGTGGCTCCGACCTCGGGGTACGTCAGAGTGGTCATGCGGTCCTGCCTTCCGGGTGGGTGCGGTCCTGGATGCGGCGCCAGGCGAGCAGCGAGCAGAGGGCGAAGCCCAGTGCGTTGCCCAGTCCATGGGTGGCGGCCATCCACGTCAGGGTGGGGTGGGGCAGTCCGGTGGCCTCGCCGAGCGCCCAGCTCAGCGCGAGCACCATGGTCGCCACGAGTACGGCGGCCGATGTGGCGAGAAGGGCGCGGGTCACGCGGTCCCGGCCGCCGCGCGCGGTGCGCCAGGTCAGAAGGGCGACCGCCCACATCCCGGCGGTCAGCACCACGGCACCTGCCAGTTCCGCCCAGTCGCCGACGAAGTAGCCGCCGAGGACGAGCAGGGTTCCCAGGGGCACGCTCAGGGCGGCGAAGCGGCCCGCCGGCCCGTCATCGCCCCGGCAGACGAGACCCGCGACCAGGGCCGCGGCGAAGCCGGCGAAGTGGAAGTGCGGGACGGTCAGCGCCAGGATGCCGAGCCCGAAGCCGAACAGTTCGTGGCCCGCACGCTCCGCGACCAGGGCGAGTGCGGCGACCGAGGGGGTGACCAGCGCGGTGAGCAGGGCGATCTCCGCGGGGCGGACGCTGCGGGTGCGGGCCAGCCGCCACGGTGCGTGCGCCGCCAGGAGCAGGGCTCCCAGGGCGTAGCAGCAGGCGAGTGCGGTGGCGGTGGTCCCGCGCGGCAGCCACAGGGCAACGGCGCCGGGCAGCGCGAAGAGCGGCCACAGGCGCCGCATCCGGTCGAATGCAGGGTCGCCTACGAGTTTCAGGCCCGCCGGCACGATCACCAGCATTCCCAGCATCACGATGAGACCGACCAGCACGGACATCGCGTCCACCCCCGACTTCGCGCAACATTGAACGTGTTCAATTGCTGTCGTGCTGAGAGTAGGCCATTTCTTGAACGTGTTCAAGATGGACGGTTCGGTCGAGGAATCGGACAAATAATGGCAGAGTGGCGCACATGGATGATCGGGTAGCGGGTGCCCTGTCACTCCCGGACGACTGGCCCGCCCACCCGGACCTCAGCCTCGCCCTGAACCGAATGGGCAGCTTCGACTGGGATCTCGACAGCGGCCTCATGCACATGGACCAGCCCGCTCTCGACGTGTTCGACCTGCGCCCCGACGAGTACGACGACCGTCCCGCCTCGCTCGCTCCACGCGTTCCCACCGACGAGGCCATCAGGCTCGACGGCATGGTCTCGCAGGCGCTCAAGAGCGGGCGCAGCAATTACGGCGCGTACTTCCGCGTCATGCGGCGCGACGGCACACTGCGCTGGACCCACACCCAGGGCTTCATCCGCCGGGACGGCACCGGCAGGCCGCGGCGCATCATCGGCATCGTGCGCGACGCCACCCAGGAGCTGGCCGATTCCACCGCCCGCCGGGAGGTGGACCAGGAGCGGCGGCGCCGGACCAGTCTGGTGGAAGGGACGACGGCCGCACTGGCCCACGCCCGGACCGTCAAGGACGTCACCGACGTCCTGAAGAACTCCCAGGGCCTGGCCAACCTCGGTGCCACCAGCCTCGTCATGGGCCTCCTGGAGTCCGGGCGCATCCACCTCGTGGCCGACGGGCCCGAGGGAGCCTATGTGCCCGGCACGCGGTACACCCGGACGGACGAGCCGTACCCGATGAGCGAGGTGATCCGCACCCTCGCGCCCCGCTTCATCGAGTCCGCCGAGGACTTCGCCACCTCCTACCCGATCCTCTGGCCCCACATCAGCCACCTCGGCATCACCGCCGCCGCCTATATGCCGCTCATCGCCCAGGCCCGCCCGATCGGCGCACTCGGCCTCCTCTACGGCAACAAGGCGGGCTTCACGGCCGATGAGCGGAACCTGCTGGTGGCGCTCGGGAGCTCGATCGCCCAGAGCCTGCAGCGGGCCATGCTCTACGAGCAGGAGCACGATCTCGCCGAGGGTCTCCAGCAGGCGATGCTCCCGCGCCGGATCCCCGATGTCCCCGGAGCGCAGGTCGCCGTCCGCTACCGCTCCGCGCGGCTCGGCCGGGACATCGGCGGCGACTGGTACGACGTCATCTCGCTGCCCGGCGGCCGGGTCGGCGCCGTCATCGGCGACGTACAGGGGCACGACACGCACGCCGCCGCGGTCATGGGGCAGCTCCGCATCGTGCTGCGCGCCTACGCCGCCGAGGGGCACAGCCCCGCCACGGTGATGGCGCGGGCCTCCGTCTTCCTCCATGAGCTCGACACCGACCGCTTCGCCACCTGCAGTTACGCCGAGATCGACCTGAGCACCGGGGTGGTGCAACTGGTCAGGGCGGGCCACGTCGATCCGCTCGTACGCGACGTCGACGGCAGCTGCCGCAGGCTGCCCGCGGAAGGCGGCCTGCCGCTGGGGCTCTCGGCGGAGTTCGGCCGTCTGGAGTACCCGGTCAGCACCGTCGAGCTCGACCCCGGCCAGACGCTGCTGATGTACACCGACGGACTCGTCGAGCTGCCCGGGGCCGACCTCGACGAGGGCATGCAACTGCTGGCCTCCACGGTCCACAACGGTCCGCAGGACATCCAGCAGCTGGCCGACCGGCTCTGCGACGTCGTCGACGAACGGGGCGGCGAGGACGACGTCGCGATGCTGCTTCTGCGCCGCAGGGCCGCGCACGCGCCCCACCCGGGCGGAAGGCTCCAGCAGCACGTCGCGCAGAACGACCCGGAGGCGCTGAGCTCCTCCCGCCACATGATCCGGGCGGCGGTGCGCGCCTGGGGGGCGAAGGGCCGGGCGGACGAGGTCGAGCTGGCCGCCGACGAGCTGATCACCAACGCGCTGATGCACACCGACGGCGGCGCGATCGTCACCATCCGGGTGCTCACCGGCCCCGAACGGCGTCTCAGGGTCGATGTGGAGGACCGGTCCAGCGCCCTGCCGCGACGCAGGGACGCGGGGGAGTCGGGGGTCTCCGGCCGAGGGCTGATGCTCGTCGACCGGCTGTCCGACGTGTGGGGTGTGGAGTCCCGCGGCAACGGCAAATGCGTGTGGTGCGAGTTCGTCATCCCGGAGCGCGGGTAGCGCGAGGACCGCAGCGACGCGAGGATGTAACAGTACGTAACACGCCCATGCTTGACCGTAACCGATCACCAGCGATTGACTGCGATCCTGCAGTCCTGCTGTCGATGACACGAGGCCCCGTTGAGTACCGAGCTCCTTGCACCGCTTGATCTGGCTTTCTGGCACCTCGAATCCGATGCCCACCCGATGCACCTCGGCGCGCTCGCCGTCTTCTCGCCGGCGCCCGGAGTGGGTCCGCAGGACCTGCTGGCATTGCTGGGGGAGCGCGCTGCCGCGATTCCGCGCCTCCGCATGAGGGTGCGGGACGTCCTGCTGCCCGTGGGCGGGGCTGCCTGGTTCACCGACAAGGACTTCGATGTGCACCGGCACGTCCGGCGGGTGGTCCTGGCGGAGGGCGACTTCATGGACGAGGCGACCCGGCTGGCGGGCGAGCTCATGGAGCAGCCGCTCGAACGCGGCCTGCCGCCCTGGCAGATGTACCTCCTGAGCGGCGCGGGCGGCGGCCCGTTCGCCGTCCTGGTGAAACTGCACCACGCCCTCGCCGACGGGATGCGGGCCGTCGCCATCGGCGCCGGGATCTTCGACCAGATCGCCGCCGCCGGAACGGGGCGCGGCGCGGCGCGCCGCAGGACACCGGTTCCCCCGCGCTCCTGGCTGCCCGGCCCGCACAAGGTGGCGGGCGCTGCACTGGACCGCATCGGGGAGGTCCGGCGGGCGCTGGGGGTCGGTGCCTCGGTCGTACGGGCCAGCCGCCTCGACATGCGCGGCTCGACCGTCCTGACGGCGAGCTCCAGCGGCACCCGCCGCCTGGCCACCGCAGAGCTCGACGCCGAGACGGTCCAGCGGATCCGCCGGGCCGAGGGCGGCACGGCCAACGACGTCCTGCTCGCGGTGGTCGCCGGGGCGCTGCGCCGCTGGATGCTCGAACGCGGCGAGCAGCTCCCCGACGCCGACCCGCGCGCGCTGGTTCCCGTCTCCCGGCGCCGGCCGCACGGTGCGGCCACCGGCAACCGTCTCTCCGCCTACCTGCTCGGCCTCCCGGTCGGGGAACCGCGGGGCCGTGAGCGGCTGCGTCTGGTCCGCAGCGGGATGGACCGCAACAAGGCGGCGGGCCCGATGCGCGGTGCGGGCGCGGTGGCGGTGCTCGCCGACCAGCTGCCCGCCCTGGCCCACCGGTTCGGTGCTCCGCTGGCCGGGAACGCGGCACGGATGCTCTTCGACGTCCTGGTCACCAGCGTGCCCCTGCCCCGCTCGGCGCTCTCGCTCGGCGGCTGCCCGCTGAGCGCCGTCTACCCGATGGCCCCCCTGGCCCGCGGGCAGTCACTCGCCGTCGCCCTGTCCACGTACGGCGGACGGGTGCAGGTCGGACTGGTGGCCGACGGCAAGGCGCTGCCCGACCTCGACCGGCTGGCGGCGGCAGTCCAGGACGAGCTGGCGGAACTGCAGTCCCTGGTCGTGCCCGTCGTGCCTGCCCCGTCCTAGGGCTTCACGGGTTCCGAGGGCCTGTCCACCGTAGATAGATCGGACAACTTGAAGGGAAAAGGTCTTCCGGAGCCGTACTGGGGGTTGACGTGCGCCAAGTGATCCGATGAATATTCGCAGTGCAGTGCACCGGCGATCATCGGCAAGGGCGGCAGAGGCATGCGGCGCATCAGGCTCGGACCCAGCGCGGTCGAGAGTACCGAGCTGTCCTTCGGGGCGGCGGCCATGGGCCACTTCACCGAGGTCGATCCCGCCCAGGCTGCCGCAGCCGTCCACGCGGCCCGGGACGACCCGCGCGCCGAAGGGCTGCTGAGCGAGGACCGGGCATGACACCGCCCTCAGGGATCATCGACGCCCACCATCACGTCTGGGACCTCGCCGTACGGGACCAGGACTGGATCACCGGTGAGGAACTCGCCCCGATCCGCCGCACCTTCACCCTCGCCGACCTGGAGCCCGAGGCGCGCGCCGCAGGTGTACGGGCCACCGTCCTCGTCCAGACCGTCACCGTCGCGGAGGAGACCCCCGAGTTCCTCGAACTCGCCGCCGGCAGCGGACTCGTCGCGGGCGTCGTCGGGTGGACCGACCTCACCGCACCGGACGTCGCCGACGCGCTCGCCGCCCTGCGCGCCCTGCCCGGCGGCGACCTGCTCGTCGGAATCCGTCACCAGGTCCAGGGTGAACCCGACCCCGAGTGGCTGCTGCGCCCCGACGTCCTTCGTGGACTCGAGGCCGTCGCGGAGGCCGGACTCGTCTACGACCTGATCGTCCTGCCTCATCAACTGCCCGCCGCCGTCCGGGCCGCCGCCCGGCTGCCCGGACTCACCTTCGTACTCGACCACGCGGGCAAACCGCCCGTGGCACTGCGGCGCACGCACCCGTGGGCGGACGGGCTCCGGGCGCTGGCCGCGCTGCCCAACACCGTGTGCAAGCTCTCGGGCCTGGTCACCGAGGCCGACCCGCGCTCCTGGACGGTCGAGGACCTGCGCCCGTACGCCGACACGGTCATCGCCGCGTTCGGACCCGACCGGCTGATGTTCGGATCCGACTGGCCCGTGTGCCGGCTCGCCGCGTCGTACGCCGAGGTCGTCGACGCGGCCCGCGTCCTGACCGGCGGTCTCGGCGACGACGAACAGCGCTCGGTCTTCGCCGCCACCGCACACCGCGTCTACGGCCTGGGGGAAGCGGCCGGCTGAAGGCGCGCCGCGCCACTTCGCGGGCATCGGCCGGTCCGCTGCGGCAGGCTGGTGTCATGCCCGAACTGCCCGAAGTCGAAGCACTGCGGGACTTCCTCGTCGACCACCTGGTCGGCAAGGAGATCGCCCGCGTCCTGCCTCTCGCGATCAGCGTTCTCAAGACGTACGACCCGCCGCTCACCGCCCTGGAGGGGGCGACCGTGACCTCCGTGGCCAGGCACGGGAAATTCCTGGACATCACGGCAGGGCCGCTCCATCTGCTGACCCACCTCGCCCGGGCCGGCTGGCTCCAGTGGAAGGACAGCTTCCCCGCCACGCCGCCCCGGCCGGGCAAGGGCCCCCTGGCCCTGCGCCTGATCCTCGCCGGCGGCGACGGGTTCGACCTGACGGAGATGGGCACCACCAAGCGCCTCGCGGTCCACCTGGTTCGCGACCCGGCGGACGTACCGGGCGTCGCACGCCTCGGGCCCGATCCGCTGGCCGACTCCTTCGACCGGGACGCGTTCGCCCGGCTGCTCGGCGGGGAACGGCGACAGCTCAAGGGAGCCCTGCGCGACCAGTCCCTGATCGCGGGCATCGGCAACGCCTACAGCGACGAGATCCTGCACGTCGCGAAGATGTCCCCGTTCAAGCTCACCACGAGCCTCGGCGACGCCGACATCAGCCATCTGTACACGGCGATGCGCACCACCCTCCAGGAAGCCGTCGAACGTTCCCGGGGCGTCGCCGCCGGGAGGCTCAAGGCCGAGAAGAAGAGCAACATGCGCGTCCACGGGCGTACGGGTCAGCCGTGCCCCGTCTGCGGTGACACCGTGCTGGAGGTGTCGTTCAGCGACTCCTCGCTGCAGTACTGCCCCACCTGTCAGACCGGTGGCAAGCCCCTCGCCGACCGGCGCATGTCCCGCCTGCTCAAATAGCCGGCCGTCAGCGGGTCACCGTCGCCAGCCACTGCCCGTCCGACGACCAGACCTCGAAGTGGTCGATCTCGGCGGGCCGCAGCGCGGCGCCCCCTCGGACCACCGCCGGCTCCTCGCCCGGCCCTGTACCCGTACCCGACCAGGTGCTCACCGTCTGTTTGCTGCCGTCCCGCCCCACGGCGACCAGCGCGCACGACCCCGCCGCCGGGGCCCGCGCCACCTCCAGCCCGACGTCCGAGCCCCACTCCCTCTCACCGGTCGTCACCACCGCACTCACCCCGGAGCCCCGGTCCCCTCCCGCCCACCGCTCGGCCGCCACCGGACCGGGCGACGAGCCGTCGTACAGGCCCGCCACGGCCGCCGGCCCGCCGACGCCGAGGACCACGGCCGCCGCCACCAGGGCCAGGCGCCGTCTTCGGGACGTGCGGCGTCCGGCCCTCGCCACCGCGACGATCCGGTGCAGGAGTTCCGGCCCGGCATCGGCCACCGGAGCGACCCCGGCCGGTGTCCGGCGCACGTACACCGCGAGCTGAGCCGCCACCTCCCCGAACTCGCGCACCTGGACCCCGCAGGCGGAACACTCCGTCAGGTGCTCCTCGAAACGGAAGGCATCGGCAGCACCGAGCACGCCGAGCACGTAGGCTCCGACGTCGCGATGGGGTTCGAGGATGCGCATGCCCACACGTACGCAGCGGACCCGTAAATCACTCATGCCGCAACGCAGCTACACACCCAGCGACCGACCCGCCCGAGAACGGCCGGCACACGGGGGCGGAAGAAGGTGTGCCCCCGCGACGCCGCCCCCCAGGTGCCGGTCGGTCTAAACTCCGGCCTCATGCTGCGCGTACTCGCCGTCGACGACGAAGCACCCGCCCTGGAGGAACTCCTCTACCTCCTGCGCGCCGACCCCCGCATCCGGAGCGCCGAGGGTGCCACCGGTGCGACCGAGGCGCTGCGCCGCATCGGCAGTGCCGTCGATGCAGGGCCCGAGGACCCCTCGGCCATCGACGTCGTCTTCCTGGACATCCACATGGCCGGCCTCACCGGACTCGACGTGGCCCAGCTCCTGGCAGGTTTCGCCGCACCCCCGCTCATCGTCTTCGTCACCGCCCACGAAGGCTTCGCCGTGCACGCCTTCGACCTCAAGGCCGTCGACTACGTGCTCAAGCCCGTACGCCGCGAGCGCCTGGCCGAGGCCGTCCGCCGCGTCGCCGAACAGGTCGGCGAGCGCTCCGCGCCCGTCCACGACGCCGCCGCCGACCAGATCCCGGTCGAACTGGGCGGGGTGATCCGCTTCGTGCCCGTCGAGGACATCGCGTACGCCGAGGCGCAGGGCGACTACGCCCGGCTGCACACCGCCACGGGCAGCCACCTCGTCCGGATCCCGCTGACCACCCTCGAGGAGCGCTGGCGTTCCCGCGGCTTCGTGCGCATACACCGGCGCCATCTGGTGGCGCTGAACCGCATCGACGAACTCCGCCTCGACGCGGGCAGCATGAGCGTGCGCATCGGGGACGCGGAGCTCGCGGTCAGCCGTCGTCACACCCGGGCCCTGCGCGATCTCCTGATGCGCCAGACCGGCCGCTGACCTGGGCCTACCCGGGCTCACCCCTTCCCAGCCGAGGCCCGTGCCACCTAGACTCCGAGCCCATGTCCGCAGAGAGCACACCCCGGCGCGAAGTGGTCACGGGGGAGCCGCGGCGGGTGCGTCCGCTGCCCCGCTACCGTGCCCAGTCGGAGATCGACGAGCAGACCGCCCTCGGCGGCGCCTACGTCCGCTCCCTGATGCGCAGCCAGCTCCGCGCCGGACTCACCGCCTTCGGCGTACTCGCCCTCGTCGCCGGCACCCTTCCGCTGGTCTTCGAGGCCGTCCACAGCAACACCCTCGTCTGGGCGGTCCTCGGCTTCGCCACCTATCCGCCGCTCACCCTGGCCGCCTGGTGGTACGTACGCAGGGCCGAGCGCAACGAGCGCGACTTCGCCCGACTCGTGGAAGGCCGCCCCGCACCGTGACCGCCCCCGGCCATCCGGCATCGATGGTGGCGGTCGCCCTCGTCGTCCTGGCCACCGTGCTCGTCGGCGGCTTCGGACTGCGGATCTCCCGGACCACGTCCGACTTCTACGTCGCCTCCCGCACCGTGCGGCCGCGCCTCAACGCCGCGGCGATCAGCGGCGAGTACCTCTCCGCCGCGTCCTTCCTGGGCATCGCGGGCCTGGTGCTGGTGCACGGCCCCGACATGCTCTGGTACCCGGTCGGCTACACCGCCGGATACCTCGTGCTGCTGGTGTTCGTCGCCGCACCGCTGCGCCGCTCCGGGGCGTACACCCTGCCCGACTTCGCCGAAGGGCGCCTGGAATCACGCCAGGTGCGCAGGCTGGTCAGCGTGTTCGTCGTCGGCGCGGGCTGGGTCTACCTCGTACCGCAGCTGCAGGGCGCCGGACTCACCCTGAAGATCCTCACCGGAGCGCCCGGCTGGCTCGGCGACGTCCTCGTGGCCTCCGTCGTCGTGCTCGCCGTCGCGGCGGGCGGCATGCGCTCGATCACCTTCGTGCAGGTGTTCCAGTACTGGCTCAAGCTCACCGCGCTCCTCGTCCCGGCGATCTTCCTGGTGCTGGCCTGGCAGGGCGACGGACGGCCCCCGGTCAGCTTCGACGAGCAGGTCTCCGTCTTCCGCGCCGAACACCCCCTCTACGCGACGTACGGGCTGATCGTGGCGACCTTCCTCGGCACCATGGGCCTGCCCCACGTCGTCGTCCGCTTCTACACCAGCCCCAACGGCCGCGACGCCCGCCGCACCACCGTCGCCGTCCTCGCCCTCATCGGCGTGTTCTATCTGCTGCCGCCCGTCTACGGAGCCCTGGGCAGGCTGTACGCCCCCGAGCTCATGCACGAGGGTGACGCCGACGCCGCCGTACTGCTGCTGCCCGCCCGGGTGATCGGCGGCCTCGGCGGTGATCTCCTCGGCGCGCTCGTCGCCGGAGGCGCGTTCGCCGCGTTCCTGTCCACGGCGTCCGGGCTCACCATGGCCGTCGCCGGAGTGATCACGCAGGACGTCCTGCCCTCGCGCGGCGTACGGCACTTCCGGCTGGCCACCGTCCTCGCGATCGCCGTGCCGCTGGCCGGTTCACTGCTCGTCAGCCGGGTGCCGGTGGCCGACGCCGTGGGCATGGCCTTCGCGGTCTCCGCCTCCTCCTTCTGCCCGCTGCTCGTCCTCGGCATCTGGTGGCGGCGGCTCACCCCGCCGGGTGCGATCGCCGGACTGCTGCTCGGCGGGGGCTCCGCGCTCCTGTCGGTGGCCATCACCGTGAGCGGCGCGGTACGCCCGCCCGGCTGGCCGCACGCCCTGCTCGCCTGGCCCGCGGTCTGGTCCGTGCCGGTCGGCTTCCTCGCGATGATCCTGGTGTCCCTGGCCACTCCGGGGCGGATACCGCCGGGCACCAACGCGGCCATGACCCGTTTCCATCTGCCGGAAGCGCTGACCTCGGGGAGAGGGCGATGACCCCCTGCAAGGAGAACCGGTGACCGGAGCCGGAATCGCCGTCATAGCCGTACTCACCCTGCTGCTCTTCGGTACGGGCTTCCTCCTCGGACGCACCGCACGGCCCGTGCGCACCAGCGACGTGGGTACCCCCGTCGAGCACGCCACCTTCGAGACCCTGCACACCGCTTCCCTCGCCGCGCCGCCCCTGCGCGCCGGACTCACCGAGGAGAGCGCCCGCCGATCGGCACGCCGGCTGCGCTCGCTGCTGGGCACCGACGCCCTCTGCCTCACCGACCGGGACCGGGTGCTCGTGTGGGACGGCGAGGGGGACCACCACGGCAAGGACGTGATGCACCACGTCCAGGAGCTCCTCGCCAGCGGCCGGGACACCGCGTTCCACAGCGACTGCGGCGACCTCGACTGCCCGCTCCGCTGGGCCGTCGCCGTTCCGCTGACCGTCGACCACCGGGTGCTCGGCACGCTCGTCGCCTATGCGCCCCGCGAATCCGCCGTCCTGGCGAGGGCCGCGGGAGAAGTCGCCCGCTGGGTCTGCGTACAGCTGGAACTCGCCGAGCTCGACCGCTCCCGCACGCAGCTGATAGAGGCCGAGATCAAGGCGCTCCGGGCACAGATCTCCCCGCACTTCATCTTCAACTCGCTCGCGGCGATCGCCTCGTTCGTCCGCACCGACCCCGAGCAGGCACGCGAACTGCTGCTTGAGTTCGCCGACTTCACCCGCTACTCCTTCCGCAGGCACGGCGAGTTCACCACCCTGGCCGACGAACTGCACTCCATCGACCAGTACTTGGCGCTGGTGCGGGCGCGCTTCGGGGACCGGCTCTCGGTGACCCTCCAGGTCGCCCCGGAGGTGCTGCCCGTCGCCCTGCCGTTCCTCTGCCTCCAGCCGCTGGTCGAGAACGCCGTCAAGCACGGCCTGGAGGGCGCCGTCACGCGGAGCCGCATCACGATCAGCGCGCTGGACGCGGGCGCCGAGGCGGAAGTGGTCATCGAGGACGACGGCATCGGCATGGAGCCGGACCGGCTGCGGCAGATCCTGCGCGGCGAGGGCGGTACGTCCAC
This sequence comes from Streptomyces sp. NPDC056452, assembly GCF_042796085.1. NCBI lineage: Bacteria > Bacillati > Actinomycetota > Actinomycetes > Kitasatosporales > Streptomycetaceae > Streptomyces > Streptomyces sp. NPDC056452. The sequence goes on from NZ_JBHTRI010000046.1 coordinate 21,693, forward strand.
CGGGATCGGGCTGCTCAACGTCGACGAAAGGCTGCGGCAGGTGTACGGCGACGCATACGGGCTGGTCATCGAGACCGGGGTGGGCGCAGGCATGAAGATCACCCTGCGGCTGCCCAAGTACCGTGCGGGAGTCCACGGTTCATGACGGCCGGCGGTGCGGCCGCTCAGTAGAGGTGGATCGCCAGATGCCCGAGCGGCAGTCCGAGCTGCCACGCGGGAGTCCACACCTGCGCCTCACGCTCCTCCTGGCTCCCCGTCGGCTCCCAGGGCGGCGGCGGTCCGATCGCGTCCAGGTCCGCCGCCAGGAGTTCGGTCTCCTCCAGCCAGCGCCAGGCCGCACGCGCGAGCGCGAGGTCGGGGTCCGCCGGTGAACCCTCGGCGGCCGGGCGCTCCTGGGCGTCCAGCCGTGCGCACACCCACCGTCTCCAGGGTGCTCCGTACGCGGTGAGCAGCCGCAGCTCGTCCACCCGGGCCGCGGGCAGTGCGTCGGCCACCGCACCCTCGGAGAGGAAGATCGTCAGGGCGAGGGCATCACGGCCCGCCCGGTACTCCAGAGTCGTCGGCTCCATCAGGTCGCCGGTCACCAGCAGTTCGTCCGCGATGTACTCGGCGTACATCCAGTCCATCGGGACCAGCAGCCCGCCCCCACTGGTTCCATCGTGCCGTTCGGGACGCATCCCGTCTCGCCTCTTTCTTCGACTCGGTACCGGGCTTCACGCAGCATTGAACCGGGGGCGCGTGCCCCGCGTGGGCAGAAGGGCAGGATCCGTCGGGAGATACGAGGTGCGATGACCGCCGAACGCGGCGACGACCCGCATGTGCGGGAGCTGCTGGGTGCGTATGTGCTCGACGCGCTGGCCGCCGACGAGAGCGGTCCGGTCGCCGGGCACCTCCAGCGGTGCGACGCGTGCGCCGCCGCCTATGTGGAGGTCGCGGACACGGTGTCCCTGCTCGCGCTGCTCAGCGAGGACGACCTGCTGGAGTAGCCGGGAAGATTGCGGGACAGCAGCCGCAGCGCGTAGTACGAGCGGGACTTGACGGTGCCCGCCGGTATGCCGAGCGCCTGCGCCGTCTCGCCCACGCTCAGCCCGCGGAAGTAGATCTGCACGAGCACCGCGCGGTGCTCGGGGCTGAGCGTCCTGACCGCCTCGCGCACATCGAGCGCGCGGACCGCCGAGTCCGCGGTGTTCTCCCGGGCGGGGGCGCTCTCCAGGACCACGTCGCTGACCTCGGCGGGCCGGGCCTGGCGGGACCTGCGTGCGTCGATGGCCAGACGCCGGGCGACGGTGAAGAGCCAGGGGCGCATCGAGTCGTACGGGGCGTCGAACGCCTCCGGATGCTGCCAGGCGCGGACCAGCGTCTCCTGCAGCAGGTCCTCCGCGCGCTGCCGGTCGCCGAACGTCAGCCCGAGCAGGAAATGGAACAGAGCCGGCCCGTGTTCCCGCTGCAGCTCCGCGAGGGTCCGCTCATCGGTTGTCGCCGTGGTCATCGTGAACGTCCTTTCCCGAAGAGGCCCCTGCCGCCTCGCTCCCGCCTGGCGTATACGAACGCATCCCGGCCCGGGGGAACAGGCAGCGCACCGAGATGTGCGCCGAGCGGTCGCACGGAGCGGCGAGTGGTGCGGTGAACGGTCGGCAGGCGGCGATACGGCCGATTCAGGTACTTCACCACCTATGTCCTTGACTCGCCAGTATGAATATATGTGTATTCGGATGGCCGAAATCATCCGAACTGGGAGTCGTGCCGATGACGAAGCGCATCCGACAAGGCGCGGTGATCGCCGTCGCGGGACTGCTCGCCGCCGCGACGGCCTGTACCGGCCAGCAGTCCACACCCCCAGGTTTCGCCGGACGCCAACTGTCCGCGGACAGGGGCGGCAGCGGGGCGGGCGGCGGGGGAGCGGACAGCGCGCGCACCTTCACGCTCCTGGCCTCGGGCGACATCCTGCCCCACTCCTCCGTCATCGACCGGGCCGCGGCCGACGCGGGCGGCCGGGGCTACGACTTCCGCCCGATGCTCAAGGGCTCCGTCCCCGCTGTCTCAGGTGCGGATCTGGCCATCTGTCACATGGAGACGGTGTACGGGCCGGACGGCGGCCCCTACACGGGCTACCCCACCTTCAAGTCGCCGCCCGAAGTGGCACAGGCGCTGCGTTCCACCGGATACGACTCCTGCTCCACGGCCTCCAACCACACCCTCGACGACGGAGCGCCGGGGATCGGGCGCACCCTCGACGCCCTGGACAAGGCCGGCATCGCGCACGCCGGATCCGCCCGTTCCTCGGCCGAGGCGGGCCGTCCCACCCTGTTGAAGGCCGGTCGTGGCAAGCGGGCCGCGAAGGTCGCGCACCTCGCGTACACCTACGGAACCAACGACATTCCGCTGCCCGCGGGCCAGCCCTGGGCGGTCAACCTGATCGACCGTGACCGGATCGTCGCGGACGCCAGGGCGGCCCGCCGTGCCGGCGCCGACGTCGTGGTCCTCTCCCTGCACTGGGGTACGGAGTGGCAGGACGACCCCGACGAGGACCAGCTCGCGCTGGGCCGCGCACTCACCGCCTCCGTGACCGGCGGCCGCCCCGACATCGACCTGATTCTCGGCACCCACGCCCATGTCCCGCAGGCGTACGAGAAGGTCAACGGCACCTGGATCGTCTACGGCATGGGCGACCACATCTCCGGTGCGATGGTCAACCACGAGGGCGCCGAGGATCCACGCGGCAACGAGAGCTCGATGGGCCGCTTCACCTTCGCGCCGCCCGGGAAACCCGGGGAGCGCTGGACAGTCAGCAAGGCCGAATTCATCCCCCACCGGTTCGATCCCGTCACCGGGCGCGCGTGGAACCTCGACGCGGCCGTGGAGGGCGGAGCGGACCACCGGTGGGAGGCCCGCGACCGGATTCGCGACGTCGTCCTCAGCCGGGGCGCCGGCCAGGACGGACTGGTGATGGGGAAGTAGCCCCCCGCGGCGTCAGGCGTCAGGCGTCAGGGCGTCAGGCGCCATGGCGTCAAGGTGCCAAGGCGTCGAGAGGCGAGGTGGATACGGGACCGCGGCTCTACGGGACGACCGTGACCGGCCAGCGCCCGGCCTTCACCAGCCGGACCGCCACCGATCCCACGAACCGGTGCCCGGCCGACTCCGACGCACCGACCACCACGGCGTCCGCCTTCAGCTCGTCGGCCGCGGTCACGAGCCCGTTGTACGGATCGCCGCGGAAGGTGTGGAACTCCCAGCGGACATTCCATATGTCCTTGAGCCGCTCGGTCGCCGTCCGGATCTCGCTCACCAGCTCCTCGGCGATCTCCTCCGTCGCCCCGGAGACCGGGACCCCCAGCGCCGCCCCGGCCGGGATCACCGGCTGGACGTAGACAAGGGCGAGCATGGCGTTCTGACGGCGTGCGAGGCCGGCGGCGTAGGCCGCGGCCCGCATCGAGGAGTCGGACCCGTCGATGCCCGCGACGATCACCTTGGGGCCGTCCGTGCCGCGTTCGAACCGGTCGTGTCGCTGGTCTGTCACGGCAGTGAGGTTATCCGCACGCCGGCAGCGAGCCCGACCCGGCCACCACGCAGACCGGAATGTCACCGTCCGCCCCCGTCGGCGCACTCCCTCCATCGGGTGCACATTGGCGCGCACCTGGTGTCGCCGACGGGTCCGGGCCGTACGGCGTGCGAGCAGTTGGCCATGAAACATGATCAGATTCCGGCGGGACGCCGCACACTCCTGCGCCTCGCCCTCGGACTCGGGACCGCCACCGCCGTACACATGATCGCCGCGGACCCGGCGGGCACGCCCCCGCGTCCCGGCGGAGAGCCGCCCAAGGGGACCTCCGGCCCGCCGGGGAGCGCGCGGACGCCCCCGGCCGGGTACCGCCTGCGGCCCATGACCTCCCACGCCCCGCCCCGGTTCCGGCCCGAAGCGCCACCGGTGCGCACCCGGCCGTTCGAGGAGCTGCCTGACCTGGGGCACGACGCCATGGTCCTCAGCTTCGACGACGGCCCGGACCCCTCGTACACACCGGACATCCTGGCCACCCTGCGCAGGTACGGGGTCCGGGCGATGTTCTTCGTCTGCGGGGAGATGGCGGAGGGCAACCAGGACCTGCTGCGTGAGATGGCGGCGGACGGGCACGTGGTCGGCAACCACTCCTGGTCGCACCCCCTGATCCCGGCGCTCTCCCGGCGCGCGATCGTTGCCGAGCTCGGCAGGACCAGCGACGTGATCGAGAAGACGCTGGGGGCCGCGCCGCTCTGGTACCGGGCCCCGTACGGCGCCTGGAACCGCAACTCCTTCGAGATCGGCGCCTCGATGGGCATGGAGCCGATGGCCTGGACCGTCGACTCGCTGGACTGGACCACACCGGGAACGTCCACCATCGTGCGCCGGATCCGGAAGGGCGCGGCACCGGGCGTCGTGGTGCTGTCGCACGACGCGGGCGGCGACCGGTCGCAGAGCGTCGCCGCCCTGCGCCGGTATCTGCCCGCGCTGATCGAGGACGGCTACCGCCTGACCGTCCCGCACCGCACCTGACGGCTGCGGCGCGCGCCTTCCCGGCGGCTAGCGCGTCTCGACGAGCCGGGCGAAGACGACCACGTTCCCGTCGTATCCACCGGCCTTCGAATAGCCGCCGCCGCACGTGATGACCCGGAGCTCGGAGTACCCGGTGTCGCCGTAGACCCGGGCTCCGGGGAAGTCGTTCTTGGAGAACACCTCGACCCCGTAGACCTCGAACACCGCGACCCGGTCGTCGTAGCGGGCCACTTCGACGCGCTGGCCCTTCTGGAGGGAGCCCAGACCGTAGAAGACCGCGGGGCCCGACAGGTTGTCCACGTGGCCGACCACGACGGCCGTACCGCGCTGCCCCGGTGCGATGCCGTTCTGGTACCAGCCCGCGAGGTTCGGGTCCTGCGGGGGCGGTGCCTCGATCCAGCCGGCCGGATCCAGGTTCACGTCGATCACAGGGGCGTCGACCTGGATCGACGGGATCTGTACCCGGGCGGCGGGCGCGTACGGCAGCGGCTGTACCGGTTCGCCCTCGACCGGTGCGGCGGCCGCCACGTCCCGGGGGCCCGCCACGGAGGCGGCGGCGGCGGGCTGCGGTGGTCCGGGGGAGGTCTCGACGCCATTACGCATGAGGGCGAGCCCGGTGAGCATCACCAGGGCGATCGCGCCCCAAGGTGTGCGTCTGCTCCGCTCGGCGCCCCAGTGGTCCCGGCCCATGGTTCTCCCTTCGTCGCGACACCGCGAACGCTAGGCGCGGGGAGGTGCGGCGGCGATCAGGGAAGAGCGAACGGGTGGCGGCCACCGGGGCGCCCTCTACTTCGGAGTAATGAGCAGATAAAACTTCTGACGGTCCGTGACCTGCGGCTCCGTCAGATTACGGACCCGATGCACGGCGTGTCGGCTCACCGAGGTGGAGCAGTGCCGAAGTGCAACACTTGCGGTATCTGGTGAGGGTTCGTCATGGGACGCGTTCTCGTCGATTCATCCCGGGGAACAGGACTCCGGGGCGCTTCCCGCTGGAGGTTCAAAGATGCGTGCTTCACGCACTCTCGCGGTGACCGCGACCGCATTCGCGGCGGTCGGGCTCGCTGCTCCGATGGCGATCGCCGGCGGCGGCCCGGGCAGCAACCCGAACACCGCCCCGACCAATGTCACCGTCAACCCGTCCTCCGTCCACCAGGGCGCCACCCTGCAGGTCAGTGCAGAGGGGTGCGGCCGTGCCGGCGGCAAGGTGTGGTCGAACGCCTTCCCGACGGTGAACCTCTCGCCGGGGCGGGTCGGCTACGCCACCCCCCGCATCCGGGACAACGCGACGCCCGGGCAGTACAGCCTGTCCGTGAAGTGCAACGAGAGCAACAACAACTTCGGCAACGGCACCGGCGGTAACGGTGGCGACGGCGGCCAGGGCGGCGACGGCGGCCAGGCTGGTCAGGGCGGCCAGGGTGGCAACGGCGATGAGCGCGGTGGCCGTGGCGACAACGACGCGTCCGTCGCGACGGCACGCTTCACCGTGCTCCCCAGCCGGGGTGCGCAGGGCGGTCTCGGTGGCTCCATGGGGCCGAGCTCGGTCGAGATGCAGATCGGAGGCGGTCTTGTCGCCGCGGCAGCTGTCGGCGGTGCCGTCTTCATTGTTCGCCGCCGGATGAGCAATGCGGCAATGTAAGGCGTCGAACCTCCCGCCCGGCCCGATACGCCCGTCGCCCCGAGTCCTGGACCAGGACCCGGGGCGACTGTCGTGTGCTGTGAAGTTGTGTGGAACCGTCAGTGCTGACGGCCGGTGCGCCGCTTGCGCAGGACGTACGCGGTACCGGCTGCGGCGACCGTCACCAATGCGGCCCCGGCTGCGATCTCGCCGGGGTCCATGGTGTCGACACTGCCGCCGAGCCCGCCCAGTACCCCGCTGGGAGACGCGGTGGAGCTGGTGGTGGGAGCGGTGGTGGGGGTGTTCGTGGGCGTACTCGTGGCACCGCTCGTGATGGACAGGTCGGCCGTCCGCGTCGAGGTGCCGCAGCGGAAGGTCACCTCGTAGACAGCCCCGCGCCTGGCGTCCCAGTCGACCGTGACGGTGGCCGACCTGCCTCGCGGGATCGTGGTCGTGTCGAACACACCCGAGAAGGCGGTCGCGTCACTGGTGCACCCCATCGCGCCGAGGGTGACCTGGCCCCCCGGCGCGACCGTCGACGGAGTGATGGTCGGCGTGAACGAGGACGTGTTACCTGTGAGCACGTGGGCCGACGCGGCCGGTGCCAGCAGGAAACAGGCGGCCGCGCCCAGTAGGGCGGCGGGTGCGACACGTATCGCGCGCATGGTGGATCCTCCGGGTCCCCGAGGAGCAGCTGCGGAACGGATTTCCGCAAGGGATGGGAAATGCACCTCGATGCCCGAACGCTAGAAGTGGTACATATCACCCGCGATCGGGGTCAGGCGAATGGGGCAGCCTTGTCCCCCGGCCGGCGCACCCGCCGGCTGCCCTATCCGCCCGTGGCGTGCGGGAACAGATCGACGAACGGGGCGGTCGTGGCCGAGATGCCCCGGCCGAAGGGGGCGTCGAAATCCCAGATCAAGAAGAGCAGGAAGGCGATCAGGACGCTGAAGAGGCCGGCGAGCAGCAGTTCGCGGAACGTTCTGCGGATCTGGAGTGTGAAGATCAGCCCGACCGTCACCAGCGCCCCGGTGATCAGGCCGAACCATACGACCCCCGGCATGGTCGCACCGGCGTTCTGGCCCCGGGAGCCCCGTGCGTCGTCGACCGCGGCCACCTGGTCCACCAGCGGCTGGTACGCCTGCCCCTCGTGGTCCGTACGGGGCTTGTACTCCGTGACGTCGGCCCGCAGCCGGTCCAGGAGCCGTGTCCCCTCCTCGGTGAGGCTGCTGTGCTCCGTCATCGCCCTCCACTCCTCGTCGACGACGAACGAGACGTAGGCGTCGACATCGCTGCGGATCCGGTCGCGCACCTCGACCGGGTACACCGCTGCCCGCGCGCTGACCTCATGCAGCGCCTGGGCCTCCAGGCGTACCGATTCCTGGGCGGCGCTGCGGCCCTCCCAGACGCCCGCGATGGCGAGGCCGAGCACGATCGCGTACACCACGCCGATCATCATCGTCATGTACTCGATGACGTCGGGCGTCTCGGACGGGTCGTCGTCCTCGCCGATGCGGCGGTTGTTGAGGACGGCGATGGTCAGGACGACGGCGCAGGCCGAGGCCATGGCAATGGTCAGAACAAGCCATTCCGACATGGGCTTCCTTCATCGGTCTTCATCGGTCTTCATCGGGGATCGGTCATCGGTCATCGGGACGAACGGGGCCGCAGTACGGCCACCGCGAAGACGGCTGGAGCGGTGATCACCAGGGTGAGCGAGACCAGCGAAGGGCCGGCCCGGGGCTTCTTGCGGGGCGGTTTGCGGTAGGCGGGGAGTGCCACGGGCCTGGGTGCGGGCGGCGTGGGACGTGCCGTGGGAGACGGCGGCGGCGGCGCGGGTTCCGGTTCCGGTTCGGGCGGCGCGGGGGCCGGAGGGGGCGGTGGCGGCGGTGGGGGTGGCGGTGGCGGCGGGGGCGGTGGCGGCGGTGGGGGTGGCGGTGCGGGCGGTGGAGGCGGCGGCGGTGGCGGGGCCGGCTCGGGCTCGGCGACGACTGCCTTGCACTGCCCGTCCCCCGACACGGCGACGGACGAACTGCCGTCCCCCTGGCCGATGGAGGCCACCGCGCAGTTGTCACCGGCCGCGGGCACCGGGACGGCGAGCAGCCAGAGCAGGGAGGTGGCGGCTATGAGCCGCACGATGCGTGATCCGTACACGCCGGGGATCATGTTCCCCGCCGCCCTGCGGCACGCGGAGCGGGAAGTCGATTCGCCTGATGGTGGGGACATTCGTCGATTCGCGTTTGCGGCCGGAGAAACTTTTTCGGTGACCCGTTGAACAGAGGGGGACCACCCGCCCGTACCTAGGGCCATGAACGACGCGGACTCGCGTCGCAACCGGCAGAAGGACAACGGGAGTCGACATGAATACCTGGCGGAACGCCTCGCTCGCGGTGACGACGGTGGCCCTGTTGGCGCTGACGACGGCGTGCGGTCAGGAGAAGGGCACCGCGTCCCCCAACGGCCAGGCCGTGGGCAACGCGGCCCCCGCGCAGCAGCCGGCCGACAGCGGATACGGCTCGGACGGGGGCTATGGCTCCGACACGGGTGCTGACGCAGCGGCACCGAAGGCCGCCGGGCAGCTCGCGGTGTGGGACAGCAAGGAACTGGGCAAGGTGCTGACCGACAGCGCGGGCTTCACGCTCTACCGCTTCGACAAGGACACCGCGAGCCCACCGAAGTCGAATTGCGAGGGCGACTGTGCGAAGACCTGGCCGGTGGTGCCCGCCGGTGACGCCACGGCCGCCGCGGGGACCGATGCCGAACTGATGGGTGAGGTCACACGGGCCGACGGCACCAAGCAGCTGACCATCGCCGGCTGGCCGATGTACCGGTACGCCAAGGACACCGGGCCCGGAGAAGCGAACGGGCAGGGCGTCGGAGGTACGTGGTTCGCCTCGGCTCCGGACGGGAAGAAGGCCGCGGTGAACGCGGATGGCCCCGCCGGTGCGGAACCCGCTGATCTCGCCGGACTTTCGGTCCGTAAGGACCCGAAACTCGGAGAGATCGTCGTCGACAAGCGAGGTATGACGGTTTACCGCTTCAAGAAGGACTCGGCATGGCCGATGAAGACGGCATGCACGGGAGAGTGCCTCAAGAAGTGGCCCGTCGTCAGTCCCGTGTCGAAAAATGATGTCGAGGGAGTCATCACCAAGGGATTCGTCACCTTCGACCGTCCCGACGGCATCAAGCAGCAGACCCTCGACTGCTGGCCGATCTACACTTTCGCCGGCGACCTCGAGCCCGGAGACACCAACGGCCAAGGCGTCGGGGGCACATGGTACGCGGTGGCGCCCAACTCAAAGCTCGTCGGCGCTCCCAAGTAGTACCGAAGAGGCCTTGCAGTGCCGGTCCGTCGCTGAGCGTTTACGCGCAGCGACGGACCGGTTGCACATGCCACTGGTGTGTGACCAATAACGGATCTCTAATTTCCGTTTCCACTCGCTCTCTTGGCGGTCGATCAGTAGCCTCTGGTCAACACTGACCATGAACATGGCCGGATCGCCGTGGCGACTTGTTGGAGACATCGATGGAGCGTCCCTCCTGGGCACCGCAGGGCATTGACATCTCGGTGCCGAGCGTGTCTCGCATGTACGACTTCTATCTGGGCGGTTCGCACAATTTCGAGGTGGACCGGGAAGCGGCCCGCAAGGCCATGGAGTTCATGCCGGGCCTTCCCAAGATCATGCAGGCGAATCGCGCCTTTATGCGCCGGGCCGTGCACTACGCCACCACTTCGGGTATCAGCCAGTTCCTGGACATCGGATCGGGCATACCGACGTTCGGCAACGTTCATGAAGTCGCCCAGGCGGCCGACCCGGAGGCCCGGATCGCGTACGTCGACCACGATCCGGTCGCGGTCGCACACAGCCAGGCGGTGCTGGAGGGCAACGAGCGGACCGTGGTCGCCTCCGCGGATCTGCGCAAGCCCGCCGAGATCCTGGAGAGCCCGGAGATCCGCGGACTGCTCGACTTCGACAAGCCGGTGGCCCTGCTGCTCGTGGCGGTGCTCCACTTCGTCGAGGACGCCGACTCCCCGTACGAGGCGGTCGCCGAGCTGCGCGAGTCGCTGGCGCCCGGCAGTCTGCTCGTCCTGACCCACGCCTCGTACGAGGGGATTCCGCTTTCCGAGGAGGACGCGGGCGGCACGGTCGGCGTCTACCGCAACATCCGCAATCCGCTGATCATGCGGTCCCGCGACGAGGTCAGCAGCTTCTTCGACGGATACGAGATGGTCGAGCCCGGACTCGTCTCGATGCCCGACTGGCGGCCCGAGAACCCCGAGGCGCGAGCGCAGGAAGACCCGTTCGCCTTCTCGGGCTTCGCCGGGGTTGGACGCAAGGCGTGAGCATCCCCGCCCAGGCGTCCGGCGCACCGGACGCGGAACCGGACGGCCCCGAGGGCCGGCTCCGGAGATTCGCCACCATCTGGAGCCGGGCGATCTTTCCGTCCACGGCCACCTCCATGACCCGCCCGGAGTTCGAGCAGCATCTGCTGCCGCTCGCCCGGGACCTCAGCGGAATCCTTCATGCACGGCCCTTCGACGCGGCCTCCGCACATCAGGTGGGGGCCGCGCTGGTTGCCGCCCACTGCACGGATCCCGACGCCCTCAGCTCCACACTCGGTGTCGTCGACTCGTACCTGGTGCTCTACTGCGGCAGCAACGGCCCCACGGAGCTGTCGACCGAGGACGGCCGGGCCCGCTGCGCGCGGATGCAGCACGCGCTCGCCGGCGGATTCACCCAGGCGCTGCGCGAGCGGACGCTCGCCGAGCAGGAGGCCATCGCCCGCTCGGCGCTCACGGCCCGTTCGCACGCGGAGCAGGCGCTGCACGCGACCGAGGCGCGGTTCCGCGCCGTGTTCAAGGACGCGGCCGTCGGGATCGGTATCGCCGACCTCGAAGGCAACATTCTGGAGATCAACGACACCCTCACCCGGATGTTCGGCGGCCTCGAGAACCACGTCCGCAGCCACAAGGTGAACGAGTGGGTCCACCCGGAGGACTCGCCTCAGGTGTGGAGGTACTACAACGAGCTGGTGCGCGGGGAACGTGAGCACTACCGCGTGGAGAAGGCCTACTACCGCAACGACGGCACCGTGCTGTGGACCAACCTCACGGTCTCGCTGCTGCGCGACTCGGAGGGCCGGCCGGAGTACCAGCTCGCCCTCATGGAGGACACCACCGAGCGGCGGCTGCTCAACCTGAGGCTGCGCTACGAGGCGACGCACGACGCGCTCACGGGGCTGCCCAACCGGACCCTGTTCTTCGAGCGTCTGGAGAAGGCACTCGCAGCCAAGGACGGCATGCGCTTCGGCTTGTGCTACCTCGACCTCGACGGGTTCAAGGCCATCAACGACAGCCTCGGCCACGCGGCGGGCGACCGGCTCCTGGTCGAGGTCGCCGACCGGCTGCAGAGCTGCGCGACGGCCCCGGGCGAGATGGTCGCGCGCCTCGGCGGGGACGAGTTCGTGGCCCTGACGACCGGTCCGCGCACCGAGGACGAGGTCGACGAGCTCGCCGGCCGGATCCTCTCGGCGCTCGCCACGCCCATCCGGCTCGACGGCCGGGAGCTGACGGTACGGGGGTCCATCGGCGTGGTCGAGGGACCGTCGGGCGAACGCACCGCCGCCGAGGTACTGCGCAGCGCCGACATCACCATGTACCGCGCCAAGTCGGCGGGCGGCAACCGCTTCGCGATCGCCGACGCCGAGGCCGACGCCCGTGCCATCACCCGGCACGGGCTGACGACGGCTCTGCCCGCGGCCCTGGACCGCGGCGAATTCTTCATCGAGTACCAGCCGTTGGTGCACCTGGGCGACGGCAGCGTGCACGGTGCGGAGGCGCTCGTGCGCTGGTGTCACCCGCAGCACGGTGTGCTGGGACCCGACCGGTTCATCCCGCTCGCCGAGCACACCGGGCTGATCGTGCCGCTCGGCCGCTGGGTGCTGGAGGAGTCCGTCCGCCAGGCCAAGTACTGGACGGAGCGGCACACCGACGGCGGGCCGCTCCGGATCAACGTCAACCTCTCGCCGACGCAGCTGCACCACCCGAGGCTGGTCGCCGAGACCGTCGACGTCCTGGAGCGCTCCGGACTGGAGCCGGGCGCGCTGTGCCTGGAGGTGACCGAGTCGGCGCTGATCGGTGCGGACGACGATCTGCTCAAGCCGCTGCGGCAGCTGGCGGAGATGGGCGTCGACATCGCCCTGGACGACTTCGGGACCGGCTACTCGAACCTTGCGAACCTGCGCCGTCTGCCCGTGAGCGTGCTGAAGCTGGATCGTTCGTTCACGCAGGGCATGCAGCACCATCCGGCCGACCCGGTCGACCTGAAGATCGTCGAGGGGATCGTCTCGCTCGCCCACAGCCTGGACCTCGCGGTCACGGTGGAGGGCGTGGAGACCGGAGCGCAGGCCGAGCAGCTGCGGCAGCTGGGCTGCGACACGGCTCAGGGCTGGTACTACGCGCGACCGGGGGCGCCGGACCGTATCCACTCCCTGCTGCTGGCGGACGCGGTCTGAGGTCTCCCGTCCTCAAACCCCGTACGCGGTCCGGCGGTTGATCCTCAACCGCCGGACGGGCCGGATCCGTCGGCGGTTGACGGCGCGGCGGGCCGTACCGCCGTGTCGGGCCCGTTCGTGGCCCTCGCCAGGAGCACCCGCTGCAGTTCACGCGCCGCCCGCGGCGGCGCGACGTCGCTGCGGTGCGCGAGCGCGATGGTGCGCCGCAGACCGGGCGGGGCCAGCGGTGTCGTCCGCAGGTCGCGGCCGGCCCGTACGGCGACCATCCGGGGGACCACCGCGATCCCGAGCCCCGCCCGTACGAAGCCCAGCACGGCGTCCATCTCGCCGCCCTCCACCGTGAACGACGGCTCGAAGCCCTCCGCGCGGCAGGCGGCCACCGTCAGCTCCCGCAGGTCGTAGCCGTGCCGGAACATCACCATCGGCTCGTCCGCGAGATCCGCGATGCGGACGCTCCCCTCGTGGCCGGGAGCCGGCCGGGCGGGCGACGACAGCACCACCAGGTCCTCCTGCAGCAGCTCCACCGTGGTCAGCGCGGGCGACGCGGCGGGCAGCGGCAGCACGAGGAACGCGAGGTCCAGCGCGCCCCGGGCAAGACCGCGTACGAGGTCGTGGGAGCCGCCCTCCTCGATCAGGAGCTGGACCCCCGGGTGCAGGTCGTGGAAGGCGCGGAGCATGTCGGGCAGCAGGCCCGTGCAGATGCTCGGGGTGGCGCCCAGCCTGATCCGCCCCCGGCGCAGCTGCACCAGCTCCTGCACCTCGTGCCGCGCCGTATCGGCGTCCGCCAGGATCCGGCGGGCCAGGGGCAGCAGGGCCTCGCCCGCGTCGGTGAGCGCGATGTTGCCCCGGGCGCGGCTGAACAGCTCGGCACCCAGCTCGTTCTCCAGCGCTTTGATCTGCTGCGAGAGCGAGGGCTGCGAGACGTGCACCTCCTCGGCGGCCCGGGTGAAGTGCTTCGCCTCGGCGACCGCCACGAAATAGGTGAGCTGCTGGAAGTGCATGGAACCGACGATAGCGGTCTACATAACGAATGTCTATGGACATGAGTAGTTTCATGTCTTGGACTGATGGTGCCCTTCGGTCCTAGCGTCGTGTCCATGGCATTGGCAACGCGGACGGACCGACGGCCGTCCATGACGCGTACGCTCTGGGACTCGTCCGTCGGCAAGAAGATGATCATGGCTGTGAGCGGCCTGATCATGCTCGGGTATCTGAGCGTCCACATGCTCGGCAACCTGAAGATCTTCTTCGGGTCCGACGAGTTCAACCACTACGCCCACTGGCTCCGGACCCTCGGCGAACCCTTCCTGCACTACGAGTGGGCCCTGTGGATCATCCGCGTGGTGCTCGTCGCGGCCGTCGTCCTGCACGCCGTCTCCGCGTACCAGCTGAGCCGCCGCGACATCAGGGCGCGCCCGAACGCGTACGTACACAAGAAGGCACGCGCGAGCTACGCCACCCGCACCATGCGCTGGGGCGGCATCATCCTGGCGCTGTTCATCGTCTGGCACATCCTCGACCTGACGACCGGCACCGTGCACACCGGCGGATTCCAGACCGGACACCCCTACCAGAACGTGCTCGACACCTTCTCCACCTGGTACGGCAACGTCATCTACATCGTCGCGGTGCTCGCCATGGGCCTCCACGTCCAGCACGGGTTCTGGAGCGCGGCGCAGACCCTCGGCGTGGGCAACGCGACCCGTGACCGGGTGCTGAAGTCCTTGGCCAACATCTTTGCCGTGGTGCTGACGGTGGGCTTCGTCTCCGTGCCCCTGGCCGTCATGACCGGAGTGGTGAGCTGACATGAGCGACTACACGAACTACGCGACCGGCGGCCCCGTCGTCGACACCAAGGCGCCCGAAGGCCCCGTCGCCGAGCGCTGGGACACCCGGCGCTTCCAGGCGAAACTGGTCAACCCCGCCAACCGCCGCAAGCACACCGTCATCGTCGTCGGCACGGGACTGGCCGGCGGCTCGGCAGGCGCGACCCTCGCCGAACAGGGCTACCACGTCGTCCAGTTCTGCTTCCAGGACTCACCGCGGCGCGCCCACTCCGTCGCCGCGCAGGGCGGTATCAACGCCGCGAAGAACTACCGCAACGACGGTGACTCCATCCACCGGCTCTTCTACGACACGGTCAAGGGCGGCGACTTCCGCGCCCGCGAGTCCAACGTCCACCGGCTCGCCCAGATCTCCGTCGAGATCATCGACCAGTGCGTCGCCCAGGGTGTGCCCTTCGCACGCGAGTACGGCGGCCTCCTCGACAACCGCTCCTTCGGCGGCGTCCAGGTCTCCCGCACCTTCTACGCCCGCGGCCAGACGGGACAGCAACTCCTCCTCGGGGCCTACCAGGCGCTGTCCCGCCAGATCGCCGCGGGCAACGTCGAACTGCACGCCCGTACCGAGATGCTCGACCTGATCGTCGTCGACGGGAAGGCCCGCGGCATCGTCGCCCGCGACCTGGTCACCGGGAAGATCGACACCTACTTCGCCGACGCGGTCGTGCTGGCCAGCGGCGGCTACGGCAATGTGTTCTACCTGTCGACGAACGCCATGAACTCCAACGCCACCGCCATCTGGCGCGCCCACCGGCGCGGCGCCTACTTCGCCAACCCGTGCTTCACCCAGATCCACCCCACCTGCATCCCGCGCACGGGCGACCACCAGTCCAAGCTGACGCTGATGAGCGAATCGCTGCGCAACGACGGGCGCATCTGGGTCCCCAAGGCCAAGGGCGACGACCGCCCCGCCAACCGGATCCCGGAGGACGAGCGGGACTACTACCTGGAGCGCATCTACCCGGCCTTCGGCAACCTCGTACCCCGCGACATCGCCTCACGCGCCGCGAAGAACGTCTGCGACGAGGGCCGTGGAGTCGGCCCCGGCGGGCAGGGTGTCTACCTCGACTTCGCCGAGGCCATCCAGCGGCTGGGCAGGGACAAGGTCGAGGAGAAGTACGGCAACCTCTTCGACATGTACGCGCAGATCACCGCGGAGAACCCGTACGAGACCCCGATGCGGATCTACCCTGCCGTGCACTACACGATGGGCGGGCTCTGGGTCGACTACGACCTGCAGACCACGATCCCCGGCCTCTTCGCGATCGGCGAGGCCAACTTCTCCGACCACGGGGCCAACCGGCTCGGGGCGTCCGCGCTGATGCAGGGCCTCGCCGACGGCTACTTCGTCCTGCCGTCGACCATCAACGACTACCTCGCCCGCCACCCGCACGCGGACGAGATCGACGCCGGCCACCCCGCGGTCACCGAAGCCGTCGCGGAGACCGAGGACCGGCTGAATCTGCTCCTCGCCGTCGACGGCGACCGCACCCCGGACTCCTTCCACCGGGAGATCGGCGAACTCATGTGGGAGTTCTGCGGCATGGCCCGCACCGAGGAGGGGCTGCGCAAGGCACTGGACCGGATCCCGGAGATCCGGGAGGAGTTCTGGCGCCGCATCAAGGTGCCGGGAACCGGCGAACAGTTCAACCAGTCGCTGGAGAAGGCCAACCGCGTCGTCGACTACCTGGAGCTCGCCGAGCTCATGTGCCTCGACGCCCTGCACCGCGCCGAATCCTGCGGCGGCCACTTCCGTGAGGAGTCGCAGACCCCGGACGGCGAAGCCGCCCGCCGGGACGAGGAGTTCTCCTACGCCGCCGCCTGGGAGTTCAAAGCCACCGGCGACGCCCCCGTCCTGCACAAGGAAGACCTCGTCTTCGAGTACGTCCACCCCACCCAGCGGAGCTACGCATGAAGCTCACCCTGCGCGTCTGGCGCCAGCAGAACGCCGAGGCGCCCGGCGCCATGGCCACCTACGAAGTCGACGGCATCTCGCAGGACATGTCGTTCCTGGAGATGCTCGACACCCTCAACGAGGAACTCATCCTCGCCGGGGACGAGCCCGTCGCCTTCGACCACGACTGCCGCGAAGGCATCTGCGGCGCGTGCAGCCTCGTCATCAACGGCGACGCGCACGGCCCGGAACGCACCACCACCTGCCAGCTCCACATGCGTTCCTTCCAGGACGGCGACACGATCGACGTCGAGCCGTGGCGCGCCTCCGCCTTCCCGGTCGTCAAGGACCTGGTCGTGGACCGTTCGGCCTTCGACCGCATCATCCAGTCCGGCGGATACATCTCCGCCCCGACCGGCACGGCGCCCGACGCGCACGCCACCCCCGTGCCCAAGCCGGATGCCGACTTCGCCTTCGAGCACGCCGAGTGCATCGGCTGCGGGGCCTGCGTCGCGGCCTGCCCCAACGGATCCGCGATGCTCTTCACCTCGGCGAAGATCAACCACCTCAACGTGCTCCCGCAGGGAGCACCCGAACGCGAGACCCGGGTTCTCGACATGGTCGCCACCATGGACGAGGAGGGCTTCGGCGGCTGCACCCTGACCGGCGAGTGCGCCACGGCATGCCCCAAGGGCATTCCCCTGCCCTCGATCGCGGCCATGAACAAGGAGTGGCTGCGGGCCACCCGCAAGGTGCGCCGCTGACCCGGTACACAGCTCTGCCGGTGGTCCTCCCCGTCGCTGTCGGACAGGGGAGGGCCACCGGCAGCGTGGGCCGAGGCTCTACACCATCGGGTCCATGTCGCGGTCCCGCATGCTGCTCTCCTGCTCGCTCTGCTCCTGCAGGCGGCGGGCCTTGTCCTGGAGCCGCTGGCGCTGCTCGGGGTCGGAGGCGCGCTCTGCGGCTTCCTTCAGTTCCTGCGCCTTGGCACGCAGCTGCTTGGCACGGCCGCCGGATTCACCTGCAACGCTCATGATCACTCCTGGATCTGTGGGGAGCGGACAGGATCAGCGAATCAGCGGACCGCGGAGTCTGCATCTCGAAGGCCGGGCGTCGCGACCGACGCGGTTCGGCCGTGGGGGACCCCGTCGAAGGGTGCCCCGTTCGGCTCTCCGGCCGGGCGGTGGGAGGTGTCGCACGGTGGGGTGGTGGGCAGGCGGACCAAGAACCCGGTCCGGGAGTGAGGAGGGTGTCATGCCCGCAGGTTCCAGTTCCAAGCGTGAGCGCCAGTACGAGCACATCAAGGACAGCGCGAAGAAGCGCGGCACGTCCACCGAGCGTGCGAAGGAGATCGCCGCCCGCACGGTCAACAAGGAGCGTGCGCGCTCGGGCGAGTCGAAGACCGCGAGTCCCGCTTCCCTCCGGGACCCGAAGTCGGCGTCCGAGCGCGGCGGACAGCGTTCCCACAGCGGGGCGAAGGGCCCGACGAAGGACCAGCTGTACGAGGAGGCCAAGCGGCGCAACGTCGACGGCCGCTCGTCGATGAACAAGGAGCAGCTGCGCAAGTCTCTCGGCCGCTGACGGCAGGGGCGCGGATCCGCACCGCGCCACTGCCCCGTGGCGGGACCGGAAGGCTCAGGAACCCACTGCTGCGAGTTCTCTGTCGATCTCGTGGAGGAAGTCCGGAAGGTCGTCCGGTGTGCGCGAGGTGATGAGGAGCCAGCCGCCGGTGTCGTCGCTGACGACCGGCTCGTCGACCCAGTTGCCGCCGGCGTTGCGGATGTCCGTCCGCAGCGAGGCGTACGAGGTGAGGGTCTTGTTCTCGACGGATCCCGCCTCGACCAGCACCCATGGCCCATGGCAGATGGCCGCCACCGGACGGCCGGACGACGTGAACGAGCGGACGAGGTCCAAGGCGGGCTCCTGCAGCCGCAGCGAGTCGGCGTTGAGTGTTCCGCCGGGGACCAGCAGAAGGTCGTAGTCGGCCGGATCGGCACCGGTCAGCGTCAGGGACGGCCGCACGTTCTCCCCGGGATCCGTGTCGCCGACGAGTGTCCGGATGACGTCCGAGGACTCGGCGGCGATGTCCACGGCGGCTCCGCGTTCGCGCAGATGCCGCACGGGCAGCACGAGTTCGTCCTGCTCGACGCCGTAGTTGGTCACGATCACGAGCACCCGGCGTCCGCTGAGGTCATTGCCCGTCATGCGCCTGTCCTTTCGCCATGTCTTCTAGGGTGAGCGGGTGAACGACAACGCCCGGCCGCTGGCCGTGTTCGACCTGGACGGGACGCTCGCGGACAGCGGCCATCGACAGCACTTCCTCGAGGGGGCCCGGCGCGACTGGGGAGCGTTCTTCGCCGCGGCGGTCGACGACCCTCCGCTGGAGGAGGGCGTGAGCCTCGCCCTGTCGAGCGCCGAGGAGTGCGAGGTCGTGTACCTCACCGGCCGTCCGGAGCGGTGCCGACGGGACACCCTGGCGTGGCTGGAGCAGCAGGGGCTGCCGCGGGGCCGCGTGCACATGCGGCGCAACGACGACAGGCGGCCGGCCCGCCGCACCAAGCTGGAGATCCTGAAGCGGCTGGGCCGGGAGCGTGAGGTGCGGGTCCTCGTCGACGACGACGAACTGGTCTGCGATGCGGCCGAACTGGCGGGTTTCGCGGTGGTACGTGCCCGTTGGGCCGTGCCGTCGTCGTCGCTCAAGGACGCGCAGGAGCGCGAGGGCCGTACGTGATCAGGCCTTCCCGTCGAGACGGAAACCGACCTTGAGGCCCACCTGGTAGTGCGCGATCCGGCCGTTCTCGATGTGCCCGCGCACCTGTGTCATCTCGAACCAGTCGAGATTGTGCAACGTTTCGGAAGCTCTTGCGACGCCGTTACGGATCGCCGCATCGATGCCCTCCTCGGAGGTTCCTACGATCTCGGTGACCCGATAGGTGTGATTAGACATCTATTGTCTCCTTTCCTGGTTCCACGGTGCCTCACTCCGCGTCGACGCGCGAGGGATCGCGGCTGTCGCACTCCCGGATGCAGGGCCCTTGACCTGCCGATTGGTCCATACCAAACTCCAGGCCACAACCCGTGCGAGCGCCGCCCGCAGTCCCCCCACCCGGGTCCTGTTTCGTCGTGCCGTTCCGCAGAAGGTGACCCTCGTGAAATTCCGCAAACTGGCCGGAGCCGTTGCGCTCGTTTCCTCCGTCGCGCTGGGTGGCTGCGGCTACCTGCCCGGCGGGGGTCCCGACAGCCGCACGGTGACCGTCTGGCTGATGCAGGACAGCGTTTCCCAGGGCTTTCTGGACCGCTTCACGGAGTCGTACGAAGCGGAGAACCCTTCTGTCGAACTGGAGTTTGTGATCCAGGAGTGGGGCGGCATCGGCCCCAAGGTCCTGGAAGCCCTCGACAGCGATGACGCGCCGGACGTCATCGAGGTCGGCAACACCCAGGTCGCGCAGTACGCGGACAGCGGTGGCCTGCGCGACCTCACCCTCGAGTCGATGCGTGACCTGGGCAGTGAGGACTGGCTCCCCGGCCTGGCGGAACCGGGCAGCATCAGCGGTCAGCAGTACGGGATCCCCTGGTACGCGGCCAACCGTGTCGTCATCTACAACAAGGACCTCTTCGCCCAGGCGGGAATCACGAAGCCGCCCAAGACGCGCGAGGAGTGGATCGAGACCAGCAAGAAGCTCGACGGCGACGGCCAACAGGGCATCTACCTCGCGGGCCAGAACTGGTATGTCCTCGCCGGATTCATCTGGGACGAGGGCGGTGAACTCGCCGACGAGAACGGCGGGGACTGGCAGGGTGCGCTGGGCTCGCCCGCCGCGCTGAGGGGGATGGACTTCTACAAGGATCTCCAGGCGCTCGGCGACGGACCCAAGGACGCCGACGAGCAGACGCCCCCGCAGACCGACGTGTTCGCCAAGGGTGACGTCGCCCAGATCATCTCCGTGCCGGGAAGCGCCGCCCTCATCGAGCAGGCGAATCCTGATCTCAAGGGCAAGCTCGGCTACTTCCCCATACCGGGCAAGACCGCGAAGAACCCGGGCGCCGTCTTCACCGGCGGGTCGGACCTGATCGTCCCGAACAAGGCCGACGAGCGCGCCGCGGGCATCGACGTCATCACGGCCCTGGCGAGCGAGAAGTGGCAGACGGACCTCGCCAGGACGATGAGCTACGTGCCCAACAAGCCCGCTCTCGCCCGAGTCATCGAGGGGCAGGAGGGGACGGCCGCGATGGCCGAGGGGGCCACCCAGGGCCGTGCCACACCCAATTCGCCCCACTGGGCCGCCGTCGAGGCCGAGAACCCCATCAAGCCGTACATGACCGCGGTGCTGCAGGGCGGCGATCCGGCGGAGGAAGCGAAGGCGGCGTCGGAACGCATCACCGCGAAGCTCACCACGGGCTGACAGCGGGCAGGCAGCGACGGCTGAATCCGGCCCCCGGGATTCAGCCGTCGCACATCCCCGCTCTCCGTAGCGGTCATGCCAAGTCCAGCCGGTCACGGAAGAAGTAAGGGGCCGGGCCGTCGCACTCCAGCGGAAGCCCGGCAGCCGCCCTGCTGATCCGTCCCCGGAGACTGCCATGACCGTGCTGCCCCTGCCTCTCACCTCGCCCGTACCCGCTGCCCCGGCGGTCCCTCCGCAGGGCGGAGCCCCCACCGCCCCCGCGGGTTACCGGGTTTCGCTCGCCACCTGCGAGGAGGACGTACGCGCCGCCCAGCGCCTGCGCCACCAGGTCTTCGCCGGTGAGCTCGGCGCCCGGCTCGACGGCCCCGAGCCCGGCCTGGACAGCGACGCCTTCGACGTCCACTGCGACCACCTGCTGGTGCGCGAGGTGGCCACCGGGGACGTCGTCGCCACCTACCGGCTTCTTCCGCCCGAGGGGGCCGCGCGGGCCGGCGGGCTGTACGCCGAGAGCGAGTTCGACCTCAGCCGGCTCGGACCCATACGCGACGACCTGGTCGAGGTAGGCCGTTCGTGTGTCCACCCGGCCCACCGCGACGGCGCGGTCATCGCGCTGATCTGGGCCGGACTGGCCCGCTACATGGAGCGAACCGGCCACACCTGGCTGGCCGGCTGCTGCTCCGTACCCCTCGCCGACGGCGGCGCGCTGGCGGCCAGGAGCTGGGACACCGTACGCGCCCACAACCTGGCCCCCGAGAAGTACTGGGTCACCCCCCACCGCCTCTGGGACACCTCAGGACACCCCGCGGGGGGCGCGGCAGGCCGGGCCGCGCTGCCGCCCCTGCTGCGCGGCTACCTGCGCCTGGGAGCCTGGGTCTGCGGAGCCCCCGCCCACGACCCGGACTTCAACGTCGCCGACCTCTACGTCCTGCTCTCGATGCGCCGGACCGACCCGCGCTACCTGCGCCACTTCCTCTCGCTCGCCCCCCTGCGATGAGTGCCTGGCTGCCCGTGGCCCCGTGCACCCCGCACGACTGTGCGGGACACCTGGGTGAGCGGCGTGCCCCGCTGTCCGCAGCGGCCCTGCTGGTCGCCGGTTGCACGCTCACGCTGCTCGGGGTGCTCTGCGTACCGGGCGTGCTGCTCCTTGGCCCGGCGGGCCGCGACCGGTTGGTCCGACGGTGGGCGTACCTGGTGGTGCGGGCCTTCGGCGTACGCATACGCGTCACCGGCCGGCCGGTGACGGAGGCACACGCACCGGCGGGGGAGCTCGTGGTCGCCAACCACGTCTCCTGGCTGGACATCCCGCTCGTCGCCGCCGTCTTCCCGGCCCGGATGGTCGCCAAGAGCGAGATCCGGCACTGGCCGCTGCTCGGACCGCTCGCCGCCCTCGGCGGCACGCTGTTCATCGAACGGGACCGGCTGCGGGCCCTGCCCGCCGCCGTGCGGACCCTGGCCGCGGCGCTGGGCTCCGGATCACGGGTCGCCGTCTTCCCCCAGGGCAGCACCTGGTGCGGCCGCAGCGCCGGCGGCCGGTTCCGGCCCGCCGCGTTCCAGGCGGCGATCGACGCGGGCGCCGCGGTCCGGCCGGTGCGCATCCGGTACCGGACCACGGACCTGAGCACCGCCGGGGCCGCGGCGTTCGTCGGGGACGACCCGCTCGCCGCCTCGCTCTGGAGGGTGGTGACGGCCGCCGGGCTCACGGCCGAGATCAGCGTCCTCGCGCCGATCCCGGCCGGCAGTGAGCCCGACAGACGTTCACTCGCGCGGGTCGCTCAGTCGGCCGTCGCCAGGGACAGCGCGAACCGGCCCTCGGAATCGGTCCACCACTGAGCCAGCCGCAGCCCCGCCGCGGCCAGTTCGTCCCGTACTCCCTCCTTGCGAAACTTCGCAGAGATCTCCGTACGCAGTTCCTCGCCCGCCTCGAACGACACCACCAGGTCCAGCTCGGGGATCTTCACGGTCTGGGCACGCCGGGAGCGGAGCCGCATCTCGATCCACTCGTGCTCCGGGTCCCACACGGCCACATGGTCGAAGTCGTCGAGCTGGAAGTCCGCTCCCAGCTCGCGGTCCACCACAGTCAGGACGTTCTTGTTGAACGCGGCCGTCACCCCGGCCGCGTCGTCGTACGCCGCGACGAGCGTCGCCTTGTCCTTGACCAGGTCCGTGCCGAGCAGCAGGCTGTCGCCGGGCGCGAGGCGTGCCCGTACGGACTTCAGGAACTCAGCGCGCTCCTCGGGCAGCAGATTGCCCAGCGTGCCGCCCAGGAAGGCGACAAGCCGCGGCCCGGGGCTGTCGGGCAGATCCAGGACGTGCGTGAAGTCGGCGATGAGGGCGTGCACGGAGAGTCCGGGACGCTCGGCCAGCAGCGCTTCGGCCGCACCCGTCAGCGCACTCTCGCTGACGTCGACGGGTACGTAGGTGTGCAGCTCGGGCAGGGCGTCCAGCAGATGCCTGGTCTTCTCCGAGGAACCGGACCCCAGCTCGATCAGGGTCCGCGCACCGGACGCCGCCGCGATGTCCGCGGCGTGCGCGATCAGGATCTCCCGTTCCGCACGGGTCGGGTAGTACTCGGCCAGCCGGGTGATCTCCTCGAACAGGTCACTGCCGTGCGCGTCGTAGAACCATTTGGGCGGCAGTGTCTTCGGGTGCCGGGTCAGGCCGCTCAGTACATCGGCGCGCAGCGCCGCGTCCGTCGCGTCCAGCGGCAGGGTGCGGGTCAGCAGAAAGGGACTCACTCAGTGGGCTCCTTGAGCGGGGTGAGTAGAACGTCGGTGCGGGTCGCGGCCAGCAGAGTGCGGTCGGGGACCTCGCGCCAGTACGGATCGTCGTCGTACGGCTCCGAGGCCACCACCATGCGGCGGCCCGGTTCGTCGAGATACCAGAGCGAGTCGCCCCACGCGGTCGCCACGATCGTGGAGCCGTCGGTGAGCAGCAGATTGAGGCGCGATCCGGGGGCGGCCGAGGCGACGTCGACAACGGTGTCGGCGACCGCCTGCGGTATCTCGTCGCCCGCGGCTATCCGGTGGAGGATCAGCGCCCAGATCAGCGCCGAGTCGGTCCGCGCCTCCAGCGCGAGCAATTCGGCGGGCGGCAGGGCGCCGGCCAGCGGTGCCACGGAGTCCGGCCAGCCCTTGACCGCCCCGTTGTGGCTGAACAGCAGGCGGCCGGCGGCGAACGGTGCGGCGGCTGCCTCGCCGTCCGCGCCCGCGAACGTCGCGTCACGGACCGCGGCGAGAACAGCCGTGCTGCGCACCACGCGGGCCAGATCGGCGAATGTCTCGTCGCCCCAGATGGGCCCCCGGCGGCGGTAGCGCCCCGGAGCGGGATCGCCGTCCGCGTACCAGCCGACCCCGAATCCGTCGGCGTTGACCGTGCCGTGCTTCTGGCGGCGCGGCTCCCACGACTGGCGCACGAGCGAGTGCGCCGGGGACACGAGAATGTCCCCCAGGGCCATCGGGGGTCCCAGGCAAGCGATGTGACGGCACATCAGATATCCCTCGCAGTCCGGAAGCCGGAGAAGATCTGGCGTCGCACCGGAAGGTCCCAGTTGCGGAACGTACCGCGGCAGGCCACCTGGTCCACGGCGAACGAACCGCCGCGCAGCACCTTGTGCTCGGGGCCGAAGAACACCTCCGAGTACTCCCGGTAGGGGAACGGCGCGAAGCCCGGATAGGGCAGGAAGTCGCTCGACGTCCACTCCCACACATCGCCCATCAGCTGCCCCACGCCCGACGAGGACCGGCCGGCCGCGTACGCACCCGCGGCGGCGGGGCGCAGATGGCGCTGGCCCAGGTTGGCCCGTTCGGGTGTCGGGTCCTCGTCGCCCCAGGGGTAGCGCAGCGAACGTCCGGAGGCGGGATCGTGGCGGGCCGCCTTCTCCCACTCGGGCTCCGTCGGCAGTCGGCGCCCCGCCCAGCGGGCGTACGCGTCCGCCTCGTACCAACTGACGTGGAGAACCGGCTCGTCCGGCTCCACCGGCTCGGTCACCCCGAAGCGCCGACGCAGCCACTGCCCGGCGTCGCGGTGCCAGAACAGGGGTGCGGTGAGCCCGTGTTCCCGGACCATGGCCCAGCCCCGGGGGTCCCACCAGCGCGCGTCCGTGTACCCGCCGTCGTCGATGAAGCGCTGGTAGGCGCCGCAGGTGACCGGGGCGGTGTCGATGAAGAAGGCCGCCACCTCGCGCCGGTGCGCGGGCCGTTCGTTGTCCAGCGCCCAGGGCTCGGTGGAGGTACCCATGGTGAAGGGACCCCCGGGGACGAGGACTTCGGCCGGCCGGGACACCGCGTCGGTGGGCTCCGGCGGCTCAGGCGCGCTGAGGACCGCTGGCCCCGAGCGCAGCTGATGGGTGATCAGCATCGTCTCGTCGTGCTGCTGTTCGTGCTGGGCGACCATGCCGAAGGCGAAGCCCGCCTGCTCGAGCCGTCGGCCGCCGCCGTGCAGCGGCGCACCGTCGAGGATGTCCAGAGCCCGCCCGCGTACGTCTGCGGCATACGTCCTGGCCTCCGCGGGCGCCAGCAGGGGCAGCGAGGGCCTGCTCGCGCGGGAGTGCTCGAAGGCGTCGTACAGTCCGTCGATCTCCGGGCGCATCGCCTCGCGGCCGCCCACGGCGCGCAGCAGCCACAGCTCCTCCTGATTCCCGATGTGTGCCAGATCCCAGACCAGGGGCGACATCAGCGGGGAATGCTGGGCAATGAGGTCGTGGTCGTCGACGCTGTCGGTGAGCAGTGCGGTGCGCTCGCGGGCGGTGAGGAGTGCGGCCAGGGCGCGCTTGCGCAGGGCCTCGGTGTCGAGGCCGGGTTCGGTGGGAGAAGCGGGTGTGTCGGTCATCGGGCCGGGCCCCTTCCGTGCCGCGGGGCGGATCCGTTGCCGGATCGCGCTGCCGCCGGGGCGAGCAGGTCGTCGGCCGGACATCGGCCCCGGGCCACATAGCGGTCGTGGAAGGCCGCGACGGTGTTCTGCACGTGGTCGCTCGCCCCGATCCTGGGCAGCGCCTCCAGTGCGGCCGCGAAGCAGGCGGCGGCCGCCGAGGCCAGTTCCGGATCGCTCAGCCCGTCACGGGCGGCGGCTGTCCAGAGGGGGTTGCGGGGTGCGGCCAGGGGGCCGGCTGTCTCGGCCAGCGGCTTGACGGTGCGGTACACGGTTTCGGCTGCCTCCGGGTCGTCGAACATGGCGGTCGTCACGGCCAGCGGCACCAGCCAGCCGTCGGTGCCGGACTGGGCGTCGATCATGCGCAGTTCCAGGTGCCCGCGCGGGCGTACCGGCGGGAAGAGCGTCGTGATGTGGTAATCGAGGTCGGCACGCACCGGAGGCCGTGGTCCGTCACCCCGGATCCAGTCCCTGAGCGTCAGCCCGTCCGGTACGGCCCACGGGGCCTCGCCGTTGCGGATACACATCACCGGCGTGTCCAGGGCGTGCGCCGCCCAGGCGTCGCGGGGCGCGAGGCGGCTGCTCGGCGCCAGCGTCCGCGCCGGATCGAGGTCCGCCCACAGCGACTGCCGTGTCGAGCGCCAGCCCGAACGCCGCCCCTCCCGGAACGGCGAATTGGCGAAGGCCGCGACGAGGACCGCGCCCAGCAGGTGCCCGAGCTGCCAGCGCCGCCCGTAGCCCAGTGGCCCCGGCTCCTCCTCGCCGGCGTCCAGGCAGACCTGGATGGACGCGGACGTGCACATCATGGCGCGCCCTGCGGTCCCGGACCGGTCGAGGGCGGTTTCCATGGCCGCGTACCGGGGCTCCTGCAACAGGCGGCGGGGAGGATGCCACGGATCCACGCCGAGTCCTACCGGTGCGAGGCCGGCCCGGCCGAGGGTCTCGCGCACGGTCCTCATGTCGGCGGCGGTCCGGTCGATGCACGCCATGAGGGAGGCGGCGGGCTGCGAGCTGAGCTCCAGCTGACCGCCCGGTTCGAAGGTCAGGGCCGCGTCGAGCGGAGTGCCGCGCACGGCGTCCGCGGCGGCGGCGAGCCGGTCGTGGGGGACGGGGACTTCGGGATGTTCACGGTCGTGAATGAGCCATTCGAGTTCCACGCCGACCGTCCGGGGCGGTCCTGTCTTGAAACATATGCCGCGCAGCAGATCCTCCGCCTCGTCCTCGCCGAGGAGCTCCGCGTCAACGGGGGAACTGTGATCGCCGGGTGTGTCCGGGGGCATGCTTGGCCTCCTTTTGGGGTGCTTCCCTACCACCCAAACCCTTACCGAGAGTTCGCACAAGGGTGCCCCTGTGGGACGGAAAACCGGTTGCGTCCATGCCGCCCGTCCGTCCAGCATGCCCCGTATGCACCACAGGGGGGCGCGCCCATGAGCGCACGACTGCGCGGCATCGCGCGAGATACCGAGGCCATTGTCACGGCCGGGCACTACCGCGCGCCCGACGGGCGCGAGGTGAGCATCGAGCGCGCCCTGACGGCCGCGCTGTCCGGCACCAGGCTGTACGGCCCGGAGCCGGTGCCGGTCGCCGTCCTGGACACCGACCGCACCCCGGCCTTCGAGGTCACCGGGGAGAGCAGTCTGCAGGCGGCGCACCGGATGACCGCCGGATCCTCGGCCAGGGTCGCCGTCCTGAACTACGCCTCCGCCCGCAATCCGGGAGGCGGCTACCTGAACGGGGCGCAGGCCCAGGAGGAGGCCCTGTGCCGTGGCTCCGCGCTCCATGCCACGCTGCTGCGCGCCCCCGAGTACTACGCCCACCACCGCGCGGAACGCAGTGCCTTCTACACCGACCGGGTCATTCACTCACCGGGTGTGCCGGTCTTCCGCGACGACCGGGGGAGGCTCCTCGACACCCCGTACACCGTGGGCTTCCTGACCTCACCCGCACCCAACGCCGGAGTGATCCGCAGGCAGACTCCCGCGGAGGCCCACCGCATCCCGGCCGCGCTCGCGAGCCGCGCCGAACGGGTCCTCGAAGTGGCCGCCGTCCGCGGCTACCGCCGGCTGGTCCTCGGCGCCTGGGGGTGCGGGGTCTTCCAGAACGACCCGGCCGAGGTGGCGGGCGCCTTCCGCGCCCTTCTCGCCGACGGCGGACGGTTCGCGGGCCACTTCGAGCAGATCGTCTTCGGGATCCTGGACCGCAGTCCCGAATCCCCGGTCCGGGCGGCCTTCACCCGGGTGTTCGCCGGTCAGCTCCAGCCGTAGCGCTCCCGCAGCCGCACCACGACCAGGTCGAACCTGTCCCGGTCCAGCGCACACGCCTCACGGCGCATGCCGTCCTCGTCGACCCTCAGCACCCGGTCCAGATCGACCCAGGACGGGCGCCCCGAGCTGTCCCACGGTCCTGCGCCCAGGGCGACCCACTCGTGGTCCCTGTCGTGCTGCTTGCTGGACAGCTGCACGGCGAGCAGCGTGCCCTCCTGCTCCCGGGCCACGACCAGGACCGGCCGGTCCTTGCCCCGCCCGTCGTTCTCCTCGAACGGCACCCATGTCCAGACGATCTCTCCCGGGTCGGGATCGCCGTCACGGTTCGGCGCGTACGAGGTGCGGACCGGTCCCACGTCACGCGGGTCGGCCTCCGCCGTGGCGGCCGGACCGCTGCGTCCGGGGAAGTCGGAGGAACTGTCACTGCTGTAGTTGGTGTGCTGGAACGTCATCGCAACACCGTAGAACCTGGACGGCCCAATCCGTGGAGCGGGTCCGTGAAACGGGGTTCAGGCTCGACCTCATGATCACCCCCGTCCTCACCACACACCTGGCCCGCGCCGTCGCGGTCGCCGGACTCCTCGCAGCGACGTTGCTGCCCACCGCTTCTGCCACGGCGTCAGCCCCGGTCCCCGATCCGCCACCCGCCACGGCCGAGGGGCTGTCAGGCGGCCCCGCCGCAGCGCTTCCCCGCACGGTCTCGGCGTGGCTGCCCTACTGGGACCAGGAAGGCGCGTACCAGGACGCCCTGCTCCACGCCGACCAGCTGCACACGGTCAGCCCGTTCTGGTACGAGGCCGTGTCGGCCGGCCGGATCGACGCACACCCCGGTGCGGGCGAACGACGGATCATCGACGGACTGCACGGCGCCGGAGCGAAGGTCGTCCCCACGGTCATGGAGACGATGGAGTCCGGCGTGCTCGCGGCGATCCTCACCAGCCCCGCCCGGCGCACCGAGCACGCCGACGCGCTGATGCGCACCGTCGCCACCCGTGACTACGACGGCCTCGACCTCGACTACGAATCCATCGCCGCCACGGGCGACGCCACCTACGCCGCCGTACGCGACGGGTTCACCGCGCTGGCGACCGATCTCTGCCGGCGGCTCCAGGGCCTGGGCAAACAGTGTGTGATCACCGTGTTCCCCAAGACCGCGACCACCGGCCGCATCTGGGACTACGCGGCCCTCGGCCGCGTCGCCGACCGGATCCGGATCATGGGCTACAACCTCCACTGGTCGGGCGGCGACCCCGGCCCGCTCGCCGACACACGCTGGTACGAGGACATCCTCACGCGCGCCACCGCCCTCGTCCCGGCGGCCAAACTCGAGATGGGGCTCCCCGCCTACGGCTGGGACTGGCCCGCGGACAGCGACAGCACGTCCGCGACGAAGCACGTCACCTGGAAGGAGGCCGAGGCGCTGCGCAAGGAACAGGGCGCGCCCTACCGGCTCGACGAGGTCTCAGGAACGCCGTACTTCACCTACGACGACGGCACCGAACTCCGTGAGGTCTGGTACCAGGACGCCCGCGGCGTCGCCACGCATCTGCCGGTGCTGCGCCGACACGGCGTCACCAACACCGTGCTGTGGGCACTCAATTTCGAGGACCCCGAGCTTTGGCCGGTACTCGCCGGCGGGTGAACCCGGCGGCCCCGTACGGCCCG
>NZ_JBHTRI010000047.1:0-49982 GCF_042796085.1 Streptomyces sp. NPDC056452
CGCCCGGAGGGGCGCGGCGTCGCCGCCGCTGAGGCCGGGGAGTCAGACCTCCAGTTCGGCTTCGATCTTCTTCAGCTGGTGGCGGGCCATCGCCAGGTTGGCGCGGCCCGAGTCCAGCACCAGATAGAGGAACAGGCCGTTGTTGCCACGGGTCTT
Source organism: Streptomyces sp. NPDC056452 (assembly GCF_042796085.1). Classification (NCBI taxonomy): domain Bacteria; kingdom Bacillati; phylum Actinomycetota; class Actinomycetes; order Kitasatosporales; family Streptomycetaceae; genus Streptomyces; species Streptomyces sp. NPDC056452. The sequence goes on from NZ_JBHTRI010000047.1 coordinate 157, forward strand.
GAGCAGGCGGATCAGGTGGTACTGGCCGCTGAGGGTGATCAGGATGTCCTCGATCTCTTCCTTGATCCCCAGGTGTTCCATCGTGCGGAGTTTGGCGCGTACGACGTCGGTGTTACCCGCTGCGGCGACATCCAGATTGAAGTCCTTGCCACCGCCGAGGGTGCCGAGTGCCATGCCGCTGGTGTAGTCGACGAGTGCGACACCGAGGGTGCCCTCGATCGACGTCATCGCGTCCTTCAGTGACGCTTCGGTGTTGGCCATGAGTGCTCGTTCCTTTCCTGGCCGGCCCGGCGGGCCGGATCCGTGTGTGCGTGTGTGTCAGCTGGGGTCTTGTGTGGGGCGGCGGGGGAGTGTGCGGGCCTGCGGGGCGCGTGCCGGGGGCGCGGGGCGTTCCGCGCGCTCCAGCGCGGCGTCGACCACCTCACCGATGCGAGCGCCCGCGCGGCGTCCCTCCAGGTGCAGCCGGCCGACGTTGATGCGGTCCTCGGCCAGCAGGGTGAGCACGGCGGAGGCCCCTGCCGCGTACGTCGCGATGTAGCCGCTCTCGCCGCGGACCAGGAGTTCGCGGAAGCCGCCGCGGCCGGTGGCGTCGGTCATCCGGATGGACACGCCGAGCGCGGCCGCGGTCAGCGCGGCGACGCCCTCGGCCTCGACACCGGGGGTGTCCTGGGCCAGCACCAGGCCGTCGGTACTGGCCGCCAGTGCGCCGGACAGGAGCGGGACCCGGGCCCGTAACCGCTGGAGCTCGTCGAGGACATCCTGCACTTCGGCCTCGGGCACCATCAGTTGTCTCCTCCCGGCACGCTGTCTGAGCGCGCGAATCACAGGGCCTCCAATGCGTCTCTGAGCCGGCGCAGCAGGGCGACGTCGGGGTCGGCCGTGACCTCGGGCAGCGTGATCCGGCCGGCCGCGGCGGCGGACGGGGCCGAGGTCCGGCGGGCCGTGCCGACCAGGCCGGCCGCCGCGAGCCGGCGCAGGTCGACCAGGATGTGGAAGGCCGAGCGGCCCAGCTCCTGGGCGATGTCCGTGGCCGTACGCACACCGTCCACCAGGTCCAGGACGCGGCGCTGCCTTGGCGGGACCGGGGCGTCGACGGGGTGCGCCGCAGGGGTGAGCGGGGCGCTGTCGGTGAGCGCGTCCGGCCAGATCCGGTCCAGCAGTTCCCGGCGCCGGAGCGTCTCGCGCTGCACGGCGTCCACGGGGACGGGGTGGACGGGGCCGATCCAGTGGGAGACCCCGTAGCGGAAGCGGGCCGGCGTGCGGGTCGGGGCCAGGGCGAAGAAGGCCGCGTCGTACAGCGCACCCAGGTGGCACAGCTCCAGCGCGCCGCCGGGCACCCGGCCGCTGTCCACGAGGTAGCGCCCGACCCGCTGTCCGGCGCCCGCCTGGGCGACCGCGTCCCACCAGCCCTCGGTGCGCAGCGCGCCGCCGGTGATGAGCAGGACGTCGATCCCGGGGGTGGCGGGGCTTTCGGCGTGGACTATCTGGCCGTCGGCGAGGTACAGGGTGCCGCGGTCGCGCATCAATGCGCCGGTTGCGCGCTCGGCCGCGAGCCGCTGGAGCATGGGGGAGGGGACCGAAGGGGCGGTCTGTTCGGCGGTGTCCGGCCGGGTGGCGGTCGGTCTCATGCCAGGACCAGCCGCTCCGCGATCTCGCCGAGCCGTATGCGGGCGAGGGCGAGGTTGCCTTCCGCGCGGTCCAGCCAGAGGTGCAGGAAGACGCTGCTGTCGAAGTCCGTCTCGACGAAACGGAGGATGTGATAGCCGGGCGGGGTGGTGACGATGACGTCCTCGACGGCCGGTCCGGGCGGGGCGGATAAGTCCTGTGGTCGTGACTGCGCGAAGACCGGCTGCTCCGCGGCCATCCTCGCCACCTCGGCAGTCTCGGCGGCGGTCGCCTCGTGGTCACCGCCGGGCGAGTCGCCGATGGTGCCGAGGGCGAGACCGCTCGTCCAGTCGACCACCGCGGCGCCCCGGGCACCGGGCAGCCTCATGACTTCGAGCAGGCACTCGTCGATTCCGGGCAACGCGGACTCCCCTCCCGACGTGGCGTACGGCTGTAATGGAGAGGCTACGCAACGTGCTTGCGGCAGGTGGGAGTTCTGGCATTTTCCATTGGTACATGCGGCTGGCCGTGTAAAGGGGCTCCGGGCGGCGGTGGCCGTGCGGGGTTTCCTCCCCGGCCGGTGGCGGCCGCGCGGGGATTCCGCTCCGGCAGGCGGTCGGACCGGAAGGGCGGGCGCTCCCTGTTGACTAGGAGTATTCAGACCAGCAGGATGTGAATAGAACAGTCACAGGCAGGACGGTCGCAGTCGCGAGGAGGCATTCCCCATGTCAGGACCCCGCCCCGTACGGGCACCGCGCGGTACGGAACTGAGTGCCCTGGGATGGCAGCAGGAAGCCGCCCTGCGGATGCTCCAGAACAACCTCGACCCCGAGGTGGCCGAGCACCCGGACAAGCTCGTCGTCTACGGCGGTACGGGCAAGGCTGCCCGGGACTGGCGGTCCTACGACGCCATGGTCCGCACGCTGCGGACGCTCAAGCAGGACGAGACGATGCTCGTCCAGTCCGGGCGGCCCGTCGGTGTCATGCAGACCCACGAGTGGGCGCCGCGCGTGCTGATCGCCAACTCCAACCTGGTGGGCGACTGGGCCAACTGGGAGGAGTTCCGCCGGCTGGAGGCCCTCGGGCTCACCATGTACGGGCAGATGACCGCGGGGTCCTGGATCTACATCGGTACGCAGGGCATCCTCCAGGGCACGTACGAGACGTTCGCCGCCGTCGCCGCGAAGAAGTTCGGCGGGACCCTGGCCGGGACGATCACCCTGACGGCCGGGCTGGGCGGCATGGGCGGCGCCCAGCCGCTCGCCGTCACCATGAACGACGGCGTCGCCATCTGTGTCGACTGCGACCCGCGCGCCATCGAGCGCCGCATCGAGCACCGCTTCCTGGACGTCAAGGCCGACAACCTGGAGCACGCCCTCCAGCTCGCCGTCGAGGCGCGCGACGCCCGCCGCCCGCTCTCCATCGGCCTCCTCGGCAACGCGGCGGAGCTGCTGCCCCGGATGCTCGCCGAGGGCGCGCCGATCGACATCGTCACCGACCAGACCAGCGCCCACGACCCGCTGGCCTACCTCCCGCTCGGCGTCGACTTCGACGACATGGCGGACCTCGCCGCCGAGAAGCCCGCCGACTTCACCCAGCGCGCCCGCGAGTCGATGGCCCGCCACGTCGAGGCCATGGTCGGCTTCATGGACGCCGGCGCCGAGGTCTTCGACTACGGCAACTCGATCCGTGGCGAGGCACAACTGGCCGGTTACGGACGGGCGTTCGACTTCCCCGGCTTCGTCCCCGCCTACATCCGGCCCCTCTTCTGCGAGGGCAAGGGCCCCTTCCGCTGGGCCGCCCTCTCCGGCGAGGCGTCCGACATCCACAAGACCGACAAGGCGATGCTCGAACTCTTCCCGGAGAACGAGTCCCTGCACCGCTGGATCAAGATGGCCGGTGAACGCGTCCACTTCCAGGGCCTCCCTGCCCGCATCTGCTGGCTCGGGTACGGCGAGCGCGACAAGGCCGGAGAGCGGTTCAACGACATGGTGGCGAGCGGCGAGCTGGCCGCTCCGCTGGCCATCGGGCGCGACCATCTGGACTGCGGATCGGTCGCCTCTCCGTACCGCGAGACCGAGGCCATGCTCGACGGCTCCGACGCGATCGCGGACTGGCCGCTGCTGAACGCCATGGTCAACGTCGCGTCGGGAGCCTCCTGGGTGTCCCTCCACCACGGCGGCGGTGTGGGCATGGGCCGCTCCATCCACGCGGGACAGGTCACGGTCGCCGACGGTACGAAGCTGGCGGGCGAGAAGATCCGCCGGGTGCTCACCAACGACCCGGGCATGGGGGTCATCCGGCATGTCGATGCCGGTTACGACATTGCGGAGTCCGTCGCCTCGGACAAGGGCGTGCGGGTTCCCATGGCGGAGGGCGAGCAGCCGTGACGCAGACGGCGCAGCCGTCCTTCCAGTCGATGTGGCGCGACCTCGCGCCCATCGGCCGCCATGCGGGCAGCGGCGGGTACCGGCGTTACGCCTGGACCGGGGCCGATGTGGAGTGCCGGGCGTGGTTCCGGGAGCAGGCCGAGTCGCGCGGACTGGCCTACGAGGTCGACCGGAACGGCAACCAGTGGGCCTGGTACGGCGATCCGCTCGCCGGGGACGCCGTCGTCACGGGGTCGCATCTCGACTCCGTGCCGGACGGCGGCGCTTTCGACGGGCCCCTCGGCGTGGTCTCCTCCTTCGCCGCCTTCGACGAACTCCGCCGCAGGGGAGCGGAGTTCACCAGGCCCTTCGCCATCAGCAACTTCGGTGACGAGGAAGGGGCCCGCTTCGGACTCGCCTGCGCCGGGTCCCGGCTCGCCGCCGGGCAGCTGACCGTCGACAAGGCGCACCAGCTCCGCGACGGGGACGGTGTCACGCTGCCGCAGGCCATGGAGGCCGCCGGATACGACCCCGGCACCATCGGGCCCGACCCCGAACGGCTCGCCCGTATCGGTGCGTTCGTCGAGCTCCATGTGGAACAGGGGCGGTCACTCGACCTGAGCGGTGACCCGGTCGGTGTCGCCTCCGCCATCTGGCCGCACGGGCGGTGGCGGTTCGACTTCCGGGGCGAGGCCAACCACGCCGGCACCACCCGGCTCGTCGACCGGCGCGACCCGATGCTCACGTACGCGGAGACCGTCCTGGCGGCCCGGCGCGAGGCGGAGCTCGCAGGAGGGCTCGCGACCTTCGGCAAGATCGCTGTCGAGCCGAACGGGGTCAACGCGATCCCCTCCCTCGTCCGCGGCTGGCTCGACTCACGGGCCGCCGACCAGGCCACCCTCGACGCCGTCGTCGGCGGCATCGAGCGGGCCGCCCGGGAGCACGCCGGACGGGCCGGGATCGACCTCGACGTCGTACGCGAGTCGTTCACGCCCGTCGTGGAGTTCCAGCACGCCCTGCGCGACGAGATCTGCCGGGTGCTGGGAAAGCGCGGCCCGGACGACACGGGACGCACCGTCCCCGTCCTCGGCACGGGGGCGGGCCACGATGCGGGTATTTTGTCCGCTTCGGTGCCCACCGCCATGCTGTTCGTACGGAACCCCACCGGGATCTCGCACTCGCCGGCCGAACACGCCGCCGAGGACGACTGCGTGGCCGGGGTGATCGCACTCGCCGACGTACTGGAAGGCCTCGCGTGCAGCTGACTACGCAACCCACGGGCACACCGGTCACCTCCACCTACTGGCTGTCCCACGCCTGGCTCGGCACCCACGTCGAGCCGGGCGTCGCCCTGGACGTGGCAGCAGGGCGCATCGCCGGTGTCCGTACGGGCATCGACGCACCGCCGCCCGGGGCCACCGCACTGCGCGGCCTGACCGTCCCGGGCCTGGCCAACACCCACTCGCACGCCTTCCACCGGGCCCTGCGCTCCACCGTCCAGGTCGGGTCCGGCACCTTCTGGACCTGGCGCGAACTGATGTACCGGGCGGCTTCCCGGCTCACCCCCGACACCTACTACGACCTCGCCCGTGCCACGTACGCAGAGATGGCCCTGGCCGGCATCACCGCCGTCGGTGAGTTCCACTACCTGCACCACGCGCCGGGCGGTACGCCCTACGACAATCCGAACGCGATGGGTGAGGCCCTCATCGCGGCGGCGGCCGAGGCGGGCATCCGCATCACCCTGCTGGACACCGCCTATCTCGCCGCCGGATTCGGCGAGAAGCCCAACCAGCACCAGCTCCGCTTCAGCGACACCACCGCCGACGCCTGGGCCGAGCGCGCCTCCCTCCTCAAGGGCGACGACCGGACGCTGATCGGCGCCGCCATCCATTCCGTGCGCGCCGTCCCGGCCGGTCAGCTGGCGACCGTCGCGAAATGGGCCGAGGAGCGGGAAGCGCCCCTCCACGTCCATCTCTCCGAGCAGACCGCCGAGAACGACGCCTGCCTCGCGGCCCACGGCCGCACCCCCACCCGGCTCCTCGCCGACCACGGGGTCCTCGGCCCGCGCACCACCGGCATCCACAACACGCACCTCACCGCCGAGGACATCAGCCTGCTGGGCAGCTCCACGACCGGCACCTGCATGTGCCCCACCACCGAACGCGACCTCGCCGACGGCATCGGGCCCGCCGCAGCCCTCCAACGGGCGGGCTCCCCGCTCTCGCTGGGCAGCGACAGCCACGCGGTGATCGACCTCTTCGAGGAAGCCAGGGCGATGGAGCTCAACGAGCGCCTGCGCACCCATGTACGCGGACACTGGACGGCTGCGGCCCTGCTCAGAGCTGCTTCCGCCGACGGGCACGCGGCACTCGGCCGCCCCGACGCGGGCACGCTGGAACCGGGTGCGCCGGCCGACTTCGCCACCGTCGCGCTGGACTCCGTCAGAACAGCGGGGCCGGCGCCCCGGCTGGCAGCCGAAGCAGCCGTATTCGCCGCCTCCGCCGCCGATGTGCGGCACACGGTCGTGGCAGGCCGGCATCTCGTACGGGACGGTCACCACACCCAGGTGCAGGACGTCCCCGCAGCACTCGCCTCCGCCATCGCCGCCCTGCACGGCTGATCCCCGAACACGAGGAGAGCACACCCCAGATGACGACGACCGCCGTCACCAACATCGCCAGCCTGGTCACCAATGACCCCTCCCTCGGTAACGGGACCCCCCTGGGCCTGATCCAGGACGCGGCCGTCGTCATCGAGGGCGACCGCATCGTCTGGACCGGTGAATCCAGCAAAGCACCCGCCACTGACAACGCCGTCGACGCGGGCGGCCGGGCCATGATCCCCGGCTTCGTGGACTCCCACTCCCACCTGGTGTTCGCGGGCGACCGCACCCACGAGTTCAACGCCCGCATGTCCGGCCTCCCCTACTCCGCCGGCGGCATCCGCACGACCGTCGCCGCCACCCGCGCCGCCTCCGACGACGAGCTCTCGGCCAATGTCGCGCGCTATCTCGCCGAGGCGCTGCGTCAGGGCACCACCACCTTCGAGACCAAGTCCGGCTACGGCCTCACCGTCGAGGACGAGGCCCGCGCCCTGCGCATCGCCGCCCGCCACACGGACGAAGTCACCTTCCTCGGCGCGCACATCGTGGGGCCCGAGTACGCCGACGACCCCGCCGGATACGTGGACCTCGTCACCGGGCCGATGCTGGACGCCTGCGCCCCGTACGCCCGCTGGATCGACGTCTTCTGCGAGAAGGGCGCCTTCGACGGGGACCAGGCGCGCGCCGTCCTCACCGCGGGCAAGGCCAGGGGCCTGCACCCCCGCGTCCACGCCAACCAGCTCGGCCACGGCCCCGGAGTCCAGCTCGCCGTCGAGCTCGACGCCGCGTCGGCCGACCACTGCACCCACCTCACCGACGCCGACCTCGACGCGCTCGGCCAGGGCGACACGGTGGCCACGCTGCTCCCCGGCGCGGAGTTCTCCACCCGCGCGACCTGGCCCGACGCCCGTCGGCTCCTCGGCGCCGGCGCCACCGTCGCGCTCTCCACCGACTGCAATCCGGGCTCCTCGTTCACGTCCTCCATGCCGTTCTGCATCGCCCTCGCCGTACGGGACATGGGCATGACCCCCGACGAGGCGCTCTGGTCCGCCACCGCGGGCGGCGCAGCCGCCCTGCGCCGTGACGACATCGGCCGGATCACGCCCGGTGCCCGCGCCGACCTCGTACTCCTGGACGCCCCGAGCCACGTCCACCTCGCCTACCGGCCGGGAGTTCCGCTGGTCAGCAAGGTGTGGCGGCGCGGGGAGCAGGCCGCGTAACGGGCGGAAGCGGAAGGAGCCGATTTTCACCGGTCGGTCACAAGATGTCGCGGGTGCCTACCGCGGAGTGACCGTGCCCGGTACCGTTCTGGGCAGCGTGGCTCAGGGGGTAGACCGGGGGGTCTGGTGAGCAGTCGGCGCATACGTGTGGTCAGGCCCGGGGATCTGGGCGTGGGGGACATCGAGACCTGGCGGGAGCTGCGGGCGAAGTCCGGCGCTCCGGCCCATCCGTTCATGGAACCGGAATTCACCCTTGCCGTCGGCCGCGTCCGGCCGCGCGCACGGGTGGCCGTGATCAGCGACGAAGCGCAGGGGGCGGCCGGCTACTTCCCTTTCGAGCGGGGGCGGTTCGGCGGCCACGGCAGGGCGATCGGATTCGGGGTCTCCGACCTCCAGGGCGCGGTGTTGCGCCCAGGTCTCCCGCTGGACGCCAGGACGCTGCTGCGGGCCTGTGGGATCTCCGCATGGGAGTTCGACAACCTCGAGGCGGGTCAGGAGCTGTTCGAGGCGGACGCCGCCCGCTCGTACCCCTCGTACGTCATCGATGTCGGTGACGGCTACGAGAGCTACGAGACGGAACTGTGCGCCCGGTCACCGAAGTTCCTCAGGACCACCCTGGCGAAGGAGCGCAAGCTGGGCCGACAGGCCGGTGAGGTGCGGTTCGTCCTCGACGAGAGGGATCCGGCGGTGCTGCGGACCCTGATGGGGTGGAAGTCCGCGCAGTACCGCAGGACCGGCCGCCGCGACCGCTTCGCGAAGAAGTGGATCCGCGACCTGGTGGAGTTCCTGTTCCACACCCGCGCACCCGGGTGCTCGGGTCTGCTCTCGGTTCTGTACGCGGGGGACAAGCCCGTGGCCGCCCACTTCGGGCTGCGCTCGCGGACTGTGCTCTCGTGCTGGTTCCCGGCGTACGACCCCGAGTTCGCGAAGTTCTCTCCCGGGCTGATCCTCCATCTGCGGATGGCGCGGGCAGCCGCGGACGACGGCATCGGGATGCTCGACATGGGGCGCGGGGCGGCCGAGTACAAGGACGCGCTGAAGACAGGGGAGCTGACGGTCCACGAGGGCGCGTCGGTCAGGCCGGGTGCGGGCGCGGCCCTCCAGTGGCTCGGCCGTGAACCCTCGCGCAGGGCGCACAGCTTCGTACGGAAGAGGCCCCGGCTGGCGGGTGCGGCACAGCGCGGACTCGAGCGGGCGGGCCGGCTGCGCAACCCGAAGCAGCCGAAGCAGCCGAAGAACCCGCAGCACCCGCAGCAGCCGTAACGGCCGCTGCGGCCGCTGCGGCCGCTGCGGCCGCACAGGCCGTATCGGCGTCACAGCAACCGGCGCGGGGCTGCAGCGCGCGCAGTTCACAACGGGCGGCCATGGCGTCACGACGACGTGGGGGATGGGACCGGATGCCGTACAGGACACAACGAGCCGGAACAGCACCGCAATTACCTGACATCGGCCACCTCGCCGGTGTGGCCGTGGCCGAGCTGGAGCTCGGGACACCGCAAGGCACGGGCGCACGGATCATCCCCGCCCCCGGCGGCCCGCCGTTCAAGGACGGTCCGCACGAGGGCGAGGACCAGCGGGTCTTCGCGCTCGTGCGGCTGCGCGGGCGCCCGGTCGGCACGGTCGTCGGCCGGATCCGGGCGGGCGACGACCCGGCGTCCGTACTCGCCGGACAGGCGGTGGACGAGATCGACCTGCCGGAGCCGCTCCCTGCGTCCCCGCCGGGCGACGCCCCCCGGGCCACCGTCGTCGTCGCGACCCGGGAGCGCCCCGAGCAGCTCGCCCGCGCGCTCGACTCACTGCTGGCCCAGGACCACCCGGACTTCGAGATCGTCGTCGTCGACAACGCACCTGCCACGACCGCCACCCGCGACCTCGTCGCGGCCGGGTACGCGCACCGAGGCGTCCGGCACGTCCTGGAACCCGTGCCCGGTCTGGCTGCCGCCCACAACCGGGGGATCGCCGCCGCCGAGGCGGACGTCCTCGCCTTCACCGACGACGACGTCATCGCCGATCCGCACTGGCTCACCGCCCTCACCCTGCCGTTCGCCGCGGACCCTCGGCTCGGCTGTGTCACCGGCCTGATCCTGCCCGCGCGGCTGAACACCCCTGCGCAGACCCTGCTGGAGAGCCACGGCGGCTTCGCCAAGGGATTCGCCGGGCGCCGCTACGACCCCGCGCGCCCGCCGGCCGACGAGCCGCTCTTCCCGTTCACCGCCGGACGGTTCGGGTCCGGCGCCAACATGGCCTTCCGTGCCGGACCCTTGCGGGCCGTCGGCGGCTTCGACCCCGCCACGGGCACCGGAACCCCCGCCAGGGGCGGGGACGACCTCTACGCCTTCGTACGGATCCTCGCCGAGGGCCATCCCCTGCTCTACACACCCGACGCGCTCGTCTGGCACCACCACCGGGAGCGCTGGGAGGACCTGTGCGGGCAGGCGTACGGGTACGGGGCCGGGCTCACCGCCTGTCTCACGGCACTCCTGGTCCGGCGCCCCGCCCTGCTGCCCGCCCTGCTCGCCCGGCTGCCGCGCGGTCTCGCCCACGCCCGCGCCATGACGGCGTCGCGCGCCACGGACGCGGCCGGCCGGCGGGCCGTTCCCGGCGAGCACGGCACGTACACCTACCCGTGGCCCCGGCATCTGTCCCGGCTGGAGCGGCGCGGCCTGCTGTACGGCCCGGTCGGATACCTACGCGCCCGGCTGTCCGTCCGAGGCGAACCACGTCCCTGGGAGGGGAGATGAGCGCTCACAGATCCGGCAGCTCCGGGGCGTCCCGGATACCCGTGCTGCTCTACCACGCGGTGATGGACGACCCCCCGCAGTGGATCGCCGAGTTCACCGTCGGGCCGCGCGCGTTCGCCGCCCAGCTGGACGCGATCGCCGCCAGCGGGCGCACCGCCGTCCCGATCAGTGCCCTGGTGGACCATCTCGCGGGGCGCGGCCCGCTGCCGGACCGCCCCGTCGTCCTCACCTTCGACGACGGTTTCGCGGATCTGCCGGGGCCGACCGCCGAGGCGCTCGCCGGGCGTTCGATGCCCGCCACCGCCTACCTCACCACCGGCGCGCTGGCTGCCGGCGGGTCCAGTCTGCTGCCGCCCGGCCCGATGATGAGCCTGGAGCAGGCACCGCTGCTCGAGCAGTACGGCATGGAGGTGGGCGGGCACACCGTCACCCACTGCCAGCTGGACACGCTGTCCGGTACGGCTCTGAGGCGCGAGCTCACCGACTCCAAGAGAGCGTTGGAGGATGTGCTGGGCCACGAGGTGACCCATCTCGCCTACCCGCACGGGTACAACAGCGCGGCTGTGCGCCGCGCCGCCCGTGCCGCCGGGTACGAGAGTGCGGTGGCCGTCCGGCACGCGCTGAGCTCCGCGCGGGACGAGCCGTACCGGATCGCGCGGCTGATCCTCCGGCGGGGGCACACGGTGCGGGACGTCGAGGAGTGGATGGCGGGCGGCGGCGCTCCGGTGGCGCCGTTCCCCGACTCGCTGCCGACCATCGGCTGGCGGTGGTACCGGCGGGCCCGGGCGGCGGTACGGGGACCGGTGTTCGCGGGGTGAGGCGAGCGGGGTGAGGCGAGCGGGGTGAGGCAGGACGGGTGACGCAAGACGGGTGACGCAAGACGGGTGACGGGGCACCGGACCGCGCGAGAGCCGTACAAAGGCGAAGCACATTCCTATACTTCGCTTAAGGGGACAGCGGCGTGACGGCCGCGACCACATCCGTGGGGGGAGTCGCACTGTGCAGCAGCCTGTTCCTGTGCCGGTCGCAGGGGACACCGCAGGGAGCAGCGGCTCCACGCCGCCCCCGGCCGGACCTCCCGGCACTCCGCCCCCCGAGCCGTCCCGGCGCCGTGTCCCCGAGGTGCTGAGACCTCAGCCGCTGCTCACCTGGCTGCCGTTGCTCCTGGCAGCCGGCCTGTGGATCCAGGCCCTTCCGCACATCGGATTCCGCTCGATGGGCGAGTACGGCCTGCTGGACCGGCTGCCGGTCACCTACTACCTCTCCCTGCTCGCCCTGACCGCGGGCTTCCTGGTCAGCCTGCGCCGCGCGGGTACGGCGCCCTGGTGGCCGGCCCTCTACTGCGCCGGTCTGCTGATGGCCCTCAAGGGCGTCCCCGCCGTGCTGTACGACTCCGAGCGCTACCCCTGGGCGTCCAAGCACGACGCCGTCATCAACCACCTGCTGGCCAACGGGGAACTGCGCCCGAACGAGGGCCTGTCCGGCAACATGTCGGCCTACGACCAGTGGCCGGGCTTCTTCACCCTCAACGGCGGGCTCGTCCGCGCCCTCGGGGTCGACAGCGCCGCCACGTACCTCAACTGGGCGCCCATCGTCCTCGGTCTGCTGATGATGCCGGTCCTGATCCTGATCTACCGCACCTTCAGCGAGGACTGGCGCCTGGTCTGGACGGCCGTCTGGATCTTCCAGCTCGCCAACTGGGTGGGCCAGGACTACCTCGCCCCGCAGGGCCTCGCCTTCCTGCTCCACCTCGCCGTGTTCGCCGTCGTCGTACGGCACTTCGTGCGTCCCGGCTCCGCGGGGCGGCTGCGCTCCCGCGCCTACCTCGACCCGGCCGCCGCCGTCGTCCCGCCGCCCACCGGCACCCGGCAGCGCGCGATCTGCGTGGTGGTCCTGGTGCCGGTGATCGCCGCCGTCAACGCGGTGCACCAGCTGACCCCGGTGATGCTCTGCGTCACCCTGCTCGCCCTCAACCTCACCCGCCGCTACCGCAACCCCGGGCTGCTCGTCGTGGCCGGTCTGCTCATGCTGGCCTGGGACCTCACGATGGGCCGTCCCCTGTTCACCGAGACGCTGGGCACCCTGCGCGACTCGCTCGGCGAGCTGACCCAGAACTCCCGTGCCGGGTACGCGGGTCAGCTCACCGGGGCCGGGCCGGAACTGGCCGGGCGGGCCAACATCCTGATGGTGCTGGCCCTGGCCGCCCTGGCGGGGACGGCCCTGCTGCTGCGCCGACGGCTGGTGCACAGCGCGCTGCCGCTGCTGCTGGCCTCCCTCGCCCCCGTACCGCTCTTCGTCGTCAACGACTACGGCGGCGAAATGCTCTTCCGGGTCTATCTGTTCGCGCTGCCCGGTGCCGCGTTCTTCGCGGCCGCGGCGCTCGTGCCCGCGGCCGGGGGCAGCGGCGTGCACCGGGTGAGGCCGGCCGTACGGAGGATCTGTGCGGTCGCGCTGCCCCTGTCGCTGGTCGCCCTGCTGGTGGGCTTCATGCCCTCGTACTACGGCAAGGAGCAGATGAACTACACACCGCCCGACGAGACGGCGCTCGTCACCCGCGCCATCGACCGGGCCCCCGACGGGGCACTGATCCTGGCCACCACCGGCTCCTTCCCGCGGGCACTGCACCGCTACGACCACCTGGAGCACTGGTTCTTCGCCGAGCAGGAACTCCCCGAGAACGTCGCGATGCTCGAGGACCCCGCCCGCTATCTCTCGACCCGGATGCCGCCCGGCGCCACCGCCTTCGTCATCCTCACGCGCACCCAGGACATCTACACCGCCGGTGAGGGGCTGCTGCCGCCCGGCGGTTTCGCCCGGCTGACCAGGGATCTCACCGCATCGCCGCTCTTCCGTGTGGTCGAGCGCACCGAGTACGGCGTCGTCCTGCAGTACACCGGGCCCTAGACGAGGAAGGCCGCCATCGTGTCCGAGAACCGGCAACCGACAGCACCGGGGCCACAGACCCTGATCAGAGCCGTTGTGGCGCTCTCCGGGTGGGTGGCGCTCGCCGCGACCGCACTGCCGGGCGGCTCGCCCCTGCGCTGGATACCGGTGTTCCTCTTCGTCTGCGTGGGCCCCGGATTCGCCCTGCTGTACCCACAGCCGGGGATGCTCCGACCCGCGGCCCGCCTCGAAGCGCTGGCGCTGGCCGCGCCCTTCGGCCTGTCCCTCGCCGTCCTCACGGCCACGTCGCTGTTCCTGGCCGAGGCGTTCTCGGCGACCGCGTTCCTGGTGTCGCTCGCCGCGTTCACCACGGTCGCGGCCGCGTGCCCCGGCCTACCGCTGCCCGCGGCCACCCGCGGCGCCGCGGAGAGGGGCCGGGCCAAACCTGTGAAGCGCCGATGACCGGACGCCCTGTGCCGTGGCCGGTCTCCGTTCCGCGGCTGCGCCGGCCCCGTACGTACCTGACGCTCGCCCTTGTCTCCGTCGCGGCGCTGCTGACCGGCCTCGTCGCCTGGTTCGGTACGCCTTCGTCCGGTGACGGGGACCCTCCCGTACCGTCCGCGAACGACCTGCCCGCCGATGCCGCCACCGGCGAGGTCAGCGGTGGCGGGTGCGCCCCGTCCGCCACTCTCGTACCGCCGTGCGGAGCCTGGTGGGGCGCCTATGTCCCGTACGCGGAGAACGGCTCCCTGAAGGACGCGGTGTACGCGTTCGAGAAGAAGATCGGCCGGAGGCTCGACCTCCTGTACACGTACCACGACATGTCGAACAACAAGCTCGACGGGCAGCTCCTCACCCCCGACGAGCAGATCCTCGGCCGGGACCGGATGCTGATGCTGGCCTGGGAGTCCACGGTGTGGCGCGAGCCCCGCCACGCGAACTACACCGAGGACCAGCTCGGCTGGGCGAAGGTCGCCTCGGGGGCGTACGACCGCGAGATCATCGACCCCCAGGCCCGTCGCATCAAGGCGTACGGGAAGCGGGTGTTCTTCTCCTTCGACCAGGAGGTCGACGCCCGGGTCGGTGACGCGGGCACCCCCGCGGAGTACGTCGCCGCCTACCGCCACCTCCACGACCGGTTCGAGGAGCTGGGTGTGGACAACGTGGTGTGGGTGTGGACGGTCTCCGGCTTCCTGCAGTCGGGGGAGCTCTTCGAACAGCTCTATCCGGGGGACGACTACGTCGACTGGATCGGCATGGACCAGTACAACTACTTCACCTGCCACGACACCACGGACTGGAAGGACTTCGACCGCAGCCAGCGGCCCACGTACGACTGGCTGCGCACGCACATCAGCGCGGAGAAACCGGTCATGCTCGCCGAGTTCGCCACCGTCCCGGATCCGGCCGACGCGGACCGCCAGCGCGAGTGGTACGAGGAGATTCCCGAGGTCGTACGGACGATGAAGGGGGCCAGGGCGCTGGTGCACTGGAACCGTGCGGTGCCGGGCGAGGGCTGCGACCTCACCGTCAACGACGGGCCGGGGCTGGAGGGTTACCGCACGGCCGGTCAGGACGACTACTTCAAGCAGCCGGTCCCCGGCCGCTGATCCTGCCGCGGACGGTGAGGGCCACCGCCGTTGCCGCGAACAGCCCGCAGAACACGGGCAGCCCGGCGGCGGCGAAGGCGTCCTGGGCCGCCCACCCGGCCACCGCGAGCACCCATACCAGGGCGGCAACAGCCCGGCGGGGGGCGCCCGCGGACCGCAGCAGGACGGCCGCGAGTCCCAGGCAGAGCACCTGCAGGGCGAGCGGGAGCCCCAGAAGCACCGCGGCCGGCGAGTCCAGCCCGGCGGCCCCGGCCAGGAAGCGGGCGAGGGTCCCGTGCAGTTCCTGCGAGGCGGCGGGGGGCCGGACACCGAGGAGCGGCGGGGCCGAGTGCAGGGCCGCCACGGTCACCAGCAGCGCCGACCCGATCAGCGCGGGCCGGAAACGGCGGAGCGCGACGGCCCCGCTGCAGACGACGATCATGAGCACCCCCGCCGTCACGGTGACCGGAGGCAGCGCATGGATCAGCTCGGTGCCGGTCAGCCGGTGGTGGCCGGCCCGCGCGACCCGCGTCAACGGCACCCAGAACAGCCCCGCGGCGAGCCCCAGCAGCAGCCACAGGGCGGCGTTCGGCCAGGACTCGCCGTCCGTCCGGTCCGGGGCCGACGGTGAGCCGTCGCGCACGAGGACGGGGATGCCGAAGGCGGGAGTCACCGTGTCGTGGGCGCCGCGCAGGTACACCGTGTCCGAGGTCCAGTCCGCCCCGTACTCCTCGGCCCGCCGCTCCCGGGTGCGCCGGGCCGCCGTGCGGGCCCAACTCGTCCCGAACTCCTCGTCCTTCGCCGCCCGGGACCGCCTCCCGCGGCCGAGGACGGGCCGTCCCGTCAGCGCGGCGCGCAGCCCCAGGGCGGACGCGGACGCCACCGCCGTCATGCTCAGGAGCATCGCCCAGCCCGCCCCCGCGATCCCCAGCGGACCGAGCAGCAGGGCCGCGCTGCCCAGCACCGCCGCGCACATCGCCCCCTGGAGGACGGCCAGCGCACCGGTGCGGCCCTGCACCCGCAGCACGCCGATGTACAGCTCGACCAGGACCCGGGGGAGTGCGGCGGCGGCCAGCAGGCGCAGGACGAGCGTGCCGTGGTCGGCGTAGTCGTGGCCGAACGGGGCGAGGATCTGCGGGGCGAACACGACCAGGACGAGGACGACGGGAACCAGCAGCAGGGCCATCCGGCGCAGCGCCCCCCGTACGCCCTCGGCCAGGTGGCCGGGGCTGTGGGAGGCGTGGGCGGTGAGCGAGGAGGCCATGTTGATGGCCATGAACTCCATGGTGCCGCCGACGGTGTACGCGATGTAGAAGAAGCCGTTGTGCGCGGCGTCGAAGCGGACCGCGACCATCACGGGCAGCAGATTGATCATGGCGAGGCTGAAGAGGGCGCCGACCGAGTCCCCGGCCAGGAATCGGCCGATCTCGCGGAGCCCGGGCGGCTCGCGGTCCCGGTCGGCTCCGGCCTGGTGCGGGATCAGTCTGCGAAAGATCAGCCAGCCGAGCGGCAGTACGGACAGGCCGATGGCCGCGGCCCAGGAGACGAACACGCCGAGTACGGGCAGGGCGGTGGCGAAGGCGGCGAGCATCAGCAGCTTGCCGATGGAGAACACGGCGTTGCCGACGGGCACCCAGAAGGCCTTGCGCAGCCCGGTCAGTACCCCGTCCTGGAGGGTGAGGATCGCCCAGGCGACACACGACCCGGTGAACACGAGCCCGGCCGAGAGCGTCCCCAGCGGGGCGTACGAGTCCCCCCACAGGTCCAGGGTGAGCAGGAAGACCACGCAGGCGAGGGTGACGACGACGGAGCTGGCCAGATAGGTGCGGGCGACCAGGGACGCGGTGGCGCGTCCGGCCCGGGGCACGTACCGCACCACGGCCCCGATCATCGTCGTCGCGGTGACCGAGGCGAGGAGCCGCATCGCCGCGATGGCGGCGGAACCCTGGCCGACGGCCTCCTCGGTGTAATAGCGGGCGGCGACCAGCCAGAAGCCGAGGCCGAGGGCGGCGGAGACCCCGGTGGAGAGCATCAGGGCGTAGGCGTTGCGGAACATCGAGTCGCCGCTCGCGCCGTCCTGTTCCGCCGGGACGGGCGCGTCCGCCGCACGGCCCTGTGCGGCGTCGGCGCCTCCGGCCGGCGGGCCGACTCTGGTGGTGTCAGCCACCGGGCAGCTCTCTCGCGGGCGCGATGCCTGCCGCGGTGAGGACATCGATGACCCGTCCGGCGCGCAGGGGGTCGACGGGCAGGGCGTGCCGGGCGAACCAGGCCGCGTTGGCGGGGTGGGCGGAGGGGTCGGTGAACGGCTCCCCGGCGTAGCTGTCGAGCGGCGGGTCGTAGAGGTAGCCGACGGTGATCCGGTGCCGGGCGAGGGCGGCGATCGCCGCGTCCCGGTCGGCCACCAGCAGCGGCACCCGGAACAGCGGCTGAACGGGGGTGCCCGCAGTGTGCGGCGCCGCCCAGCGGGTGGCGAGGAGGCGCTCGGTGCCGGCCCGGTGTGCGGTGAGCCGGTCGTCGAGGCCGGCGAGCAGGCGTTCGATGCGGCGCAGCCGTAATCGGCCCGGGGCGACCCGGTAGTCGTGCATGTCGACACGGACCCAGGAGTGGAAGCCGGTCAGGGAGGGCGCGGTGCCGAGGGCCTGCCGGAGGGCGGCCGGCCGCAGCGGCATCCGGATCTCCTCGCGCTCCTGGAGCCCGAGGAGCCGCAGAGCCCACCGGGCGGCGGGAGCGAGCCGCAGTCCGCGTACCGCCGCCTCCGCGTACGGCCGTACGGCGTAGGCGAGTTCGGCGGTGAGCGCGGCAGGGTCGAGGAGCGCGTCGCGGGCCTGCTCCAGCGGGGCGCGCAGCCCCGGGTCGGCGACGGCGAGGAAGCCCCCGGCCTTGGCGCCGACGTGCTTGGAGAGGCTGAAGACGGCCGCGTCCCCGAAGGTGCCGACCGGTCTTCCGTCCGTCCCGCTGCCGATGGCGTGCGCGGCGTCCTCGATCAGCGGGATGCCGAGCCGGTCGCAGCGGGCGCGCAGCTCCGGGGCGGGGTCCGGGTGTCCGTACAGGTTGGTGGTGAGGACCGCCGAGAGTCCGTTCCATACGGAGTCGGGCACGGCGTCCACGTCGATGGAACCGTCCGTGGCGGACAGCGGGGCCTGGACGGGCCGCAGGCCCGCCGCGAGGACGACGAAGAGGATGACGTCGTCGTTGACGGGGGACATCAAAACCCTGCCGCCGGGCTCGCACCAGTGGCGGAGCGCCACGTAGAGGCCCAGCCTGCACGACGGTACGTAGAGGCATTCGCGGCCGATCCGGGCGCGCATCGCCGCTTCCGCCGCGGCGTGGGCTGCCGGACCGCTCTCCCCATCAGCCATGTGTTCCCCCCAGAACCCAAGTGTCCAATGTGGCCCAGTCCGTGGCACTTCGTCAACAATGCGGAAGGACCCGCCCGTTGCCGGGACAGGTCCTTCCGCAATGACGTCTCGGGGGTCCGTGGACCACCGGGTCATTCCTCCAGTGTCAGGCCCTTCCTGAGCTTGACCAGAGTCCGTGAGAGCAGCCTGGACACGTGCATCTGCGAGATGCCGAGCTCCTCGCCGATCTCCGACTGCGTCATGTTGGCGACGAACCGCAGCGAGAGGATCGTGCGGTCGCGCGTCGGGAGCGAAGCGATGAGCGGCTTCAGGGACTCGACGTACTCGATGCCTTCGAGTCCGTGGTCCTCGTAGCCGATGCGGTCCGCGAGGGCGCCCTCGTTGTCGTCGTCCTCGGGCTTGGCGTCCAGCGAGCTCGCGGTGTACGCGTTGCTCGCGGCCATGCCCTCGACGACCTCGTCGCCGGTCAGGCCGAGGCGTTCGGCCAGCTCCGCCACGGTGGGTGCGCGGTCCAGCTTCTGGGACAGCTCGTCGCCCGCCTTGGCGAGGTCGAGGCGCAGCTCCTGCAGGCGGCGCGGGACGCGCACGGACCAGCTGGTGTCACGGAAGAAGCGCTTGATCTCACCGACGATGGTGGGCATCGCGAAGGTCGGGAACTCCACGCCGCGGCTGAGTTCGAAGCGGTCGATCGCCTTGATCAGGCCGATGGTGCCGACCTGGACGATGTCCTCCATGGGTTCGCTGCGCGAGCGGAACCGGGAGGCCGCGAACTTGACCAGCGCGAGGTTGAGCTCGACGAGGGTGTTGCGGACGTACGCGTACTCGTGGGTGCCCTCTTCGAGGGACTCGAGCCGCGCGAAGAGTGTCTTCGACAGCGCTCTGGCGTCCAGGGCGCCGACTTCGGCGAAGGGCGGGATCTCGGGGAGTTCCTCGTGGCCCTCGCTCAGGAGGTCGTTGTCGTGGTCGTTGTGGGGGGAGGTGCTGCTGGTGCGCGGGCCGGGTACGGCGGTCGCGGCGGGGGAGTCGGAATCGGTCGGTCCCTGAGGACATGTCGACGTGGCGTTGTGGGTACGCGATACGTCGAGCCGGGGTGACATGGTTCTCCTCCATCGTTCTCGGCATATGGCTGCCGATGCCCATACGTGTTCCTGCGGTGAAGCGGCGCCTCCAAAGCCGATCGGATTCCGGGTTTTGCTGTCCCTTCTACCCTTACCCGGTTCCCACCACGAGTTACAAGCTCCAAATATGCCTGTATGTCCGGTTTGTTGAGGTCTCCGACTACCGTGTGGCGAGGGAAACGCGTAATGTTTTACGCACGTCGGCGGCAGCCGCGCAGATAACCGCGCTCCTGGTGACGCGGACAGTGACGGACGGCGAAGAGGGACGGCATGGACCGCGGGACGGTCGGCAGTGCGAACCGGGGTCGGCTTCAGGTCGAGGTCCGGACGGACGGCCGCAGCGAGGTTGTGACGCCGGTGGGTGAGCTCGATCACCACACCGCAGATCTGCTCCGTGAACCTCTGGAGAGCGCGGTCGATCAGGGGCGTGTGCGCCTGGTGGTCGACTGCTCGAGGCTCGAGTTCTGCGACTCCACCGGGCTCAATGTGCTGCTCGGTGCCCGCCTGAAGGCCGAAGCGGCCGGCGGCGGGGTCCACCTGGCCGGAATGCTCCCTGTGGTGGCACGCGTCTTCGAGATCACCGGGGCAGAGGCGGTCTTCACCGTCCATGCCTCACTCGAAGAGGCTCTGGACTCCTGACCGGGCCTTTTGTGCGCTTTTGCAGCCCCGTGGGCACCGGGTGTCGCTCTCATCACGCTGTTGGCGTAGCCGAAGTGGGTGTTGTCACGATTCGGCAGGGCAGGAGACACCCCGGTGGGGTCACGGACCCGGCACACTCTGTATCTGATCAGTATCTGTTCGATGGCAACACGGTGAATCGGTGAGGTGAAGCGCTGATGAGCACCACCCGGCAGCATCCGCCGGGCGGCCTCGGCCGCGAGCCGGACGGCAAGGGCGCTGCCTCTGCCGTACCTGCGGACCGGCAGTGGCGGACCCTCTCCCTGAAGCAGGCCAGTGGCATCGTGCCGATGGCCCGGGACTTCGCCCGGCAGGCCCTGCACGACTGGGGCTGGCTCCCGGCGTCCGGCGCCGATCGCCGTGCCGCCGCCGAGGACGTCCTGCTCGTCGTCTCCGAGCTCGTCACGAACGCCTGCCTGCACGCGGACGGTCCTGAGGAGCTCCGTATCGCCTGCTCGCCCAAGGTGCTGCGGGTGGAGGTCGTCGACCGGGGCGCGGGACAGCCGTCGCCGCGCACCCCTCACCGTGCGGGACGGCCCGGCGGGCACGGCATGTTCATCGTCCAGCGGCTCTGTCTGGACTGGGGCGTCATGCGTACGCCGGACGAACCGGGCAAGACCGTGTGGGCGGAGCTGGCGGCTCCCGCGTAGCCCCTTCGCTTCCGCCCCGCTGCAGAAGAGCGCGCCCGTCGGGCGCGCTCTTTGTCGTTCCCCGGCGGGTACTCGCCCCCCATCCGGTGGGCTACGACGGAGGGCCGCCGCACCGGATCGGTGCGACGGCCCTCGGCAGGGGAGGAGTCCGGGTCAGCGGACGTCGCCCATGAGCGTCTTGACCTTGCCGCGGTACATGAAGATCGCGACACCCGCGGCCACCGCGAGGGCGGCCTGGAGCGCCACCACCCCGGTGCCGTTGAGTTCGACACCCGCGATGGACAGCAGACCGGTGGTGCAGTCGCCGGCGGTGACCGCCAGGAACCAGACACCCATCATCTGGCTGGCGTACTTGGCCGGAGCCATCTTCGTGGTGACCGAGAGGCCGACCGGGGAGAGCGTCAGCTCGGCGACGGTCTGCACGAAGTAGATCGCGACCAGCCACATCGCCGCGGCCTTGTGGCCGTCACCCGCGATGGTCAGCGGCAGCAGGAACAGGAAGAACGAGGCGCCGACCAGGACCAGACCGGAGCTGAACTTCACGATCGTGCTGGGCTCCTTGCCCCGCCGGTTCAGCGCCATCCAGAAGGCGGCGAAGACCGGGGCCAGCGCCATGATCAGGACCGGGTTGACCGACTGGTACCAGGAGACCGGGAAGTCCCAGCCGAGGACCGAGTTCTCGGCCGAGGAGTCGGCGAAGATCGCCAGGGTCGAACCGCCCTGGTCGTAGATCATCCAGAAGATGGCCGCGGCCACGAAGAACCAGATGTAGCCGGACATCTTCTTCTGCTCGGTGTCGCTGAGCTCCTTGTCGCGCTTGATGCGCGTCAGGACTAGCACCGGGATGACCAGGCCCGCGATCGTGATCGGGACAAGCAGCCAGTTCAGCGTGTACACGCCGGTGACGACCGTACCGATGTAGAAGACGGCCGCGACGGCCATCCAGATCATGGCCTTGCGCAGGGTCGAGGCACGCTCGGCAGCGTCCAGCGGCTTCGGGACGATCAGGCTGCGCTCGTTCAGGTGGCGCGTGCCGAGCAGGAACTGGGCGACACCCAGCCCCATGCCGAGCGCGGCGATGGCGAAGCCCAGGTGCCAGTTGACGTTCTCGCCGATGGTGCCGATGACGAGCGGCGCGGCGAAGGCACCCAGGTTGATGCCCATGTAGAAGATCGTGAAGCCACCGTCGCGGCGCGGGTCGTCCGGGCCGTCGTAGAGGTGGCCGACCATCGTCGAGATGTTGGACTTCAGCAGACCGGAGCCGATCGCCACCAGGCCGAGACCGGCGAAGAACGTGCCCTCGGAGGGCAGTGCCAGGGTCAGGTGGCCGAGCATGATCGTGCCGCCGGCGATGGCGACGGTCTTGCGCGGGCCCCAGACCCGGTCGCCGAACCAGCCGCCGGGCATGGCGAGCAGGTACACCAACGACAGGTAGACCGAGTAGATCGCGGTGGCCGTGCCCGGGTCCATGTCGAGCCCGTTGGGAGCGATCAGGTAGAGCGGGAGGAGGGCGCGCATGCCGTAATAGCTGAAGCGCTCCCACATCTCGGTCATGAAGAGAGTGGCCAGGCCGCGGGGGTGGCCGAAGAAGGTCTTCTGCGAACCAGAAGTACTGGCCGAGTCCTTCGTCAGGCTGGACGCCATGGTCGATCCTTGCTGGTCGGGACGCTCGCCTCGCGAGAGTGACGCGCCCGGTGGGGGGTAGCCGGCACCGGTACGGCTGCGCCCCACCCCTGACGCCTCAAGGGGATTCGATCCGGCCGTCGGCTCCGCAGGGAGTCGGGGCGGAGTCGGGGGACCGACCGCACCGGGATCCACACCCGGTGCGCGTTTCTCGCACTCCGGGCCCGGCTCACAGGTCATTCACTGATCAGGGCCGGCATGAACCGGCCCCGCACATAAAAGCGACCCTTGGCGCGAAACGCTGCCCAAAGGTCCTTCTGTAGTGCAACAGGCGTCGAGCCACCATACGACACGACACACGGGGATATGAAAGGACTTGAGACATGGATCACAGGTTGTGGTGGAACCAGACTCGCACATTCAAAGGAGGATGACCGATTCGTAACCCTGACCCGCAGGTCTCCACAAGCGCCTCACCTCGGGCGCCCTGTGCGGACTACCATCACTGCATGACCCGTGTACTGCTCGCCGAGGACGACGCATCCATCTCGGAGCCTCTGGCCCGTGCCCTGCGTCGAGAGGGTTACGAGGTCGAGGTCCGCGAGGACGGCCCGACCGCACTCGACGCCGGGCTCCAGGGCGGCGTCGACCTGGTCGTGCTCGACCTGGGGCTGCCCGGGATGGACGGCCTGGAGGTCGCGCGGCGGCTGCGCGCCGACGGCCACGCCGTGCCGATCCTCGTGCTGACCGCGCGGGCCGACGAGGTGGACACCGTGGTCGGCCTGGACGCCGGGGCCGACGACTACGTCACCAAGCCCTTCCGTCTCGCCGAGCTCCTCGCCCGGGTCCGCGCCCTGCTGCGCCGCGGCGCCACCGAGTCCGCCCCGCAGCCCGCCACCCACGGGGTCAGGATCGACGTCGAGTCGCACCGGGCCTGGATGGGCGAGGAGGAACTCCAGCTCACCGCCAAGGAGTTCGACCTGCTCCGGGTCCTCGTCCGGGACGCCGGCCGGGTCGTCACCCGCGACCAGCTGATGCGCGAGGTCTGGGACACCACCTGGTGGTCCTCCACGAAGACCCTCGACATGCACATCTCCTGGCTCCGCAAGAAGCTCGGTGACGACGCCGCCAATCCCCGTTACATCGCGACCGTCCGGGGCGTCGGCTTCCGCTTCGAGAAGAGCTGACGTACAGAAACAGTCATGCGCCGTCGACTGATCAACTCCACGCTCGCCGTGGTGCTCGTGGTGATTGCCGTCTTCGGCGTCTCCCTCGTCATCGTCGAGACCCGCACCATCAGCAACAGCGCCCAGGAGAGCGTCGACTCCGAGGCGCTCCGGCTGATCAGCGTGGTCGAGAGCCGGCTGCTCGGCGAGGAGCGCATCACCCCCGCCGTGCTGTCCGAACAGGTCGACCCCAGCCGCTACGCACGGGTCGAGATCCCGGGGCGGCCCCCCATCGAGGTCGGCGAGCGCCCCGACGACAGCGTCATCCGCAGTACGGAGACGGGCGAGCAGGGCGAGAAGGTCACCGTCGAGGAGTCCCGCTCCGCCGTCACCCGTGAGGTCGGCCGGACCCTGCTCATCATCGGCGCGGTGGCGCTCCTCGCGATCATCTCGGCCGTGCTCCTCGCCGTACGCCAGGCGAACCGGCTGACCTCGCCGCTCACCGACCTCGCCGAGACCGCCGAACGCCTCGGTTCCGGCGACCCGCGCCCCCGGCACAAGCGGTACGGGGTGACGGAGCTGGACCGGGTCGCCGACGTCCTGGACGCCTCCGCCGAACGGATCGCCCGGATGCTGACGGCGGAACGGCGCCTCGCCGCGGACGCCTCGCACCAGCTGCGCACCCCCTTGACCGCGCTCTCGATGCGGATCGAGGAGATCTCCGTCACCGACGACCCGGAGACGGTGAAGGAGGAGGCGAGCATCGCGCTCACGCAGGTCGAGCGGCTCACGGACGTGGTGGAACGGCTGCTGACCAACGCCCGGGACGCGCGTACGGGCTCCGCGGTCTTCTTCGATCTCGACGAGGTCGTCAAGCAGCAGCTCGAGGAGTGGCGCCCGGCCTACCGCAGCGCAGGGCGCGCCGTCGTCTGCTCGGGCAAGCACGGACTGAAGGCGGTCGGCACTCCCGGTGCGGTCGCCCAGGTGCTCGCCGCGCTCATCGAGAACTCACTGATGCACGGCGGCGGCACGGTCGCGCTGCGCACCCGTGTCACCGGCAACCAGGTCGTCATCGAGGTGACGGACGAGGGCCCCGGCGTTCCCGCCGACCTCGGGGCGCGGATCTTCGAGCGGACCATCAGCGGCCGCAACTCCACCGGGATCGGTCTCGCCGTCGCCCGTGACCTCGCGGAGGCCGACGGCGGCCGGCTCGAACTGCTCCAGCAGCAGCCCCCGGTCTTCGCCCTCTTCCTCAGCCGGATCGCGCCGACCCGCAAGGAACAGGAGCGCCCGGTGCGCTGAGCGCCTCGGCCGGGCGCCTCAGGGGTGTACGGGGTCGGGCGCTACTTCGTCGGCGGCTCGTCGCTGCTCCAGAAATCGTTCCGCGTTCAGCACGGCCTCCTCGGCGGGCAGCGCCTTGAACACCCAGGTGCGGTACGACCAGAAGCGGAACAGGGTGGCGACCCCGATCCCGACGATCTTGAAGACATTGCTCTGCACCGGGCTGTTCCACCCGAAGCCGTACGTCGCCGCGTACAGCACACCGTTCTCGATCACCGCGCCCGCGGCGCTGAACAGCAGGAAGAGCATCAGCTCCCGGGTCCGGCCGGACTTGTCGCGGTCCCGGTAGGTCCAGTAACGGAAGCCGATGTAGTTGAAGAGGATGGCGACGGACGTGGCCAGGACACTGGCCCGGACCACCTGGAGGTCCGTGGTGTGCCGGACCAGGTTGAAGACCGCGATGTTGACCAGCAGGCCCAGAGCGCCGACCGCGCCGAACTTGGCGACCTCCCGGGCAAGCAGATCAAGCCGGGCCCGCAGTGCGCCCCGTTCGCTCATGATGATCGCTCAGCCCCGTCCGTTCGGTTTCGTCAACCCGGCCATGCTAACCAGCCCTCCCGTGTGATGCCTGTGCGCTGCCGGTGAGGTGTGGCGAGGCTGTGACGAGGGCCTGTGACCGGAGAGGGTGGGGGAAGCCCCGGCGCGCCGGATACCCTGGACGCGTGACGTTCCCGGTAGTCGGCATGGTCGGCGGCGGTCAGCTCGCCCGTATGACCCACGAGGCGGGCATCCCCCTCGGCCTCAAGTTCAAGCTCCTCAGTGACACCCCTCAGGATTCGGCAGCCCAGGTGGTGAGCGAAGTCGTCATCGGCGACTATCGCGACCTGGAGACGCTGCGCGCCTTCGCGCGCGGCTGCGACGTGATCACCTTCGATCACGAGCATGTGCCGACCGAGCATCTGCGGGCCCTGGAGGCGGACGGCATTCCCGTCCGCCCCGGCCCCGATGCGCTGGTGCACGCCCAGGACAAGGGGGTGATGCGCGCGAAGCTCACGGAGATCGGCGCGCCCTGCCCCCGCCACCGCCTCGTGACGGACCCGGCGGACGCCGCGGCGTTCGCCGAGGAGACCGGGGGCTTCCCCGTCATCCTCAAGACGGTCCGCGGCGGCTACGACGGCAAGGGCGTGTGGGTGGTCCGCTCCGAGGCGGACGCCGCCGAGCCGTTCCGCGCCGGTGTCCCCGTCCTCGCCGAGGAGAAGGTCGACTTCGTACGGGAGCTGGCGGCCAACATCGTCCGCTCGCCGCACGGCCAGGCCGTCGCCTACCCGGTCGTCGAGTCCATCCAGGTCGACGGCGTCTGCGACACGGTCATCGCCCCGGCCCCCGAGCTGGACGAGCGGCTGGCCGGAGAGGCCCAGCAGCTCGCGCTGCGGATCGCCGCGGAGCTCGGTGTGGTCGGCCACCTCGCGGTCGAGCTGTTCGAGACCCGTAGCGACGACGGGACCCCCGGGATTCTCGTGAACGAACTGGCGATGCGCCCGCACAACTCCGGGCACTGGACCCAGGACGGCGCGATCACCTCCCAGTTCGCCAACCACGTGCGGGCCGTCCTGGACCTCCCGCTCGGCGACCCGCGCCCGCGCGCCACCTGGACGGTCATGTGCAACGTCCTGGGCGGCGACTTCCCGGACATGTACCAGGCGTACCTGCACTGCATGGCCCGCGACCCGCAGCTCAAGATCCACATGTACGGCAAGGACGTGAAGCCCGGCCGCAAGGTCGGCCACGTCAACACCTACGGCGACGACCTGGCGGACGTGCGGGAGCGCGCCCGGCACGCGGCCGACTACCTGCGAGGAACAATCACCGAATGACTTCCCCCGGTACCGCCCCTGTCATCGGCATCGTCATGGGCTCGGACTCCGACTGGCCCGTCATGGAAGCGGCCGCGAAGGCACTCGACGAGTTCGAGATCCCCTACGAGGTCGACGTCGTCTCCGCCCACCGCATGCCGCGCGAGATGGTCGCGTACGGCGAGCAGGCGGCGGACCGCGGTCTGAAGGCGATCATCGCGGGCGCCGGGGGAGCGGCCCACCTGCCCGGCATGCTCGCCTCCGTGACCCCGCTGCCCGTCATCGGCGTGCCCGTCCCGCTGAAGTACCTGGACGGCATGGACAGCCTGCTCTCCATCGTGCAGATGCCGGCCGGCGTCCCCGTCGCCACCGTCTCGGTCGGCGGCGCACGCAACGCGGGGCTGCTCGCCGCCCGGATCCTCGCCGCCCACGACAGTGAGCTGCTGGCGCGGATGAAGGACTTCCAGCAGGAGCTGAACGACCAGGCGACGGAGAAGGGCAAACGCCTCCGGGCCAAGGTCGAGGGCTCGGACTCCTTCGGCTTCGGGAAGTAGGCGCCCCATGGACAACCTGGACCGTGCCCGGCTGCTCCTCGCCGAGAACCCGGTGGTCGACGGCCACAACGACCTCCCCTGGGCCCTGCGCGAACAGGTCGGCTACGACCTGGACGCCCGCGACATCGCGACCGACCAGACCGGCGCCCTGCACACCGACATCCCGCGTCTGCGGGCCGGCGGCGTCGGTGCACAGTTCTGGTCCGTCTACGTCTCCACCCGTCTGACCGGTGACGACGCGGTCAGCGCCACGCTGGAGCAGATCGACGTGGTCGCCGAGCTGCTGGAACGCCACCCGGCGGACCTGCGGCGCGCCCTGACCGCCGACGACATGGAGAAGGCCCGCGCCGAGGGGCGTATCGCGTCCCTGATGGGCGCCGAGGGCGGCCACTCCATCAACAACTCCCTGGGCACCCTGCGCGCCCTGCACACCCTCGGCGTCCGCTACATGACGCTGACGCACAACGACAACACCGACTGGGCGGACTCGGCGACCGACTCCGCGCAGGTCGGCGGCCTGTCGGAGTTCGGCCGCGAGGTCGTCCGGGAGATGAACCGCATCGGCATGCTGGTCGACCTCTCGCACGTGGCTGCGACCACGATGCGCGACGCGCTCGCCACCTCCGTCGCGCCGGTGATCTTCTCGCACTCCTCCGCCCGGGCGGTCTGCGACCACCCGCGCAACATCCCCGACGACGTGCTGCGGATGCTCGCGGCCAACGGTGGCGTGGCCATGGCGACCTTCGTGCCGAAGTTCGTCCTGCCGGCAGCCGTCGACTGGACGCTCGCCGCCGACCGCAACATGCGGGAGCACGGTCTGCACCACCTGGACACGACCGCGGCGGCGATGCGGATCCACGCGGACTTCGAGGCAGTCAATCCGCGCCCGATGGCCACCGTGTCGACGATCGCCGACCACCTCGACCACATGCGTGAGATCGCCGGGATCGACCACATCGGCATCGGCGGCGACTACGACGGCACGGCGTTCCTGCCGGCGGGCCTGGAGGACGTCTCCGGCTATCCGAACCTGATCGCCGAGCTGCTCACCCGGGGCTGGTCGGACACCGACCTCGCCAAGCTGACCTGGCAGAACGCCGTCCGGGTCCTGCGGGACGCGGAAGCGGTCTCCCGCGACCTCGGCGCGCGGCGCGGCCCCTCCCACGCAACGATCGACGAGCTGGACGGCCCCGCGGTGTAGCCGCACACAAACGCCGGGCGGGCCGTATCGGGCCCGTCCGGCTGCTGTGTTCGAACACCCTGGGCAGGGCCCACAAGCCCGTCCGGCGATTGCGGACAGGACGACCAGCGGGCGGAACCGGTCATCCCGCCCGCCCCGCCAGGCGTTACGCCTTCGGCCGGCCCATCGCGCGGTACGTCCACCCGGCCTCACGCCACACCGCCGGGTCCAGCGCATTGCGGCCGTCCAGGATGATCCGGCGCCCCGCGGCCTCGCCCAGTGCCACCGGGTCCAGCTCGCGGAACTCGCGCCACTCCGTCAGGTGCAGCACCACATCCGCGCCGCGCACCGCGTCCAGCGCGGTGTCCGCGTAGGCGAGGGTGGGGAAGAGCCGTCGGGCGTTGTCCATGCCCTTCGGGTCGAAGACCGTGACCTGGCCGCCCTGCAGATGGATCTGCCCGGCCACGTTCAGGGCCGGCGAGTCCCGTACGTCGTCCGAGTCCGGCTTGAACGTCGCGCCCAGCACCGCGACGCGCTGCCCGAGGAACGAGCCCCCGCCCACCGCCTCGCGGGCGAGCTCCACCATGTGGCCTCGACGCCGCATGTTGATGGAGTCGACCTCGCGCAGGAACGTCAGCGCCTGGTCCGCGCCCAGCTCACCGGCGCGCGCCATGAACGCCCGGATGTCCTTCGGCAGACAGCCACCGCCGAACCCGATCCCGGCCCGCAGGAACTTCTTCCCGATCCGCTCGTCGTGGCCGATCGCCTCGGCCAGTTTCACCACATCGCCGTCGGCGGCCTCGCAGACCTCCGCCATCGCGTTGATGAAGGAGATCTTGGTCGCCAGGAACGAGTTCGCCGAGGTCTTCACCAGCTCGGCGGTGGGGAAGTCCGTCACCACGAAGGGCGAGCCCTCCCCGACCGGCCCCGCGTACACCTCGCGCAGCAGCTTCTCGGCCCGCTCGCTCTCCACCCCGACGACGATCCGGTCCGGGTGCAGGGTGTCGTTCACCGCGAAGCCCTCGCGCAGGAACTCCGGGTTCCAGGCCAGCTCCGCATCCGTGCCCACCGGCGACAGCTCGGCCAGCCGGGCCGCCAGCCGGGCGGCGGAACCCACCGGGACGGTGGACTTCCCGACCACCAGCGCGGGCCGCGTCAGCTGCGGGGCCAGGGACTCGAAGGCGCTGTCCACGTAACTCATGTCGCACGCGTACTCGCCGTGCTTCTGCGGAGTGTTCACGCAGACGAAGTGCACATCGCCGAAGGCGCCGACCTCCTCCCAGGAGGTGGTGAAGCGCAGCCGGCCGCTGGAGCCCTCGATACCCGCGACGTGCTTCTGCAGGATCTCCTCGAGCCCCGGCTCGTACATCGGCACCCTGCCCGCCGAGAGCATCTCGATCTTCTCCGGCACGACATCGAGCCCGAGGACTTCGAAGCCCAGCTCAGCCATGGCCGCGGCATGGGTGGCGCCGAGGTAGCCGGTGCCGATCACAGTGATCCTGAGGGCCATGGGTGCTCCTGAACGATGCGGACAGACGTGCGGAGCCGAGCATATCCGGGCCTGCCGAAACCTCGTTTTGCGGCTGTCGGCAAGCTCACGTGCCCCGCCCGTATGCCGGGTCGAGGCCCGGCCACTAAAATTGGGTTACTTAACAGTAGTTAGCACCCTTGGGGAGTGAACGTCTTGGCGGGTTCGACCGACTTCGACCTCTACCGTCCGGCCGAGGAGCACGACATGCTCCGCGAGACGATCCGTTCGCTCGCCGAGGCAAAGATCGCTCCATTCGCCGCCGAGGTGGACGAGGAGGCCCGCTTCCCGCAGGAGGCCCTGGACGCCCTGGTCGCCTCCGACCTCCACGCGGTCCACGTCCCGGAGGAGTACGGCGGCGCGGGCGCCGACGCGCTCGCCACGGTCATCGTGATCGAGGAGGTGGCCCGCGCCTGCGCGTCCTCCTCCCTCATCCCGGCCGTGAACAAGCTCGGCTCGCTCCCGGTGATCCTCTCCGGCTCCGAGGACCTCAAGAAGAAGTACCTGGGCCCGCTCGCCAAGGGCGACGCGATGTTCTCGTACGCCCTGTCCGAGCCGGACGCAGGCTCCGACGCGGCGGGCATGAAGACCAAGGCCGTCCGCGACGGCGACTTCTGGGTCCTCAACGGTGTGAAGCGCTGGATCACCAACGCGGGTGTCTCCGACTACTACACGGTCATGGCCGTCACCGACCCGACCAAGCGCTCCAAGGGCATCTCGGCATTCGTCGTCGAGAAGGCGGACGAGGGTGTCTCCTTCGGCGCCCCGGAGAAGAAGCTCGGCATCAAGGGCTCCCCGACGCGCGAGGTCTACCTCGACAACGTCCGCATCCCCGCCGACCGCATGATCGGCGAGGAGGGCACCGGCTTCGCCACGGCGATGAAGACCCTGGACCACACCCGCATCACGATCGCGGCCCAGGCACTCGGTATCGCACAGGGCGCCCTCGACTACGCCAAGGGCTACGTCCAGGAGCGCAAGCAGTTCGGCAAGCCGATCGGCGACTTCCAGGGCATCCAGTTCATGCTCGCCGACATGGCGATGAAGCTGGAGGCGGCCCGCCAGCTCACCTACGCGGCGGCGGCCAAGTCCGAGCGCCTCGACGGCGACCTGACCTTCTTCGGCGCCGCGGCCAAGTGCTTCGCCTCCGACGTCGCCATGGAGGTCACCACGGACGCCGTCCAGCTGCTCGGCGGCTACGGCTACACGCGGGACTACCCGGTGGAGCGGATGATGCGCGACGCGAAGATCACGCAGATCTACGAGGGCACGAACCAGGTCCAGCGCATCGTCATGGCCCGCAACCTGCCGTAACCGCTTGCTCCCAGCGGTGCACCGCACGCGAAAAGGTCCGGACGGTTCTCCGTCCGGACCTTTCGCGTGCGCCTGCGGTCAGTTGCCCTTGACCGTGACCTTCTCGTCGTTCTTGAGCTGCTCCACGAGCTGCTTGACCTTGGCCTTGTCCCAGACCAGGTTGCCGCCGGTGCTGCCCGAGATCGGGATGTTCATCGACGTGCCCTCGCCGCCCGTGACGCCCTTCATCGCGAAGAACATCTTGCCCAGCGACCAGAGCGACATGTCCTTGTCGACGATCAGCGTGTCCAGGCCGGCGCCCATCGTCGGGTACAGCTTGAACGGGTTGAGGATCGTGGACGGTGTCGCCGTCTGGCTCGCCAGCGCCGCGAGGAACTTCTGCTGGTTCTTCGTACGGTCCAGGTCGCTGCCCGCGAACGCGTACCGGGTGCGGACGAAGGCGAGCGACTGTTCGCCGTTCAGCGTCTGCTTGCCGGCCTGGAAGTCGGCACCGGACTTCTTGTCCTTGAAGGCCTTGGGGATGTCCAGCTCCACGCCGCCGATCGCGTCCACGATCTTGGCGAAGCCGCCGAAGCCGATCTCGACGTAGTGGTCGATGCGCAGCCCGGTGTTGAACTCGACCGTGCGGACCAGCAGCTCCGGGCCGTCCTCCGCGTACGCGGCGTTCAGCTTCGTGGTGCGGCCCGTGCCCTTGAAGGTCTTGCCTGACTCGGAACCGACGAACGAGGGGATCTCGACGTTCGAGTCACGGGGCAGGGAGATCAGCGTCGGGCCGTTGGAGCCGTCGTGCAGGATCATCATCGAGTCGGTGCGCTTGCCCTCGGCGGAGCCGGTGTGCAGCTTCTTCTTGTCCTCGGCCGTCATGCCCTCGCGGCTGTCGGAGCCGACGATCAGGTAGTTCGTCCCGTCGCCCTCGGAGGGGCGCTCGATGACCTTGGAGAGGTCGACCTCGCGCTTGAGCTTGCCGTCGGCCCAGAAGTACGTGCCGATGGACACGGCGACCAGCACGACGACGAGGGTCAGTACGCCGACCTTGATGCGCCGGCCCCAGTTGGGCGTGGGGCGGCCCTGTACGTAGCCGCGGTCGCCGCCGCCGTAACCGTCGCCGCCGTATCCGCCGCCCTGTCCGCCGCCGTTGCCGCCGCCGTAGACCTGGCCCGTGTTGTAGCCGCTGTCGTAACCGTCGTCGGCGTACCCCTGTCCCTGCGGCGGGATCCGGGGCGGGGCCTGCGGTGCGCCCTGCGGCGGAGCGGGGCGCCGCCGGACGTGCGGCATGGCGCGGGCGCTCTCGGGCTGCGGGTTCGCGCTGCCCTGCCCATAGCGCTCGCCGGGTCCGCCGTTCCGTCCTTCGGGCCAATCGTTCATGCGGAACAGTGTGCCGTCCCGGCCCGCACGTATTACAGGGTGTACCGGAAATCGGACCAGGGCTGTTGCGAAGCTGATGCAATGCAACCGGGGGCAAGCCCCCGCATAAGGTGGAGGGCATGACAGATCAGGCCCAGCCACCGGAGGGCGAGATTCCGGCCAAGCCGACCGCGGCCTCCCGGACGACCCTCAGCCACATCATGACCGGCAGCGACACCAACCTCCTGGGTACGGTGCACGGCGGCGTGATCATGAAACTGGTCGACGACGCCGCGGGTGCGGTCGCCGGCCGGCACTCCGGTGGCCCGGCCGTGACGGCCTCGATGGACGAGATGGTCTTCCTGGAGCCGGTCCGCGTCGGTGACCTTGTTCACGTCCGCGCGCAGGTGAACTGGACCGGCCGCTCCTCGATGGAGGTCGGAGTCCGCGTCCTGGCCGAGCGGTGGAACGAGTCGACCCCGGCCCAGCAGGTCGGGAGCGCCTACCTGGTGTTCGCGGCGGTCGACGAGGACGGCAAGCCGCGCCGCGTCCCCGAGGTGGTCCCGGAGACGGAGCGCGACAAGCGGCGCTACCAGGAGGCCCAGATCCGGCGTACGCACCGTCTCGCCCGGCGCCGTGCGATCAAGGAGCTGCGGGAGCAGCGCGCCGCCGAGGGCATCGACGACTGAGGACCACGCACGAAGAAGGGGTGCCGGTCGCGGACCGGCACCCCTTCTTCGTGCGCCCGGAGGGTTACGGGCAGACCACCTGGTCGCCCGTCACCGTGCCGAACTCGCCCCGCTGCGGGTCCTCGGCCTTGACCCGCTGGACCTTCGTGAAGTCGGAGCCGGCCTTCACCTTCATCGTCCCGCCCTGCCCCTTCACGGCCTTCAGCTCGCACCCGGGCAGCGCCGTCGCCAGGGCCTTCGCCGACCGGTCCCACCGGGGGTCGTAGCTGACCACGGTCCGCTTGAGGTCGCGCGGGCCGCCGTTCAGCGGGGAGCGGGTGGTGTTGAAACCGGTGCCGCGCAGCGCCGCGTCGACCTTCTGGCCGAGCCCGTCCTTCCGCGTCCCGTTGTAGACCTGCACCCGGATCTGCTCCGGGGCGACGCCGACGACCGTCGCCCTGGGCTGCTTCGGCAGGTGGGGGGCGAGCGGCTTGTCCTCGCGCAGGGCACGGAACAGCTTCTTCGACTTCTTCGTGTCCCACTTCACCGTGGAGCCGATTCCCTTGACGGGATAACCGCCGTCCTGGATCGGTACGGAGGCGAATTCCGACGAGGACGGAGTGAAGCCGCGCATCGCCTTGCCGAGCTCCAGCATCTGGTCCGTGCCGAATCCCTTGTCGGCGCGGACCGATTTGAGCATCGACGAGGCCACCTGCTGGAACTTCACCGGGTTCATCAGCACACCGCTGCTGGTGGTCTGCTTGACCAGCGCGGCCATGAACTTCTGCTGGCGCTGCATCCGGCCCAGGTCGGCGGCCCCGTCGATGTGCCGGGACCGTACGTACTGGAGGGCCTTGCCGCCGTCCAGCTTGTGGGTTCCCGCGGCCAGGTTCAGGCCGGTGTAGCGGTCCTTGAGCGGCTTGGCGGTGCAGATCTGCACCCCGCCCAGGGTGTCGACCGTCGCCATGAAGCTGGTGAAGTCGACCTCCAGGTAGTGGTCGATCTTGATTCCCGTCATGCCCTCGACGGTGCGCACGGTCAGGTGCGGGCCGCCCTCCGCGTAGGCGGCGTTCAGCTTCACCGGGTGGGCCGAGTGCTTCTTGCCGGTGGTCCGGTCGGTGTGGGCCGGGATCTCGGCGTAGCTGTCGCGGGGCAGGCTGACGACGCTCGCCCGCTGCTTGTCGGCGGAGAGGTGGACGAGCATGAGGGTGTCGGTGCAGTGACAGGGCGCTCCGCCCAGCCTGTACTTCTTCTTCTCCGCCTTGGTGATCTTCTCCCGGCCGTCGGTGCCGACCAGCAGGAAGTTCATGCCGTGGCCGCCCTGGGGCCGGTTCTTCATGTCCTTGAACGGATCGACCCGGTCGATCCCCGTCTCCAGGCCGCTCACCACGGCGTGGCCGATCCCGCCGGCGCCGAGCACCAGTACGGACAGCCCGGTGGCCACCCGCATGCCCCAGCGGGGCGGCCCCTTCCGGCTGCCGGTCCGGGGCCGGTTCCTGGTGCCCGCTCCGGGCTTCCGGGCGGTTCTGCGCTGCGTGGGAGCGGTGCGGGGGTGCGGTGGACGGGGCGATCGGTGCGGCGTGGGCACGGGGGACACCTCCGCGGTGCGAGTGGGACTTTCGCACGGTAGGCCCATACGATCTGCAGACCGGGAGGAGACCCGGCGGCGCGCGCCGGTGTCCCCCATTCGCGGTAACGTGGCGGCCGAATCACGCCGTATCCCGGGGTGCGAGAGCCCCTCGGAACCCCGGCACCCCCGAGGACCCCCTGAGGACCACATGTCTGCCGCGCAGTACCCCGCCGTCTCCGTGATCATGCCGGTGCTCAATGAGGAACGCCATCTCAGGAACTCGGTCCGGCACATCCTGGAGCAGGAGTACGCCGGTGAGATGGAGGTCGTGATCGCCCTCGGTCCCTCGACGGACCGTACGGACGAGATCGCCGCTGAGCTGGTACGGGAGGACTCCCGGGTCCACACGGTGCCGAACCCGACCGGCCGCACCCCCGCCGCGCTGAATGCCGCGATCAAGGCCTCACGTCACCCGATCGTGGTACGGGTCGACGGCCACGGCATGCTCTCTCCGAACTACATTGCGACCGCGGTCCGCCTCCTGGAGGAGACCGGCGCGCAGAACGTCGGCGGCATCATGCACGCCGAGGGCGAGAACGCCTGGGAGGACGCCGTCGCCGCCGCGATGACGTCGAAGATCGGCGTCGGCAACGCGGCCTTCCACACCGGCGGCCAGGCGGGCCCGGCCGAGACCGTGTACCTGGGCGTCTTCCGCCGCGAGGCCCTGGAGCGGGCCGACGGCTACAACGTGGAGTTCATCCGCGCCCAGGACTGGGAGCTGAACTTCCGCATCCGCGAGGCCGGCGGGCAGATCTGGTTCTCGCCGGAGCTGAAGGTGCAGTACCGGCCCCGGCCCAGCATCCGCGCCCTGTCCAAGCAGTACAAGGAGTACGGCCGCTGGCGCCACGTCGTGGCCCGCTACCACGCCGGGTCGATCAACCTGCGCTACCTGGCCCCGCCGACCGCCGTCTGCGCGATCGCGGCCGGCATCGTCGTCGGTGCCGCGGTCACCCCGTGGGCGTTCGTCGTGCCGGCCGGGTACGTCGCGGCGATCGTCGCCGGCTCGCTGCCCGCAGGCAAGGGCCTGCCGCTCAAGGCGCGGGCGCAGATCCCGGTGGCGCTGGCGACCATGCACATGTCGTGGGGCTACGGCTTCCTGACCAGCCCCCGGTCGCTCGCGAAGCGGGTCATCGCGAGCCGCCGCCCGGCCGTGCGGGAACAGACGGTCTGACAGCCGGACGCAGGAAGGGGCCCCGCCGGAGACGGCGGGGCCCCTTCTCGTACGGGCGTCAGAAGGTGTAGTTCGGGTTGACGTGCATGCACGCCTCGTCGTTCGCACCGTTGAGCGCACCCGCCGACTCCGGCGTCTTCTCGTCGACGGCCTTGGCCGGGTACGCCCCGTCCTCGCGCCAGTCGGCACCCACGGCCAGCACGATGCCCGAGGCATCGGTCGACTTCTGCACCTGGGACACCGGGATCCCGAGCGCCTTCGCGACCGCCTGGGCGTCGGCCTCCATGTCCGCACTGGGGTAGAGGATGCCGGTCCGGCCGGCCGCCGCGACGTTCTGGGAGTCGATCGAGGCCTTGGCGAAGCCCGCGTCCGTGAGCAGGTCCTTGACCGCGGTCGCACGGCCCTGTGCCGGACCGAGACCGTCCGTGCTGGTCGCGTTGCGCACGCTGACGGGGATCTCCGCGACGGGCGCGGCGACGTCCTTGGTGACGGGTGTCTTGCGCTTGGAGGCCTTGCCGTCCAGCGGGATGTCCTCACGGACCATCCGGAACACCTGCTCCGCCTCCCCGGCCTTGGGGAACACCCGGCCGGCGAGATCGCCCGTCCCGTAGACGTTCGGCATGGTCGTCATGGTGATGCGGTCGGTCGGGGCCTTCTTGAGCTCCTCCGCAAGGTCGTACAGCTTCTTGACCGTGTCCAGGCCCTTGTCGACCGTCAGCGCGCTGGTGGCCGCCTCGGCGAGCCCCATCAGCTTTCCGGGGTCGGTGAGCTTGGTGCCCTTGCGCAGTTCGCGCACCATCGAGTTCAGGTACTGGTGCTGGGCCTTGGCGCGGCCGAGGTCCGTGTTGTCCTCGAAGCCGTAGCGGGTGCGCAGCCACTGCAGAGCCTGCTTGCCCTTGACGGCGGTGGTGCCCTCCTCCAGCTTCAGCCCGGAGCCCTTGCCGTCGCTGCCGTGCGAGTGGATGTTGGCGTCGACACAGACCGGGACGCCGCCGATCGCGTCGGCCATCGAGACGACGCCCGCGAAGTCGATCATCATGAAGTGGTCGATCGTGATGCCGGTGAGCTCGTACCAGGTGGCCACCGTGCACCCGGGCCCGCCGCGGCCGAGGCTCGCGTTCGTCTGGACG
Organism: Streptomyces sp. NPDC056452; assembly: GCF_042796085.1. Classification (NCBI taxonomy): domain Bacteria; kingdom Bacillati; phylum Actinomycetota; class Actinomycetes; order Kitasatosporales; family Streptomycetaceae; genus Streptomyces; species Streptomyces sp. NPDC056452. The sequence continues at coordinate 37,416 of NZ_JBHTRI010000047.1, forward strand.
GGCTTCGTGCTGGCCGGGTACACCTCGTCGGTTTTCGGGTCGGTGCACTTGGGCATCTTCAGCATGGTGTCGCGCGGCATGCTCACGACCGAGATGTTGCTGCGGTCCGCGGAGAGGTGCAGCAGCATCTGCACGTCGGCGAGCGGTGTGCCCCCGAAGGTCTCCTTGGCGCCGCCGAGCTTCTGGTTCGCTTCGGAGTCCCGGGCGTCGGACCCGATGATCAGGATGTTCAGCGGGGTCTGCCCGGCGGCGTTGGCCTTGTGGTCGGCCATGTCCTTGTCGCCGAGGGTCAGGTCCTCTTTCTTGATGTTGCCGTTGAGGTGCTTGTAGTAGAGGTATCCGGCTCCGCCGGTGCCGAGTATCAGCAGGGCGAGAACGGACGCGACCCAGCGCAGTACGCGCCGTTTGCCGCGTTTGTTGGCCCGTCTGGAACGGCGGCTCGGCCCGCCCTGGCGGTGCCCGCCCTCCGTCGGGGCGGACCGTTCCCGTCGGCTGCGACCACCTCTTACCGTGCCGCCGGTCTCCGTGTCGCCGCTTCCGAGGGCACCGTCGACCGGGCCCTCGTGCCGGACGCGCGACCGCGTCCCCTCCCCAGGCGTGCTGCTCCGTCCCACCAGGACCCCCCTGCTGCTCAGACTTTCGCTGTGGCGCGACGACCCGTCGTCACTTCGCGCACTCTGCCTTGTCGGCGCTGGCCTTCTGAATGTCTTCCGGTGCCTTGACCGGACCGGTGACGGGCACTCCCGCACCCTTGAAGTCGGCTCCCAGGGTCAGCACCATCGCCTGAAGGCCTTCGGCGTCGGCTGTTCCCTGCTTGAGTGCCGTGGCGGGCAGCCCCATGATCGCCGCGAGGGCGCGGGCCTGGTCCGCCTGGTCGGGCGCGTACGCCAGTGTCGTCGTGTCGATCTTCGCCGGGGCGTTCGCCTTGTTCGTGGCCTCCGGCACGCCCTGTTCGGTCTTCAGCCAGGTGACGGTCGCGCCCGCGGCGCCGGCGATGCTGCCGCCGTTGAGGACGTCGACGCGTATGTCGGCCGGATCGGCCTTGGCGCCCTTGAGCACCGCTTCCTGCTTGCTCCTGGCCGCCGTCTCCTTCTGCTTGACCTCGGTCAGGGAGGTGTCGGAGCGCATCATCGCGAAGAGCTGCTCCGACTTCCGCGGTTCCACGACCACGGTGATGGGCGTCGGCTCGGCCGGGTTGTCGATCACCGGCAGCGTGACGAAGGTGATGTTCTTGGTGTCGATCCTGCCGAGCTCCTGCGCGAGCGAGGTCAGCTTCTTGATCGACCCGATGCCGGAGTCGACCGTGAGCGCCTTGGTCGCGGCGTCCGCGAGGCTGAAGAGCTTCGTGGGGCTCGTCAGGGTGTCGTCGGACTTCATCTGACGGATCATCGAGCCGATGAACTGCTGCTGCACCTTGATCCGGTCGAGGTCGCTCTGATTCCCGAAGCTGTGCCGTGTGCGGACGAACGCCAGTGCCTGCTCGCCCTCGACGGTGGACTCACCGGCGGGCAGGTCGAGGTGCGAGTCGGGGTCCTTGACCGCCTTGGCCAGGCAGACCTTGACCCCGCCGACGGCCGTGGAGAGCTCCTTGACCGCGTTGAAGTCGACCATCATGAAGTGGTCGACGGAGAGGCCGGTGATCTTCCTGACCGTACGCATCGTGCAGCCCGGGTCGCGGCCTTCCTGGCCGAGGCTGACGTTGAACCGGACGTTCTGCGAGCCGGGTATGACCTTCTGCGAACCGTCCGGCTGCTTGGTCGTGCACTCGGGGATGTCCGTCATCAGGTCGCGGGGGATGCTCATCGCCGTGGCGTTGGTGCGGTCCGCGGAGACGTGGAAGAGGATGTTGGTGTCGGCGTGGCCGGTGCTGCCCTTGTCGCCGTAGCCCTCGTTGCCGCTGCCGGTGCGCTTGTCCGTGCCGATGATCAGTATGTTGAGCGGCCCGTCGGCGGCGACGCTCTTGCTGCCGGCGTCACCGACGTCGACGGTGTCGAGATTGCCGTTGAACTTCTGGTAGAGGGCGTACGCCCCCGCCGATCCGGCGACGATCACGAAGGCCATCACGCCGCCGGTCCACAGCAGGGCCTTCTTCCGCCGCGCCTTCGGCGATGTGCGCTTACGGCGCCCGGCCGGCACCTGCGGCTGCTCCTGGGTGTGCCCGCTCCGTGCGGAACGGCGGTTCCGCTGCCCGGGGACCTCGCGGAGTGGATCGTTCCTGTTGTCCGGGCCATAGGGGGCCGACGTACGGGAAGTGCCGGACGACTCTGTTCCGGAGTGACTCAGTCGCAATTCGTAATGGCCGGTCTGCGGGTTGAGTACCCACTGGTCGGCGGCGTCCATTTCGTCCGCCCGCCCACGGCTATGCGCGTCCACGGTTTCCTGAATCCTCCGTCGGTGCCACGCGAGGCGCCTCCCCCGGCAGGGCGCTCGGTCTGTCGCTCCAGCAGTGCGCGGCCATGGGGCCGTCGGCACCGGATCGCGTCACACTATCCGGCCGATTCGGCCATGGGCGACGTGCGTGACATATTCCACGCCTCTTATAACCGGGCATTCTGCCTATTCCACTCCGATTGCCGCCCATTGCTTGGCCATTGCTTTACTGGTCGCACAGGTCATCCGCGGCATTCGACCCCGAATAAGTGGGGGCCGGCGTCGGACTCCCGTCCGTACTGCCGGGCTTTTCGTCGGTGGAGTCCTTCTCGGAACTGTGCGTCGGCTGTGAATCCCCCGCTTTGTTCTCGTCGGCCGGGACGACGGCGACGGGCTCGTCCTTGCGCAACTGCTCGAACAGCCGGTCGGCGTCCGGCTGGACGAGCTCGTCCCGGTTCCGGTCCGCACGGTAGGGCTGCCGGGGCACGGTCAGGAACTGCACCTTCTCCGTGGGGACGTTCCGCATCCCGCGCACCAGGTCGTACAGGTCCCTGAGCGAGTCCAGCCCCGGGTCGGTGGTGAGCGACTTCGTCGCCGCGTCCAGCACCGGGTACAGCCTCGTCGGGTTGAGCAGGACGCCGTTGCTCTGCATCTTGTTCACGAGGGCGCCCAGGAACTTCTGCTGGCGGTCCATTCGCTCGGTGTCGCTGCCGTCGCCGATCGACTTGCGGGCCCGTACGTACCCCAGCGCCTGCTCGCCGTCGAGCTTCTGGCGTCCCGCGGGGAGCTCGAGATGGGCGTCGTCGTCCTTGACCGGCTCCTTGAGGCAGACCTCGACACCGTCCACGGCGTCCACCATGTCCTTGAAGCCGCTGAAGTCGATGACCATGTGGTGGTCGACGCGAATGCCCGTCATGTTCTCGACGGTGCGGATCGTGCAGGCGGTGCCGCCGAGCTCGAAGGCCCAGTTGAACTGGGCGAACTGCTTCTTGGTGGCCTTGCCGCCCGCGGGGTGGCAGCTCGGGATGTCGACCATCAGGTCACGTGGGATGGACACCGCGGTGGCGCTCTTACGGTCGGCCGCGAGGTGCAGGAGGATCGTGGTGTCCGAGCGCTGGCTGCCGCCGTCGTCCCGGCCGTACTTGCGGTTGTCGCCCGACCGGGTGTCCGAGCCGATGAGCAGGATGTTCTGCGCGTCCATCGCGATCGCGGTGGGGCGCTCCTTCTCGTACGCCTTGAGCTCGGCGGCGGCGCTCGTGTCGGTCGTGATGTTGCCGTCGAGCTTCTTGTACAGCCACCAGCCGACCCCGGCGGCGACCAGCACGAGGAACGAGGCGGCGAGAGCGGTCCAGCGGAGCCAGTGCCGCCGGTGCCCGGGGATGCCGCTCTTGGGCCGCTCGGCCCAGGTCCGGATCCCGTCACCGCCGCCGTCGCTCTTGTCGCTGCCGTCACTTCCGTCGTCGCCGCCAGGGGCGGGCGAGCCGGCCTGCGGGGTTGCCCCGGAATCGTCCTGCGACCCTTCCTTCGGCCCGTCCTCGGCCGAGGAGTCCGGGCGGTCCGGGCGGTCCGGGTCGGCAGGGGGTCCGGAGCTGTCGGTCACGTCTGCGTCCATCCTTCACGTTCGGCGGCGCGATGAGCCGCCGGTCGCAGGAGTAGACGGCTGAACCTCACGCTTGGTTGTGCATTCAGGCAGAGTGGTCTGTACCGCCCGATCATGTACCGCAGCCGCTGCTCAGTCCCGGGGGCTCGGCCCGCCGTGGGCCGGACGGGTGGCCCACGGAGCGCTTGTCATACCGCGGTGCTGCTGACCCGCTCGCTCTCGACGCGCTTGGCCAGACCGTCCTCGTCCAGCAGGCCGAGGTGGCGGCACAGGACCACGGAGCCCCCGGCGGCCAGCGGGGCGAAGAGACCGGCGGAGAGCCCTCCCCAGGTGTCGTACGAACGTCCCGTCAGCAGGCGCGACCCCGGCGTGAGGCCCAGTTCCGCCGCGTCCTCACGGGCCCGTGCGACGAGCCGGTCCGCCGTCAGTTCGACGCCGTCCACGGCCAGGGCGGGTGCGGCGGGGTCCACGGGTGCGTACGGGGCGAAGCGGTCGCCCTGGCCCGGCACCTCCACCGCGTAGTCCGCGAAGCCCTCGGGCGGCTGCGGGAAACGGCCGCCGAGGGGGCGCAGCGCCAGCGCGACCCGCTCGCCGCGGCAGGCGCGCGCACGGTCCAGCGTGTCCGGTCCGCTGACGACGAGATCGGCGGCGGCGGGGTCGCCCTGGACGTCGGCGACGACGCCCACCGACGAGCACGCGAGCAGCCAGACCGCCGACTGCCAGTGGGCGGGGAGCAGCAGCGCCAGCCGGTCTCCCGGTTCGGCGGCCAGGTCTCCCTGCAGCAGATTGGCGGTCTTGGCCACCCAATTGGCGAAGGTGGCCACCGACAGTTCGACGCGCTCTCCGGTTGCGTCGTCGTAGAAGGTGACCAGGGGGCGGGCCGGGTCCGCGGCGAGCGCGGATCGCAGCAGGTCGGCGGGGGTGCGATCACTGGCGTTCATCCGCGCAAGGGTACGCGGCCGGAAGGGACGGGGCGGGGCGCGAAGGGTGCCGCTTACACCGGATCGGCAGACGGGCCGTCAAGTGGGGGCGGTCACCCTCCAGTAGCCGGAGATGCCGGTTCTGTCCAGGATTTCCTGTATGCATGCACTTCTTGCAACCTCCATCGGCGTCACCTGCGCGGCGGCACTCACCCTGCCGCTCGCCGCGCCCGCGCCCGCCGTACCCGCTTCTGCCCCGGTCGCCCAGGCGGCCGCGGCGACCGCTGCCGAACCGTCGGGTTCGACGCAGTCCCTGCCCCTGCGACCGCTCACCGGCGCGACCTCACGGGCCACCGGTGAACCCACCGACTCCAGATCGCTGTCCCCCGACTCGGCCCGGGGTCTGGGTCAGCGCAACGCCCACCGCTTCTCCCTCGTCGGCGTGGTCTGGGACGACGCCGACGCCGAACTCCACGGAACCGTCCAGGTCCGCACCCGCTCGACCGGCACCGGTCGTTGGTCCGGCTGGCAGGACCTCGAGACGCACAACGCCGACCACGGGGCCGACGCCGGGAGCGCCGAGCGCGAATCCGCCACGGTCCGCGGTTCCACCGCCCCGCTCTGGGTCGGCGACTCGGACGGCGTCGAGGTACGCGTACGGGCCGAGGCCGCGCAGGACCGTGCCGGTCTGTCGGCACCGCTCCCCGAGGGTCTGCGGGTGGAACTCGTCGACCCGGGCGACGACCCGCAGCAGCCCTCCGCGGGCACCCCGGGCACCGGCACCGCCACGCCCGTCACGTCCCCCCAGCCCGGCGCGCTCCCCGGCGCCGGCGCCCTCACCGTGGCGGCGGCCGAGAGTTCCGCCGTGAACGCCGACCTCGCCCCGCTCGGCGCCACCGAGATCCCCGCCCTCAGCAAGGCCGAGTCCGAGGAACAGGCCGTCGTGGCAGCGGGCGCCAAGCCGTTCGTGGGACCACGCCCGCGCATCGTCACGCGCAAGGGCTGGGGCGCCGACGAGAGCCTGCGCGAGCGCAGCTTCGCGTACACCACGACCGTCAAGGCCGCCTTCATCCACCACAGCGCCACGGGCAACAACTACACCTGTGCCCAGGCGCCCTCGGTCCTGCGCAGTATCTACCGCTACCACGTCAAGAGCAGTGGCTGGCGCGACTTCGGCTACAACTTCGCCGTCGACAAGTGCGGAAACATCTACGAAGGACGCGCGGGAGGCGTGACGAAGGCCGTCCTCGGGGCACACACCCTCGGTTTCAACTCCAACAGCATGGGCATCGCGGTACTCGGAACGTACAGCTCGAAGAATCCGCCCGCCGCCGCCGTGACCGCGATCGCCAAGCTCACCGCCTGGAAGCTCGGTCTGTTCGGCCGTAACCCCAAGGCCAAGGTCACTCTCGTCTCCGGCGGCAGCGGCAAGTACAAGAAGGGTGCGAAGGCCAAGCTCAACGTCATCTCCGGTCACCGCGACGGTTTCGCAACCGAATGCCCCGGGAGCCGTCTCTACAAGAAGCTCGGCACGGCCCGGACCAGTTCGGCCAACCTGCAGGGCCGCTGACCGGGAGAGCTCCGCACGGTCTGCATACACTGGCCAGCCGATACGAGGCCCGGCCCCAGCAGGAAGCAGAGACGGTGCTGTGACAGAGGCAAGAGAAGCGATCCTCCTGGTAGGAGGCAAGGGCACCCGGCTGCGTCCGCTGACGGTGCACACCCCGAAGCCGATGGTTCCGGCGGCGGGTGTCCCGTTCCTCACGCACCAGCTGGCGCGTGCACGGGCAGCCGGGGTCGAGCACATAGTGCTCGCGACGTCCTACCTGGCGGAGGTGTTCGAACCGTACTTCGGTGACGGTTCGTCGCTCGGCCTCTCCATCGAGTACGTCACCGAGCACGAACCGCTCGGTACGGGCGGAGCCATCCGCAACGTGGCGTCGCGGCTGGCCTCCGGCCCGGACGAGCCCGTCCTCATCTTCAACGGGGACATCCTCACCGGTCTCGACATCCGGGCCCTGGTCACGTCGCACGCCACGTCGGGAGCGGACGTCTCCCTGCACCTCACGAGGGTGGAGGACCCGCGCGCCTTCGGTCTCGTACCGACGGACGCCACGGGCAGGGTGACGGCCTTCCTGGAGAAGCCGCAGACTCCCGAGGAGATAGTCACCGACCAGATCAACGCGGGGGCGTACATCTTCCGCAGGTCGGTCATCGACACCATCCCGGCCGGCCGGCCGGTCTCCGTGGAACGTGAGACCTTCCCCGGGCTCCTCGCCTCCGGAGCCCATCTCCAGGGCATGGTCGACTCCACCTACTGGCTGGACCTCGGCACCCCGCAGGCATTCGTACGCGGCTCCGCCGACCTGGTCCTGGGCCGCGCCCCGTCCCCGGCGGTGCCCGGCCGCTGCGGGGACCGCCTGGTGCTGCCCACGGCATCCGTGGCCGCCGACGCCAAACTCACCGGCGGTACGGTCATCGGCGAAGGCGCGCTGATCGGCGCGGGTGCGAGGATCACGGGCTCCACCGTCCTGGCGGGCGCGGTCGTCGAACCGGGGGCCGTGATCACCGACTCGCTGGTCGGGGCCGGCGCCAGGGTCGGCAGTCGTACGGTGCTCGCCGGCGCGGTGATCGGGGACGGCGCACAGGTCGGCGCCGACAACGAACTGCGTGACGGGGTCCGCGTCTGGTGCGGTGCCGTCCTTCCGGACGCCTCGGTGCGTTTCTCGTCCGACGAGTAGGTTCCGTTCCGCCGGCCGTACCCTCGAAGGCAACCGACGACCGAGGACCTCACCCGTGGCAGGACGCTTCGTACCCCGCACCACCGCCGTGCCCCACCAGTTGCCGGCGGCGACGGGCACGTCCGCCCCGCCCCGGGACCGGACCTGGACCCCGCCGGGTCCGCTCGATCTGCGGCTGGTCCTGAGCCCCCTGCGGCGGGGCCCCGTGGACCCCACGTACCGGTCCCTGGCCGACGGATCGTTCTGGCGGGCCACCCGCACACCGGCCGGCCCCGGCACCCTGCGGGTCACGGCTGCCCGGGACGGCCGGATCGAGGCGGCGGCCTGGGGCCCCGGCGCGCAGTGGCTCCTGGACCGGCTGCCGGCGCTGCTCGGCGAGGGCGACGATCCGGACGCCTTCCGCCCGCGCCACCGGCTGGTCGCCGCGACCCACCACAGCCGGCCCGGTCTGCGCCTGCTGCGCACCGGTCTGGTGATGGAGTCCCTGATTCCGTCGATCCTCGAACAGAAGGTCACCACCGACGAGGCCTACCGCGCCTGGCGCCTGCTGGTCCGCCGGTACGGCACCCCGGCGCCCGGCCCCCAGGACGGGCTGTTCGGCGCCCATGGCCTGTACGTCATGCCCGACGCCAGGACCTGGTCCCTGATCCCGTCCTGGGAATGGCATCGCGCGGGTGTCGACACCAAGCGCTCCTCGACGATCCTGCGTGCCGTACGGGTGGCCCGCCGGATGGAGGAAGCGGCCGCCATGGAGCTCCCCGAGGCCATGGCCCGTCTGGAGCTGATCCCGGGCATCGGTCCCTGGACCGCGGCGGAGACCCTCCAGCGCTCGAACGGCGCTGCCGACGCGGTCACGGTCGGCGACCTCCACCTCCCGGGCATCGTCGGCCATGCCCTGGCGGGCAACAGGAACGCCGACGACGAGGAGATGCTGGCCCTCCTGGCCCCGTACGAGGGCCAGCGGCACAGGGCGACGCGCCTGATCATGCTGTCGGGCCGCACCCCGGCCCGCCGGGCCCCGCGCATGACACCGGGCGACATCGCCCGTCTCTGAGCCCCGGGCGGGGAGACGCCCGCCCGCCTCACCTCACCGCGACGAACTCCTCCACCTCGCGCGGGCCCCGCTCGCGCGGCGCACCTGCCGCGTGGCCCACGGCCACCGCGCCCAGCGGATCCCATGAGTCCGGAAGATCGAGCACCCCGCGCACCACGTCCCGGCAGAACATCGTCGAGGACACCCATGCCGATCCGAGCCGCTCACCGGCCAGCGCCACCAGGAAGTTCTGGACGCCCGCGCCGGCCGCGACGACGAACATCTCGCGCTCCGCGGCGTCCCTGCGCTCGTCCCCGTAGGTGTGCGAGCCGTCCATCACCAGGCACGGCACCGCCAGATACGGCGCGTTGCGCAGGACGTCACCCCGTCGCACCCGCTTGGCGATCGACTGCTCGCTCCGGCCGTCCCGGCGCAGGTCCGCGATCCACGCGTCCCGCATCGCGTCGAGCAGCCGGGTCCGTGAGCTCGCCGACTCCAGCAGGACGAACCGCCACGGCGTCGTGTGGTGCGGGGCCGGAGCCGTCACCGCCGCCGCCACCGCACGCCGTACGGCTCCCGGGTCCACCGGCTCGTCCGTGAACTCCCGCACCGTGCGCCGCAGATACAGCGCCTCCCGTACCGCCTCGGACGTTCCCAGCCGGAACATGTCGTCGGCCGCGACCCGCACCATCTCCCGGGCGCCGCCCCCGGTGTCCGCCGTGGACGTCACATGGGACAGCCCCCGCACCACCGCGACCGGCAGCCCCGACGCCTTGCCCTTCACCAGGTCACCGGCCGAGGCCAGCTCGTCCGCCGTGGCGACCACGGTCGCGCTCAGCGGATTTCCGTACGCGTCCGTGCCGCCCCGGAGGTCGTCCAGCACCCTGACGCCGGCCGCCCCGATCGCGACATCCGTCAGGCCGTTGCGCCAGGGGCGCCCGAAGGTGTCCGTGACGACGACCCCGACCTCGACCCCGAGCGTGTCGCGCAGCCCGTCCCGGATCGCCCGCGCGGAAGCGTCCGGGTCCTCGGGGAGCAGCAGTACGGTGCCGGTGGGGGTGTTGGACGCGTCGACCCCGGCCGCGGCCATGACGAGGCCCTGCCGGTTCTCCACGATCCGCAGCGTTCCGCGCCGGGCGACCACACGGACGGTCTCGGCGTCGATCGCCGCCTCACGGTCGGCCGCCTCGACGATCCGGCCCTCCGCCTTGGAGACGATCTTCGAGGTGACGAGCAGGACGTCGCCGTCCACGAGCCCCGGGTCCGTGGTGGCGATCAGCTTGGCGATGTCGTCACCCGCCCGCACCTCGGGCATCCCGGGCAGTGCCCACACCCGGTACGAGGGTGCCTCGCCAGGTCCGCGGTTCACGCCCGTACCTCCTCGGCGAGTGTCAGCGCCTGCCGCGCCATCTCGGCGGTCGCGTCCACGTCCGTCATCATCAGCGGCACGGCGCGGCAGCGGATCCCGGCCGCCTCGACCTCGGCCACGGACCCGGCGTCCACGGTGTCGACGAGCCAGCCGTCGAGCAGTCCCGAGCCGTAGTGCTGGGCGACGGCCGACGCCGTCGCTTCGACGCCGACCGCGGCCAGCACCTTGTCGGCCATGCCGCGCACGGGTGCGTCACCGACGATGGGGGAGAGTCCGACGACCGGCACCCCGGCCTCGGCGATCGCTTCCCGGATACCGGGCACGGCCAGGATGGTCCCCACCGAGACGACGGGATTGGACGGCGGGAAGACGATGACGTCGGCCTCGGCGATGGCTTCGAGCACTCCCGGCGCGGGCTTCGCCTGCTCGGCGCCGACCGGCACGATCGCCTGCGCCGTGACGGAGGCGCGCAGCTTCACCCAGTACTCCTGGAAGTGGATGGCCCTGCTCTCGCCGTCGACGTCGACGGCCACGTGCGTCTCGACGCGGTCGTCGGACATCGGGATCAGCCGGACCCCCGGCTTCCAGCGCGCACAGAGCGCCTCGGTGACCGCGCTCAGCGGATAGCCCGCGCCGAGCATCTGGGTACGGACGATGTGGGTCGCGAAGTCACGGTCGCCGAGCCCGAACCACTCGGGTCCCACGCCGTACGCCGCGAGTTCTTCCTTGACCTGGAAACTCTCGTCCGTACGCCCCCAGCCCTGCTCCTCGTTGATGCCACCGCCGAGGGTGTACATCACGGTGTCCAGGTCGGGGCAGACCTTCAGCCCGAACAGATGGATGTCGTCGCCGGTGTTGCCGATCACCGTGATGTCCGCGTCCGGGGCGGCCTGTTTGAGGCCACGCAGGAAACGAGCACCACCGATACCGCCGGCCAGAACCACAATGCGCATGAGGACCAGTCTGTCAGGCGGGGCCCGGTCCTCGTGGGGGTGGTGGGGACTGCGGCGTCAGGCGGGTACGGCGTCCAGGGCAGCCGGGGCGCACTGCGCGGTGTGCATCGGCATGTCGGTCAGACCCGGGTAGTAGATGTGCAGGCTGACGGCCGGTTCGAGCGAGTCGTTGACGACCTCGTGGACGTAGCCGGGCGCGAACACGCGCTGTGCGCCGGCGCCGAGCGTCCGTGTCCCGCGCTCCGTGCGCTCGGTCAGTTCGCCTTCCAGGACGGTGAGTACACCCGAGGACAGGCCGTGGTCGTGGAGCCCGCTGCCCTGGCCGGGAACCCAGCTGAGCAGCCAGACCTCGTAGCCGAGCGGGGTCTGCCCGGCCGGGTCGGAGCCGGTGGCCGGGGGAACGCTCTGCAGCCGGTGGTACCAGCGGGTGGTGGTGTCGTACCGGACGAGGTGTGCCCAGCGGGACCGGTCCGCGGCGAGGGAGCGGGCCAGGCCGACGAACTCGGCCACGGTGGAGGGGTGGGTGCGGGCCGGCTGCAGGAGGTGCTGGACCTCGAGGATGTCGCCGGCGATCGAGAGGTCGCTGTCGCTGCTGTTCATGGGTGCGGTGGTTCCTCGGCATGGGGATACATGTGCGGGGGGTGTCGCGGAGACCCGAAAGCGGGGAAAGAGAGCTGGATCAGAGCTGGAGCGCTACGGCTTCAACAGCTGTGACAGCTGGAACAGCAACAGCGGGCCTGGACAGCCGTACGGAACCCACGGACGTGGGTCGGGTACATGGCTGCGGTCGCTGGCATGCAGTCAAGGAGACCGGCTTGCTCGTCCTTCTGTCAACCCAATGCCCGAATTGGCGGCAATGTTTCACCCCATCCGGTTGTAGTGGGTGGAGAAAGGTTTTGGCAGTTGCGGGACAGGCAAGGTGGCGCATCAACCGCATGAGTAAACGCGGTTGAGTATCCGTGACCCGACTGTGATCTTGATCCCTTCGGTGATCGAATCGCAACATCGGGGCAACCCCGGTCGTCTCACTCGGTGAGAAGCGGCGCGGAGCCAAGCCGATGGCATATGTCAGGTTTTTGGTGATTTGAACACTTTCCGCATAGGCTTGGTTCCGCAGAGTGAATACCAGGGCCAATAGCAGATCTTCGCTTGACTGGCCCGGAGCTACACACTTGTAATTTCACTCGTGTCGTTCGGCCGCATCAGTAACGGCTGCATCACGGGGACGCAAGAGACAGACGAGGGGCGCACATGACCGAGCTGTTCCAGCAACTGCTGGTCGAGGACGCGGACGAGGAACTCGGCTGGCAGGAGCGCGCACTGTGCGCCCAGACAGACCCCGAGTCCTTCTTTCCCGAGAAGGGCGGATCCACCCGCGAGGCGAAGAAGGTCTGCCTCGCCTGCGAAGTCCGCTCCGAATGCCTTGAGTACGCCCTCAACAACGACGAACGGTTCGGTATCTGGGGCGGCCTCTCCGAGCGTGAGCGGCGACGCCTCAAGAAGGCCGCCATCTGAGCCGCACCACCGCAGACCACGGACGCCGGTGGCCCGTGGTTCCCGCCCTGCGCACAGGGCGGGAAC
>NZ_JBHTRI010000048.1:0-47714 GCF_042796085.1 Streptomyces sp. NPDC056452
TGATGGGGTTGGGGCGGTTGTAACTGGTGAGGTCGTGTTCGCTGTCCCGGCCGCGCGAGGTGTTCGTGTTCTTGGTGGCCCTGGCGGCCTTCCGGCTCTGGGGGGCGGGGCGGTGGTGAGGGGGCGGGCCCGTGGGCCCGCCCCCTCACCTCTGCGCGTCACGACAGGACGTTGTGCGTCACGACAGGAAGTCGCGGGCGATCGCCTCGGCCACGCGTTCGAGCAAGGGTCCTGCCTGGGCCATGGAGACCGCCGGGTCGGGTTCGAGTTCCGTCAGGGGGTAGGCCCGCCGGATCCCGGCCCCTTCCAGCGCCTCGGGCGGCAGGGCGAGCCGTCCGCAGACGGCGACGACCTCCACGCCCGCGGCACGGGCCGCCGCGGCGACGCCCGCCGGGGCCTTGCCGTGGAGGGTCTGCTCGTCGAGCGATCCCTCGCCGGTGATGACGAGCGTGGCGCGGGCGAGCGCCGGGGCGAAGCCCAGGACGTCGAGCATGACCTCGATGCCGGGCCGGAAGCGTGCCCCCAGCGCGACCAGTGCGCCGTAGCCGATGCCTCCGGCGGCACCCGCCCCGGGGAGCGCCGCGTGCTCGGGTCCCAGGACGGAGGCGTAGTGGGCGAGCGCCGCGTCCAGGACCGCGATGTCGTCCTCGGTGGCGCCCTTCTGCCGCCCGTACACCTCGGGGGCGCCCTTCGGTCCGGTCAGCGGGTTGTCCACGTCGCTGGCCAGGATCAGATCGATGTCCGTCAGCCGGGGGTCGAGCCCCGACAGATCGGCCTCGGCCAGTTCGGCGAGCCCTCCGCCACCGGGGCCGACGGGCTTGCCGTCCGTGTCCAGGAAGCGGGCACCGAGCGCGGCGAGCATGCCCGCGCCGCCGTCCGTGGTGGCGCTGCCGCCGACCCCGAACACGATCGTCCGCGCGCCGGCGTCGAGCGCCGCCCGCAGCAGCTCGCCGGAGCCGTACGTGGTGGCCGTGAGCGGGGCGAACTGTCCCGCCGGGAGGTGCTGAAGGCCCGACGCCTCGGCCATCTCCACCACGGCCGTGGTGCCGCGCACCGCGTACGCCGCGTCGACCGGTGTGCCCAGCGGCCCGGTCACCCGCGCCTCGCGGCGCTCGAATCCGGCGGCCACCGCCGCCGCGACCGTGCCGTCGCCGCCGTCCGCGACGGGCAGGGTCTCGACCTGCACCCCGGGTACGACGCGCCGCAGTCCGGCCGTCACCCGCTCCGCGACCTGTACGGCCGTGAGCGAGCCTTTGAACTTGTCCGCCGCGACGAGCACGCGGGCGGTCTCCATCACTGCTCCGTCCGTCACCTTGCATCCTTTGCTTTCGAACAGGCAGTCGCGCCGCCCCGACCCTATCCGGACCACCCCCTCTCTGCCCATGGCTGTCCAGGACCGCCCGGCATGCCTTTACGCTGCCGCCATGACCTCCACTGACTACGCCACGTACATCGCGGGCCTGCCCCGGGTACTGGCCGCGGCGGCATCGCTCTTCCTCGACGGGCAGGGGCGGATCCTGCTCGTCGAGCCGAACTATCGCGAAGGCTGGGCGCTGCCCGGCGGCACGGTCGAATCCGATGCGGGCGAGAGCCCGCGGCAGGCCGCGCGCCGGGAGACGGCGGAGGAGATCGGCCTCGATCTGGAGCCGGGCCGGCTGCTCGCGGTCGACTGGACGCGCGGTCCGGCGCGTCCGCCGATGGCCGCGTACCTGTACGACGGTGGCGTCCTGTCGGCGGAGCAGTTCGCGGCGATCCGCATCCAGGAGGAGGAGCTGCTGTCCTGGAAGCTGGTGGACCGCGCCGACCTCGCCGGTCATCTGCCCGGGTCTCTCGGCCGCAGGGTCCTGGCCGCTCTGGAGGTGCGGGACTCCGGGGCGGGCACGGCGGAGCTGGAGGACGGCGAACCGGCAGGACGGTGAGGTGCGGTGTGGTGAGGTCCCTGGTCCCGTTCTCGCGCCGGGCCAAATCTGATCGCGGGCGGTACGGGCCGGTGCGTACGCTCGCTCCATGACTCTCGTCGCGATCCTCAGCGGCGCCGGCATCTCCACGGACTCCGGCATCCCCGACTACCGTGGGCCGCAAGGGCTCTGGCGGAAGGACCCGGAGGCGGAGAAGCTCGTCACCTACGACTTCTACATGTCCGATCCTGAGATCCGGCGCCGCTCCTGGCAGATGCGCCGCACCAGTGCGACCTGGAGGGCCGAGCCGAACGCGGCCCACCGTGCCGTCGCGGCACTGGAGCGGTCGGGTACACCGGTGCGGGTTCTCACGCAGAATGTGGACGGACTGCACCAGCTGGCCGGTCTGTCCGCACGCAAGGTCCTCGAGCTCCACGGCACGGCACGCGAGGTCGTCTGTACGCGCTGCCGTGCACGGTCCCCCATGGAGCAGGCGCTGGCGCGGGTCGAAGCCGGTGAGGCGGACCCGCCGTGTCCTGCCTGCGGCGGGATCCTGAAGTCCGCGACGGTCATGTTCGGTGAGCGCCTGGATCCGCGGGTCCTGGCCGAGGCGATGGCGATCACGAAGGCGAGCCAGGTGTTCGTCGCGGTGGGCACGACCCTTCAGGTCCAGCCGGCAGCCTCACTGGCAGGCATCGCCGTGGAGCACGGCGCCCGGCTCATCGTGGTGAATGCCGACCCGACCCCGTACGACGAGCTGGCGGAGGAGACGATTCGCGAACCCATCGGGACGGCCCTGCCGGCACTGCTGGAGCGGCTGTCCGCCGGACAGGGCCCGTAGCCGCCGCCGTCCCGCTGTGATCGATTTCGTGCGGCACCCTCCGACGGGGCCTACTCCTTCAGGCCCCCCTGGACCCGGCGCGACGGCTTGAACGCGTACAGGTCCAGGATCTCGGGCGCATCGGCGAGACCGGGTCCGCCGTCCCCCGCCCAGGTCACGATGTCCGCGACGGCGTGCGGATCGTTCACCAGCCCGAGCCAGACCGGCCGGCCCCCGGCGCCGCGTCCCTCGGCGGAGGGCTGCACCACGATGACGTTGCCCTGCTCGCAGGCGTCCAGACACTCCACCGCACGCACGGTGGCGACTCCGTCGAGGGACTGCCGCAGCTGTGCCAGCTGACCGGCGTGGTCCACGCCGGGGATCTTCGGGGTACCGCAGCAGCAGCCCCGGCAGACGCTGACAGTGGGCCGGGAAGGTCCCGGCCCGGCGGCGGGCCTGCGGGTACGGCGGCTCATGCGGAGGCACTCCCGGTGGTGGCGCGGATGATCACCTTAGGACTGTACCGAGCAGCTCCCCCGGCGGTCCGGCCCCCCGGGTGGGGTAATGTTGACGGCTGCGAAGGGGAGTAGCCCCGCAAACCGGTCGTCGACACACTGGAGCCCTCGGGTTCCCGGTGGCCGGGCTCGTAGATCCTTACGGGTGGGCGAGACCTTCGGTCAGGTATGACACGCCCGCGCCCTGCGGGCGCTGCCGTCATGCCGGGCCGAGTGGTCCTCCGATGAAGCCCGAGCGGCGCTTCGCGAAAGGCCCGGGGCCCGGCTCGTACAGAAAGCCACCCGGAATGCATCTCGACCTCCTGGCGATCCTCACCGCCTTCGGGCTGATCTTCCTCGCGGAGCTCCCCGACAAGACGATGTTCGCCTCGCTGGCCATGGGCACGCGCATGCGGCCGCTGTACGTCTGGTTCGGTACGTCGTCCGCCTTCGTCGTGCATGTCGCCATCGCGGTCGGCGCGGGCGGTCTGATCGGTCTGCTGCCCGACTGGATCGTCAAGCTGGTCTCGGCCTCCCTCTTCGCCTTCGGCGCGTTCATGCTGCTGCGCAGTGGCGGCGGTGACGAGGACGGCGAGGACGAGATCAAGACGGTGACCGGCTTCTGGCCGGTCTACTCGACCGCCTTCATGGCCGTCTTCATCAGCGAGTGGGGCGACCTGACGCAGATCACCACCGCGAACCTCGCCGCGAGCAACGGCGCCTGGTCCACGGCCATCGGTGCTGCGGCCGCCCTCATGTCCGTCTCGGCGCTGGCCCTGCTGGCCGGGCGCTTCATCGCCAAGCGGGTGCCGCTGAAGACCGTGCAGCGCATCGGCGGTGTGTGCATGCTCGGCCTCGCGATCTGGTCGGTCGTCGAGATCTTCACGGGCTGATCCGCACGAGGGGCCGGGCGGGCCCTAGAACAGGGCCTGTACCTCGTCCCCCGTCCCCCGCTCGAAGTCCAGCAGCCGCTGCTTGCGCTCCAGCCCGCCGCCGTACCCCGTCAGGCTCCCCGACGCTCCGACGACCCGGTGGCAGGGAACGATGATCCCGATCGGGTTCTTGCCGTTGGCGAGGCCCACCGCACGGGAGGCGCCGGGCTTGCCGAGGTGTTCGGCCAGTTCGCCGTACGAACAGGTCTCGCCGTACGGAATCTCCTGGAGCCCTGCCCAGACGCTGCGCTGGAACGGTGTGCCGGCCAGGTGCAGCGGCAGGTCGAACGTCCTCAGCTCTCCGGCGAAGTACGCGTCCAGCTGACGGACGGTCTCGGTGAAGGGCCGCGGGTCCGGTTCGCCGAAGGTCTCCTCCGGCGGCCGGTGGCGCTGTCCGGTCATGTACAGGCCGGCCAGTACGCCGTCGGTGGCGACGAGGGTGAGGGCCCCGTACGGGCTGTCGATGACCGTGTGCTGCCGGGTCACCGTGGGTGTGGCGGTCATGGTTCGTCCTTACGCCCTCAGACGGGCAGGTGGTTGATGGGGTGGTCGTCGACGGTCCACAGGTACTGGACGGCGTACGCGCGCCAGGGGCGCCAGTGCGCGGCGCGTGCGGTGAGCGCCGCGGGGGTCGCGGGGAGGCCGAGCCGCTCGGCCGCCCGGCGGATGCCGAGGTCGGTGGGGAGGAACGCGTCCGGGTCCCCGAGCGCGCGCATGGCGATCACTTCGACCGTCCAGGGGCCGAAGCCCGCGAGGGCGGTCAGCTCGGCCCTGGCCGCGTCCCAGTCGGTGCCCTCCCCCAGGTGGAGCGAACCGTCGGCCAGCGCCCCGACCAGGGTGGTGAGCGTGGTGCGGCGGCTGCGCGGCAGCGCGAGGGACTCGGGATCGAGTCCTGCCAGGGCCTCCGGCGTCGGGAAGAGGTGGGTGAGGCCGCCCTCGGGGTCCTCGACGGGCACACCGTGGGCGGTGACCAGGCGGGCCGCGTGGGTGCGGGCGGCGGCCGTGGAGACCTGCTGGCCGAGCACCGCGCGTACGGCGAACTCGGCGGCGTCGACCGTGCGCGGCACACGGCGGCCGGGCGCCGCGTCGACCAGCGGCGCGAGCAGCGGGTCGGAGCGCAGCTGGTCGTCCACGGCCACGGGGTCGGCGTCCAGGTCGAGCAGCTTGCGGCACCGGCTGATGGCCTGGGTGAGATCACGCGGATCGGTGAGGGAGAGCCGGCAGGCGATGTGGTCGGGCCGCGGGGCGAGCGCCACGATGCCGTGTCCGTGCGGGAGGGTGAGCGTGCGGCGGTAGGCGCCGTCACGCCATTCCTCGACCCCGGGGACCGCCGTCGCGGCGAGGTGCCCGAAGAGGTTGCTGGGGTTGAGCGGGGCACGGTACGGCAGCCGCAGGGCGATGACTCCGGGGGCCTCGGCCGCCCCGGCCCCGCGTGCCGCCCGGGTGCGCAGCTCTCCGGGGGCGAGCGCGAAGACCTCGCGGACGGTGTCGTTGAAGGTGCGGACGGAGGCGAATCCGGCCGCGAACGCCACCTCGGCCATGGGGAGTCCGGTCGTCTCGATGAGCACCCGCGCGGTCTGGGCACGCTGGGAACGGGCCAGCGCGAGCGGGCCGGCGCCGAGCTCGGCGAGCAGCTGGCGCTCGATCTGCCGGGCCGAGTAGCCGAGCCGCGCGGCGAGACCCGGTACGCCCTCCCGGTCGACCACTCCGTCCTGGATGAGGCGCATGGCGCGGGCCACGGAGTCGGCGCGGGCGTTCCACTCCGGTGAGCCGGGGCTGGTGTCGGGCCGGCAACGCTTGCAGGCGCGGAATCCGGCCTGCTGGCAAGCGGCGGCGCTGGGGTAGAACGTCATGTTGCGGACCTTGGGCGGCACGACGGGACAGCTGGGCCGGCAGTAGATCCGGGTGGTCAGGACAGCGGTGAAGAACCAGCCGTCGAAACGGGCGTCCTTCGACTGTACGGCTCGCACGCAGCGCTCGGTGTCGGTGTGCATGCTTCAAGCATCGGGCATGCACGGCGGCAGGGCTGGCGGAAATCCGACATCAGCCTTGCGCTGCCAGGGCCTCCTCGAACTCGATGTACGCGTGCGCGTCGAACAGCACGAAGCGCACCTCCTCGACGGGCGGTGCCGCCTCGGCCAGCACCGTACGGACGGCGATGCGGGCTCCGTCGTCCATGGGCCAGCCGAAGATGCCGGTGGACACGGCCGGGAACACCACCGTGCGCGCACCCAACTCCGCTGCCACGCGCAAGGATTCGCGGTAGCAGGAAACGAGCAGCTCCGACCGGTCCTCGGCGCCGCTCCACACCGGGCCGACGGTGTGGATGACCCACTTGGCGTCGAGGCGGCCTGCGGTGGTGGCCACGGCCCCGCCGGTCGGCAGCCCCTTGCCGTACTTCGACGCGCGCAGTTCACGGCAGGCGGCCAGGATCTCCGGGCCGCCGCGGCGATGGATCGCACCGTCGACACCGCCCCCGCCGAGAAGACTCGAATTCGCGGCGTTGACAAGGGCGTCGGCCTTCTGCCGGGTAATGTCGCCGCGGGCCAGGGTGACGGTGACGGCCTCAGATCTGCTCATGCGGACATCATGCCGTTGTCGGGCGGTGCCGTGCGGGACGCTCACGTGGCCCGCAGACGGCGCCACACAGCCTTCGCCGCGTGATGGCCGGACATTCCGTGCACTCCGGGGCCGGGCGGGGTGGCCGATGAGCAGAGGAAGACCGCTGGGTGCGCGGTGGCGTACGGGACGCGGGCGAGTTTGGGGCGTATCACCGTCTGGAGTCCCGCGAACGCTCCGGTGGCGATGTCTCCGCCGACGTAATTGGCGTTGCGCACCGCGAGTTGGGGAGGTCCGGCGGTCGCGCGGGCGAGGACGAGATCGCGGAATCCGGGGGCGAAGCGCTCCAGTTGCCGCTCGATGACCTCCGTCGCGTCGCCCTCCCAGCCCGCGGGGACGTGTCCGTACACCCAGAAGACGTGTCGGCCCTCGGGGGCGCGGGACGGGTCGACGAGGCTCGGCTGTGCGGTGATCAGGAAGGGGACGCTCGGGTCGCGGCCCGACACGGCGGCGCGCAGGGCGGCGTCGATCTCACCGGCCGTGGGGCCGACATGGACCGTGCCGGCCCGCCTGGCCTCCTCCGCGGTCCACGGGACGGGGCCCGACAGGGCGTAGTCGATCTTGAAGCAGGAGGCGCCGTAGCGGTAGCCGCTGTAGGCACTGCCGAGTCCGGCGATGCGGGCGAGTGCGGTGGGGGAGGTGTCGAAGATGTACGCA
The DNA here is from genome assembly GCF_042796085.1 of Streptomyces sp. NPDC056452. Lineage (NCBI taxonomy): Bacteria > Bacillati > Actinomycetota > Actinomycetes > Kitasatosporales > Streptomycetaceae > Streptomyces > Streptomyces sp. NPDC056452. Next base: position 7,421 of record NZ_JBHTRI010000048.1, read on the forward strand.
CGGGCGGGCGGGAGCTCGTCCAGGCGCTTGACCTCGATGCCCGTACGGATCGCGCCCCCCTGCTCACGCAGGTACGAGGCGAGGGCGTCGGAAATGGCCTGCGAGCCGCCGCGGGGCACGGGCCAGCCCTTCTCGTGCGCGGCGAGCGCGAACATCAGCGCGATTCCGCTCGTCGCGATGCCGCTGGTGGGTGCGATGGCGTGGGCGGCGAGCCCGGCGACGAGTCCACGGGCCTTGGCACCCCGGAAGCGGCGGGAGAGGAGCGTGGCGGGCTGGACCGCGTCGAGGCCGAAGCGCGCCCAGCGGTACGGGTCGCGGGGCAGCCCGTCCCACGGGGTGCGCAGGAAGTCCGCGGCAAGCGTGTCCCAGTGGCCGGTGTAGGGCGAGACCAGCCTGCGGTACGCGCCCGCGTCCTCGGGGCCGAGCGACATGGCGCTCTCCCCCACCGACCGTGTGAGCACGGCGGCGGATCCGTCCGGGAAGGGGTGGGCGAGCGCCAGCTGGGGCTGCAGCCATTCGAGGCCGTGCCGGGCCAGCGGCATCGCGTCGAAGGCGGGCGAGCCGATGCCCAGAGGGTGCACGGCGGAACACGGATCGTGTCGGAAACCCGGAAGGGTCAGTGCCTCCGTGCGGGCACCGCCTCCGACGGTCTCCGCAGCTTCGAAGACCTCGACGGCGAAGCCGCGGCGGGCCAGTTCTGCCGCGGCCGTCAGCCCGTTGGGGCCCGCCCCCACGACGACGGCATCCAGCATCGATGGCACCTTCGGACTCCTCTGTCAGCCGGTGGCCAGGACACCCAGGATATTCGGGCGCGCCGACAACGGGCCCGCGGGTAGCCTCCAGACCGATGAACAACGCGTCCGCACCGTCGTCCGCCGTCTCCACGATGGCCTCCCGGCTTACCGCTCTGCCCGGTATCAGGGCCGTCGTCCTCGGCGGAAGCCGGGCCCGCGGCACCCACCGGCCGGATTCCGACTGGGACCTGGGTGTCTACTACCGCGGCACCCCGGACCTGGCAGAACTGACCGCACTGGCGTCCGAGGCGCAGGGTTCCCCGGTGGAGGTTGCGGGGCCGGGCGGCTGGGGACCGTGGGTCAACGGCGGTGCGTGGCTGACGGTGGACGGCGTCGCCGTCGACTGGATCCTGCGCGATCTCGACCGGGTGGAAGCGGTCTGGTCCGACTGCCGTGAGGGGCGCTTCGAGGTGGGAATCCAGCCCGGCCACCCGCTGGGCTTCTGGTCCCCCTGCTATGCGGGTGAGGTCGCACTCGGGCGCGTACTCGAGGATCCGTACGGGGAGTTGACGGCTCTTCAGGAGTCGGTGGCCTCCTACCCGGAGCCCTTGCGCAAGGCGCTCGTCGACGCCGCCTGGGAAGCCGGCTTCTCCGTGGCCTCGGCCCGCAAGTCCGCCCCGTCCGGCGACACGCTCCATGTGGCCCTGTGCCTGTCGAGGGCGTTCGGCGTCCTCGCCCAGTCCCTGCACGCCCACCACCGCACCTGGTGCCTCAACGAGAAGGGCGCGCTCGCGGCGGCCGCCGCCCTCCCTGACACCCCGGCCGGTTTCGCGGACGGGGTTTCCCGGGCGCTCCGCGGCCTGGACGCGGACGCGGTGGAGACGGCGGCCGGAGTCGTACGGGAGGTCCAGCGTGTGCTGGACGGCGACGCGGCCTCAGGCTCCGGCGGGGCCTGAACCGGATACGCCGGTGCGCAGCGCGGTGAGGACCGCTTCGGCCGTCGCCGCGTCGCGGGCAGCCGTGAAGGGGAGGGCGTTGCCGCCGGTGATGCGGTACGGGACCCCGGCGAGCGTGGACTGGGTGCCACCCGCCTCGGCGACCAGGAGCAGACCCGCCGCGTGGTCCCAGGCCAGTTCCCAGTTGAAGGCGACCGCGTCCTGCCCACCGCAGGCGACGGCGAGGTACTCGAGGCCCGCCGATCCGCAGGGTCGTGCCTCGATGCCTTCGGTACGCAGGCCGAGCAGCGCACGCTTCTGGGCGTCGGAGGTGTAGTCGGGGTGGGACATCGCCACCCTGAGGACGGCGCCCGGCACGGGCGAACCGCTGTGCAGCGGCGTGCCGTTGAGCGTGGCGCCACGGCCTCGTACGGCGACGGCCATCTCACCCAGCGCGGGGGCGTACGTCCAGGACGCGAGCACCTCGCCGCGGTGGGCGAGGGCCACCAGGGTGCAGAAGCCGGGTTCGCCGTGGACGAACTGGCGGGTGCCGTCGACCGGGTCGACGATCCAGACGGGTGCGTCCTCGCCCAGCGCGTCGTACACCGACGGGTCGGCGTGGACGGCCTCCTCGCCGACGACGGCCGAGCCGGGCAGGAGCCGGGTCAGCGACGCGGTGAGGTGCTCCTCGGCACGCCGGTCGGCCGCGGTGACCAGGTCGTGCGGGCCGCTCTTCTCCACGATCTCGTGCGTGGCGAGCTGCCGGTACCGCGGCATGATCTCGGCGGCGGCCGCTGCGCGGACCGCCGCCTCGACCTCGGTCAGGTTCCCTGCGTCCGCAGCGAGGAAGTCATCGATCATGCCTCCAGCTAAGCACGGTCGCCGAGGAACATCGCAGGTGGGCGGTCAGCGGCCGACCGCGTACCCCTGCATGCCGCGCGGATTGGCGGCGGCGGACAGCACTCCGGTCTCCGGGTCGCGTGCGACGGCGCACATCCGCCCCTCGGACCAGGCGTCGCCGACCGTGACGTCGTGCCCGCGGCGGCGCAGCTCCTCGATGACCTCCGGGTCCATCCCCTCCTCGACGGTCATGCTGCCGGGCCGCATGCCCCGCGGGAAGAAGGAGCCGGGGAAGCTGTCGTTGTGCCAGTTCGGGGCGTCGATGGCGCCCTGCAGGTCGAGGCCGCCGCGGACCTCGGAGCGCAGTGCGACGGCGAGGAAGAAGTGCAGCTGCCACTGGTCCTGCTGATCGCCGCCCGGCGTGCCGAACGCCATGACCGGGACTCCGTCGCGGAGCGCGAGGGACGGGGTCAGGGTGGTCCGGGGGCGGCGGCCCGGGGTGAGGGAGTTGGGCAGTCCCTCGTCGAGCCAGGCCATCTGGAGGCGGGTGCCGAGCGGGAAGCCGAGCTCGGGCACGACCGGGTTGGACTGGAGCCAGCCACCGCTGGGGGTGGCGGAGACCATGTTGCCCCAGCGGTCGACGACGTCGAGGTGGCAGGTGTCGCCGCGGGTGGCGCCGTCCTTGGCGACGGTCGGCTCGCCCGCGCCCGCGGCCGGTATGCCCATGGCGTCGAAGCCGGACTCGCCGGAGGCGACGGCGTGTGCGTGCGCGCTGAGGACGGGGGTACGGCCCTCGGGGCTGCCGGGGCGCAGCTCGCGCGAGGCCTCGGCGGTGACGAGGGCGCGGCGGGCCGCGTTGTACGGCTCGCAGAGCAGTGCGTCGAGGGGTACGTCGGCTGCGTCGCCGTACCAGGCCTCACGGTCGGCCATGGCGAGCTTGCAGCCCTCGACGAGGAGGTGGACGTAGTCCGCGGAGCCGTAGGCGGGCAGCTCGGCCGGCAGCAGGGCGAGCTGCTGGAGGAAGGCGGGGCCCTGGCTCCAGCCGCCCGCCTTGGCCAGGGTCCAGCCGTTCCAGTCGTACGTGGCCGGGGCCTCGTAGGACGCGGACCAGCCGGCCAGGTCGGCGGCGGTGAGGGTGCCGGTGTGGTGGGTGCCGCTGGTGTCCAGGGTGGGTACGGCGGCCTGGCGGACGAGCGCCTCGGCGATGAAGCCCTCGCTCCAGACCTTCCGCGCGGCCTCGATCTGCGCGACGCGGTCGTCGCCGCCGGTCTCCTCGGCCTCGGTCTGCAGACGCCGCCAGGTCGCCGCGAGTGCGGGGTTGCGGAACAACTCACCGGGCTTGGGGGACTCTCCGCCGGGCAGGTACACCTCGGCGGACGACTTCCATTCGTTCTCGAACAGCTCGCGGACCGTTTCGACGGTCTGCCCGATCCGCTCGACCGGTGCGTGGCCGTCCTCGGCGTACCCGATCGCGTACCGCAGCACCTCGGCGAGCGTCTTGGTGCCGTGGTCGCGCAGGAGCACCATCCAGGCGTCGAAGGCGCCGGGCACGGCGGCCGCGAGGGGCCCGGTGCCGGGGACGAGCTCGAGGCCGAGTCCGCGGTAGTGGCCGATGGTCGCCCCCGCGGGCGCCGGACCCTGGCCGCACAGGACCTGTACGTCGCCGTCCCTGGGCGCCACGATCATCGGCACCTCACCGGCGGGCCCGTTGAGGTGCGGTTCGACGACGTGCAGGACGAATCCGGCGGCGACGGCCGCGTCGTAGGCGTTGCCGCCGTCCTCCAGGACAGCCATCGCGGACTGCGAGGCGAGCCAGTGGGTGGAGGACACCATGCCGAAGGTGCCCTGGAGGGTGGGCCTGGTGGTGAACACGGGATAGGGCTCCTTGGTGCGGTGGTGCTGTGGGGTGCGCTGTTCGGATCGTAAGGACGACGGGTCAGGATGCCGCGGCCGGGGCCACGGCATCCGGGGCCGCCGCGTCCGGTGCCGTCCCGTCGTCGTCGACGAGGTGGCAGGAGACCTGGCGCCCGCCGGGCAGCTCGCGCAGGACGGGGACCTCGGTGCGGCACCGGTCGGTGGCGAGCGGGCAACGGGTGTGGAAGCGGCAGCCGGGCGGCGGGTCCAGGGGGCTGGGCAGCTCGCCGTGGAGCACGATGCGCCGACGGGAGCGCTGGTCGACCGGGTCCGGGACGGGAGCGGCGGAGAGCAGGGCCTGGGTGTAGGGGTGCTTGGGTGCGGCGAACAGTTCGGCGGTCGGCGCCTGCTCGACGATCTGGCCGAGGTACATCACGGCGATCCGGTCGGCGAGGAACTCGACGGCCGCCAGGTCGTGGGTGATGAAGAGGCAGCCGAAACCGCGGTCGCGCTGGAGGTCGGCGAGGAGGTTGAGGACGGAGGCCTGGACGGAGACGTCCAGCGCCGACGTCGGCTCGTCGGCGACGACCAGATCGGGGTCGCAGGAGAGCGCGCGGGCGATCGAGATGCGCTGGCGCTGCCCGCCGGAGAGCTCGTGCGGATGCCGGTCGGCGTGCTCGGGGCGCAGGCCGACCTGGGCGAGGAGCTCCTCGACCCGGGCGCGCACGGCGGGCCCGCGGGCCTGCCGGTTCAGTCTCAGCGGTTCGGCGATGATCTGGCCGATGGTCATGCGGGGGTCGAGCGAGGACGACGGGTCCTGGAAGACCAGGTGAAAGTCCTTGCGCAGCGGCCGCAGGGCCCGGCGCGACAGGTGGGTGATGTCGGTGCCGTTGATGCGGACGCTGCCGCCGGTGGGTTCGTCGAGGCGCACGGCGCAGCGGCCCACGGTCGACTTGCCGCTGCCCGACTCGCCGACGAGGCCGACGACCTCACCGCGGCCGATGGTGATCGAGACGCCGTCGACGGCGCGGACGGTACCGCCGCCGGAGGCACCGAAGTGCCGTTCCATGGCGTCGATCTCGAGCACCGGTCCCTGGGGCCCGGGTGCGTTCTCGTCGTCGCTCCCGCGCGGGGCGGGGACGGTCTGCGCTGTGGTCACTTTCCGGCCTCCTGGGTGGTTCGCGCGGACTCGTCGGCGGCCGGCGCTCCGGCCTCTCCGACCTGGTCCGCGGTGTGCGGGTGCCAGCAGGCCGCCCGGTGCGCCGCGTCGGCGCCCGCCTGCAGGTCGATGGCCGTGAGGCCGGGCCGGGACGAGGTACAGGTGTCGTCGGCACGGGCGCAGCGCGGCGCGAACGTGCAGGCGTCGGGCTGGGTGTCGAGGCTGGGGACGAGACCGGGGATCTCGGGCAGACGCCGCTTGCCCTCGCCGCCGGGCCGCAGTACGGCGCCGAGCAGACCCCGGGTGTACGGGTGGCGTCCCGAGCCGAACAGGTCGTGTACCGGGGCCTGTTCGACGCCGCGTCCCGCGTACATCACGAGTACCCGGTCGGCGGCGTCCGCGACCACACCGAGGTCGTGCGTGACCAGGACGATGGCGGTGCCGAGCCGTTCGCGCAGCGACTGCAGGACCTCGAGGATCCCGGCCTGCACGGTCACGTCCAGCGCTGTCGTCGGCTCGTCCGCGATGAGTACCGCGGGGTCGCAGGCCACGGCGATCGCGATCATCACGCGCTGGCGCATGCCGCCGGAGAGCTGGTGCGGGTATTCGTCGATGCGGCGCAACGGGGCGGGGATGCCGACGAGTTCGAGGAGTTCCACGGCACGCGCCCTGGCCTCCTTCTTGCTCAGCCCCTGGTGCCTGCGGACCACCTCGCCGATCTGCCGGCCGATGGTGAGGACCGGGTTCAGCGAGGTCATCGGCTCCTGGAAGATCATCGCGATGTCCTTGCCGCGGACCTTCTGGAGCTCCTTCTCGGATGCCCCGACCAGCTCACGGCCGGCGAGCCGTATGGAGCCGCCGATGTGTGCGGTGGGCGGCAGCAGCCCCATCACGGCCATCGAGGTCACGGACTTGCCGCAGCCCGACTCCCCCACCACGGCGAGGACTTCGCCGGGGGCCAGGTCGTAGGAGACCCCGTCGACGGCGTGCACGGTGCGGGAGTCGGAACGGAAGGACACCGACAGGTCGCGCACGCTCAGGATGGGTTCGCGCACGGGTGTTCCGGTCATCGGGTTCCTCCGCGGGGGTCGAGGACGTCACGCAGCCCGTCGCCGAGCAGATTGAAGGCAAGCGTCGCCGCGACGATCGCCAGGCCGGGGAAGACCGCCAGCCAGGGGGCCGGGGCCAGGAAGGACTGCGCGCCGGACAGCATCACGCCGAGCGAGGGGTCGGGCGGCTGGACACCGAGGCCCAGGAAGCTGAGCAGTGCCTCGCCGATGATCGCGGCGGGGATGCCGACGGTCGCCTGGACGATCAGGGCGGAGGTGGCGTTGGGCAGGATGTGCCGGAAGAGCACGGTGCCGTCGCCGCCGCCGTTGGCAATGGCCGCCGCGACGTAGTCGACGTGCTTGAGCCGCAGCGTCTCGGCGCGGGTGATGCGGATGACCGCGGGGATCTGCGAGATGCCGATCGCGATGGTCGCGTTGGTCAGTGACGGGCCGAGGATGGCGGCGAGTCCGACGGCGAGCACCAGGAACGGGAACGCCAGCATCGTGTCGGTGAGGCGGGAGATCGCACCGTCGGCGAACTTCCCGTAGTAGCCGCCGATGAGCCCGAGCGGTACACCGATGACGAACGCCAGCACGACGGCGACGAGACCGACCTGCATGGAGGCCCGTGCGCCGAACACGATCCGGGACAGCTGGTCACGGCCGAGGTCGTCGGTGCCGAGCCAGTGGGCCCCGCCGGGTTCCGCGAGTACGTTGCCGAAGTCGGGCTGCGAGGGGTCGTACGGGGCGATGAGCGGGGCGAACAGTGCGACCAGGATGAAGACGGCCGCGATGATCCCGCCGGTGAGGGCGAGCCGGTTCTTCCGCAGGGCCCGCAGCCTTCCGCCGCCGGCACGCCGCCCGGTGACCTTCGGCGTGGCGGGGAGCGAGGGGGTAACTGTGGTCACCGGGCACCTCCGAGCCGGATGCGCGGGTCGATGACCGAATAGATCACGTCGACCAGCAGGTTGATGAGGATGTACGCGGCCGAGGTGCACAGCACCACGGCCTGCAGTGTCGCGTAGTCACGGGTGAAGACGGCGTCGATGGTGAGCTTCCCGAAACCGGGCAGGACGAAGATCTGCTCGGTGACGACGGCCCCCGAGATCAGATGGCCGAGCTGCAGGCCGAGGACGGTGACCACGGTGACGAGTGAGTTTCGCAGGGCGTGACCGCCGATGACCTCGCGCCGGGAGAGGCCCTTGGCGCGTGCCGTACGGACGTAGTCGGCGGACAGCGAGTCGAGCATCGCGGCCCGGGTCTGCCGCATCACGACGGCGGCGAGCCCCGATCCGAGGACGATCGCGGGGAGCACCATGCGGCGCAGGTTGTCGACCGGGTCGGTGCCGAAGGGTACGTAGCCCGAGGCGGCGAAGACGGGGACGGCGATGGCGAGTCCGAGGACGAGCACGATGCCGAGCCAGAAGGTCGGGATGGAGAGGCCGATCAGCGCGATGGCGTTGGCGAGCCACTCCTCCGGCCTGCCGCGGCGAACCGCGGCGACCACTCCGGCGCCGATGCCGACGACGACCGCGAGGAGGAGGGAGAGCGCGGCGAGTTCCAGGGTGACGGGCAGGGCTTGGGCGATGGCGTCGCTCACGGGGAGTCCGGTACGGGAGGAGGTCCCGAGGTCTCCGGTGAGCGCGTGGCCGATGAACCGGGCGTACTGGACGACGATGTTGTCGTTCAGTCCGTAGCTCTCGCGGATCGCGGCGAGCGCCTCCGGGCTGCGTTCCTCGCCGGCGAGGGCGAGTGCCGGGTCGCCGGGCAGCGCCCGGATCCCCGCGAAGACGACCATGCTGACGAGGAAGAGGGTGATGAGGGACTGGCGCAGGCGCGTCAGCAAGTACTTGGTCATCGTGTGTACCCCGCAGTCGTGACGCGCACCAGTCCGTCGCCGTAGACGCGGATGCCCGCGACGTTCTTGTTGGCGACGACGTAGTTCTTCTGCCGGTAGAGGTAGATCATCGCGTGGGCGGCCTGGACCTTGCGGGTCAGTTCGTCGTAGATGCCGGCGCGCTCGGCCGGGTCCGCGACGGAACGGCCTTCGGCGATCAGCTTGTCGATCTCCGGGTCGCCCAGACCGTAGGCATTCATCGCGCCCGCCGTCTTGAGGAAGTTGGAGACGTTGCCGTCCGGGTCGAGCCGGCCGGACCAGCCGCTGGTGAAGACGTCGTACTTCCCGGCGTCCGTCTCGGCGAGCATCGTGGCGTACTCGGTGGGCCGCAGGGAGAGCTCGAAGCCCGCCTCCTTGACCATGGCCTGGAGGACCTGGCCGACGCGCCCCTGTTCGGGGGTGGTGGAGGTCTTCAGTTCGATCTTGACGGGAGTCTTCACCCCCGCCTCCTCGAGCAGCTTCTTCGCCTTGGCGACGTCGCGCTTGGGGCAGTCCTGGGGCGGTACGCCGGGGGCGATGGCGGACTGCGGGGAGATGGGGCCGCAGGCCGGTTCGTACATGCCCTGGAAGACGACCTTGTTGATGAGTTCGCGGTCGATGGCGAGCTCGAAGGCCTCCCGGACCCGGACGTCGCGGCCGAGGGGGGTGTCGATCTTCCCGGGCTTCTCGCCGAGGCCCTTGACGTTGCCGACGTTGAGGCCGATGCCCTGGTAGCCGAGCGAGGGCGAGTTGAAGAGCTGGAGCTTGGGCTCGGTGAGTGCGCTCCGCACATCGACCGGGGCCATCTGGTCGCCGATCTGGAGGTCGCCGGAGCGCAGATTGGCCAGCCTGACGTTGCCGTCGGGGATGGGTTTGTAGACGACCCGGTCGAGGTGCACCTTGGCGGCGTCGTAGTAGTGGGGGTCCTTCTCCAGGACGATCCGGTCGCCGCCGACCCGCTCGACGAAGCGGAAGGGGCCCACGCAGGACGGGTGGTTGGTGAAGTTCTTCCCGTACTTCTTCAGCGCGGTCGGCGACATCACCATCCCGGAGCGGTCGGCGAGCACGCCGGTGAGCGGGACGTAGGGATGGTCGAGCACGATCCGTACGGTGTGCGGACCGGTGGCCTCGATGGTGCGGGCCGGAGCGAGCTCCGTACCGCGCGCCGAGCCGGGGAGATCGCGGTGGCGCAGCAGTGAGGTGGCCACGGCGTCGGCGTCGAGCGCCGTTCCGTCGCTGAAGGTGAGGCCGGAACGCACCTGAACCGTGACCGTGAGGCCGTCGGCCGAGGTGGTGGGCAGGGCTGCGGCGAGCTGCGGCACGAGGGTGCCGTCCTCGTCGATGTCGTAGAGCTTCTCGCACATGCCCGCGAAGACGGTGCGGCCCACGAGCGTCTGGGCGAGCGTGGGGTCGAGCTTGTCGGGATCCGAGTTGAGAGCCACCGTGATGGTCCCGCCGTCGCGCACGGACCGTTCATCGGTCTTCCGTACACCGCCGACCTCGGTCGCCGAGGACTGCAGCGAAGCGCAGCCCGAGGTCAGGAACACCAGGGCAACCGCCACCATGGCAACCGTTTTTCGGCGCACGAAGGCCTACCTCCCGCCAGGAGTGATCAAGGGAATATCGCAGACCGTATTTCGCATACAGTCCGCAGTGCAAGGGGGTCTCCCACATAGCGGACGGATAATTCTGACGATCGGGTAACGGCGCGGGCAGGTCGCCCAGGGATGCACGGATTGCCTGAACTGTGCAGGTGGGGGCCGGTCACCCGGCGTGTCCGGACGGACCGATCAGGGGGACGGACGACGGAGAGTCAGGTACCTGACAATCGATACGTGGTGACCGCACACATGCGGGAGCGGGCCGCCGGGGCTTCCCAGGCCCGGCCGGAGCCGGGGCACGAGGGAGCGACGGGACCCGCTGTCCGCACGCTTCTTCTATCGCGAGGCCTTGGACCGCCACAGCAGCCAGCCGAAGTACGGGGCTCCGATCACCGCCGTGACGACCCCCACCGAGATCTGGGCGGGCGCGATGACCGTACGGCCGATCGTGTCGGCGACGACCACCAGCAGGGATCCCATCAGAGCGGCCACCGGAAGCACCCGCCCGTGACGCTGGCCCACCAGGGCGCGCGCCGCGTGCGGTGCCACCAGTCCGACGAAGCCGATCACGCCGACCGCGGCCACCGCGGCCGCGGTGAGGACGACGGCGATGCCGAGCAGGCCCAGCCGCGCCCTGCCGAGCCGGATCCCGAGCAGCCTCGGTGTGTCCGCGTCCAGGCCGATGAGGTCGAGCTCGCGACGCCTGAGGGCGAGGACCGGCAGGGACACGGCGAGAGCCGCAAGGACCGGGAGGACCTCGGGGAACGTACGCCCGTAGGTCGAGCCGGAGAGCCAGACGAGCGCCTTGGTCCCGTTGTACGGATCGGTCAGCACGATCATCAGGCTGACCAGCGCCGCCGTACCCGCGGAGACACCGATACCGATCAGCACCAGCCGGTCCTGCTCGAGTCCCCGCCGGGCGGCGAGCCCGAAGACCAGCGCCGCCGCGGCTGCCGCCCCGGCGAGCGCCGATCCGCTGATGAGCCAGAAGCTCGCGAGCGGGACGACGGTCAGGGTGATGACGGCACCGACTCCCGCTCCCCCGACGACCCCGAGGATGCCCGGTTCGGCGAGCGGGTTCCGTGAGACGGCCTGCACCACCGCTCCCGCGGTCGCCAGCGCGGCACCGGCGAGCAGTGCCGCGGCGATCCGCGGCACACGGGTGTCGAGCACGAAGGTGACGAGCCTGCCGGAACGTCCGGTGAGCCAGTTCCCCACGTCGCCGAGCAGCAGGGGGGCGTCGCCGAGGAGAGTCGCCGCCACGACCGCGAGGACGAGCGCGGTGGTCACCGCCGTGAGGGTGACGACGAACGCGCGGCGGCTGCGCAGCCGGGCGAAGGCCGCCTCGGGGCCGGTGGATCCGCCTGCGCGGGACCGGTGGGCGAGGAGGACGAGTACGGCGGCGCCGAAGAAGCTCGTCACGATGCCGGTCGGCACGGACGCGCCCGCCTGGGCACCGAAGAGGGCGCGCAGCAGTACATCGGCGCCGAGCACGACGAGGACGCCCGCCACCGCCGACGCCGGAATGAAGGCGCGGTGCCGGACGAGCGCGGGCACCTTGGCGCCGATCAGCCGGACGATCGCGGGAGCGCAGAGTCCGACGAAGCCGATGGGTCCGGCGACGGTGACGGAGACGGCGGAGAGAACCACCGCGAGGACGACGGCCGTTGCCCGCGTGAGACGCGGGCTGACGCCGACCACGACGGCACCGTCGTCCCCGAGTGCGAGGATGTCGAGCCGCCTGCCGAGGACGACCAGCCCGATCAGCGCCAGGAGCGCGACCGGGGCGAGCCGGTCGATCGTCTGCATGCCGATCTGCGCGAGGGAGCCGTTGCCCCAGGCGTAGAGACCGGTGGTCTGCTGGGCGCGCAGGAGGAGGAGCATGTGGCTCAGGCCGCTGAGCCCGAGGGTGAGTGCAGATCCGGCGAGTACGAGCCGGGTGGTTCCCGCTCCGGCGCGGGCGAGCCCCAGCACGATCCCGGCAGCGAGGAGTCCGCCGATCAGGGCCGTGCCGCCGGCCGGGACGGGCGGCAGGCTGATGCCGAACGCGGCGACGGCGACGACCGCGAAGTAGGCGCCGGCGTTCACGGCGAGCGTGTCGGGCGAGGCCAGTACGTTGCGGGACACCGACTGCAGTACGGCTCCGGCCGCGCCGAGGGCGCAGCCGACGACCAGCCCTGCGGCGAGTCGCGGCAGCCGGGAGGCCACCAGAACGGCATCCGCCTGGTGGGTCCCGCCGGTGTCCGTCCACAGGGTGGCGAGAGCGCCCCAGAGGGTGCGCAGTCCGACGGGTGCCGTGCCTTGGCCGATGTGCACGACCGCCAGGGCGAGCACGGCCGACAGCGCCCCGAGAGCGAGGAGGAGGAGGGGCCCACGGCGTGCGGGCCGCCCGGCCCCGACGGACGGCGCGTCCTCCGTCGGGGCGGTCGACGACGCAGGCTCGGCCTTCGTCGTAAGGGTGCTCACGTTCACTTGGTCAGTGCGTCCACAAGAGCGTCGACGTACTGCGTCATCGACGCCGTGCCACCGAACATCCAGATGCCGTCGGGCAGTCGGTGGACGTCGCCGTTCTTCACGAAGGGCAGCGACTTCCACACGGCGTTGTCCTTGAGCCCGTCGGCGAACGGGTCGGCGGTGTCCGCGCTGTTGGTGATGTAGACGAACCGGGCGTCGCCGATCTTCGTGAGGCCCTCGACGTCCGTGGCGGCCAGACCGTAGCCCTCGTCGCCCTTCATGGACCAGGGGCTGACCAGGCCGAGTTCGGTGTTGATGTCGGTGAGCAGCGCCCCCTTCACGTACGGGCGCACCGAGACCTGGCTCCCTTCCTTCCAGCCGTCGGCGAAGGCGACCTTCTCGCCGCCGAGGCCGGCGGTGGCGAGCTCCTTCCTGCCGTCGGCGAGCTTCTTGCGGAACGCGGCGATCTCCGTCTTCGCCTTGCCCTCGGTCCCGGTGGCCTTGGCGATGAGGTTGACGTTGTCGGTCATCCGGTCGATCTGCCGGCTGGCGTCCGCCGCCTTCACCACGATCAGCGGAGCCACCTTGGAGAGCTGCTTGACGGCGGCGTCCGGCAGGTCGGTCGTGGCGACGATGAGGTCGGGCTTCAGAGCGGCGACGGTGTCGACGCTGGGTTCGCCGCGGGTGCCTATGTCCTTGACGCTGCCGGTCAGCGGCGCCGCGGTGTCGTAGGCCCGGTAGCCCTTCACATCGGCGACGCCGACCGGGTCGATGCCCAGCGTGATGAGCGATTCGACGACGTTCCACTCGGTGCCGACGACACGCTTGGCGGGCCCGTCCAGTTTCACCTTCGTGCCGCGTGAGTCGGTGACGGTCAGCGTGGAGTCGGAGGCGGACGCCTCCTTGGGCGCCTCGGTGGTGCCGCAGCCGACAAGGGTCAGCGCCGCGGTGCCGGCGATCACAGGCCATGCCCAGTGCTTGGTCGTCATGGAGAGTTCAGGGCCTTTCGAGCCGAAGGTGGTGTCTTCCCACCGCGCGGGTGCGGGGGATGCCCGTCGAAGGGTCGGGTTCGACCTCGATACGGATGCCGTAGGTGTCGGTCAGGAGCCCGGGTTCGTAGACCTGGGCGGGGGTTCCGGCGGCGGCGACGCGTCCGGAGGACAGCAGGACGACCTGGTCCGCCACCGCGGCTGCCTGGTCCAGGTCGTGCAGGACGACCCCGATGGTCACGCCGTGCGTGTCGGCGAGGCTCCGGATGAGGTCCAGGATCTCCACCTGGTAGCGCAGGTCGAGATAGGTCGTCGGTTCGTCGAGCAGCAGCACGTCGGTGTCCTGCGCCAAACAGCAGGCGAACCAGACGCGTTGCAGCTGGCCGCCGGAGAGGCTCTCGACGCCGCGGTCGGCGAGATCGATGACGTTCGTGACGGCGAGGGCGTGCTCGACGAGCCGCGCCCCGTCCGGGTCGCTCCCCCGCATCCGGCTGCGGTACGGATGCCGTCCGAAGCCCACCACTTCGCGGACGCTGAGGCCGGCCGGGGTCGTTCGGCTCTGCGCGAGCAACGTGACACGCCGGGCGAAATCGGTGCGCGAGAGGGCGAGGGCGTCGATCGGGTCACCGTCGGCACCGACGGTCACGCTCCCGCTGCGGGCCCGGTGCAGGCGCGCGACGGCACGCAACAGGGTGGACTTCCCACTCCCGTTCGGGCCGATCAGCGCGGTGACCTGCCCTCGTGGAAGACGGAGGTCCGCCTCGTGTACGACGTCGACGCCGTCATAGGCGACCGTGACTCCCGTGGCGGCGAGGCCGGACGGGGCAGCGGTACCCGCGGCGGGAACGCCGGGGTCTGCCACGACGCCGCGAGGCGGTGGCGATTCTTCTCTGTCGGGTGCAGTCACGATCACCCGACAGAGGTTAGCCTAACCTAACCTCAGGGCGAAAACCGGCCCCCGCGCGACCGGGTGGCCGGAAACGAACCATCACCTCACCGCAGGCGGCAGCCTGTTCCGCCGCGAGCTGCGGGGCGGATCGATGACCGGCCCGACAGCAGCTGACTTGGCGTCATACTCCGTTCCCGCACAACGAATTCGGGAGCCGTCGCATGCGACGGCCCCCGTTCCGGGTGATCAGCGGCAGACGGCGGCCATGGTGTCGCCGCCGTCCGAGCCGCTTCGAGCCCGGTGGATCCAGATGGTGCCGGTCCCGGACGACGGGACCGCGTCCACTAGCTCGCGTAGGTCTCGAACTCGGCCACCTTCGGCGTTCCGGTCGAGCCGGTGATCTCGAAGGTGATCTTGCTGAGCGAGGTGCTGGGAACCGTGATGGCGCCCGCGCCGGTGCCGGACTTCAGGACGGCACCGGTGTCGCCGTTGAGGACCCTCCAGGATCCGATGCTGCCCGCGGAACCGGATGCCTCCCGGATGTTGATGCGGGCCACGGTGGTGGCGGAGGACCACTTGACCGAGACGGAACCGGTCGAGCCGGCCGGCGACCAGAAGGTGCTCAGGTTGCCGTCACGCACGTTGCCGAAGCTCGTCCCGCTGGCCTTGCTGGAGCCGTCGGCACCGGCGCCGAGGCTGAGGTTGGTCCCGCTGGGCTGGGTCGGGTCCGGCGTGGGAGTGGTGGGGTCCGGCGTCGGGGTCGTCGGGTCGGGCGTGGGGGTGGTCGGGTTCGGCGACGGGTTCGTCGGCGTGCAGCTCCCGTTCGACACCTTCAGGCCCTTGTTGGCACCTGCCGTCTGGCCCACGATGTCCGGCACGCAGTTGGCCGCGTCGAGGCTGAAGGAGTAGGGGATGCTGACCGTGGTCGTGGACTGCACGTTGGGCCCGGCGGGGTTGGTGTCGGTACCGGGGGCGGACCAGGTCACGTTGTCGAAGATGTTGCCCGCGACCTGCCAGTAGCCGGCCGCGTCGGTGTAGAAGGTGCCCAGGACGTCCTTGGAGTCCTTGAAGTAGTTGTTGTCCACCTTGGCGCGGGCCCCGGCCCGGGAGTTGATCCCGGACTCGTTGAGCTTCAGGTAGTAGTTGTTGTACATGTGGGCGATGCCGCCGCGCAGCAGGGGCGCACGGGAGTCGATGTTCTCGTACAGGTTGTGGTGGTAGGTCACGAAGCCGTTGGAGAGCTCGGTCTCGCTGGACCCGATGAGGCCTCCGCGGCCGGAGTTGCGCAGGGTGCTGTAGGACAGCGTCACGTACTGGGTGTTGTCCTTCATGTCGAAGAGGCCGTCGTAGCCCTCCGACTCACCGCCCGACGCCTCCAGGGTGGTGTGGTCGACCCAGACGTTGCGGACGTCGCTCTCCATGCCGATGGCGTCGCCGCCGTTGGACGTGGGCGAGCCCGACTTCTTGACGTTCTTGACGGTCACGTTCTGGATGATGATGTTGCTGGACTCACGAATGTGGATGCCCAGCTGGTCGAAGACGGCCCCGCTGCCCACGCCGACGATCGAGACGTTGCTGATCTGCTTGAGCTCGATGACGCCATCGGCGGTGTTGCAGCTGTCGCCCGACACCTTGGCGGTGTTGCCGTGGTTGATCGTGCCCTCGACCTCGATGGTGATCGGGGTGCTGGCGCTGGCCCGGCCGCACAGGGCCTGATGGATCGCGGTGCCCGTGGTGGCACGCACGGTCTGCCCGCCCGCACCGCCGGTGGTCCCACCGTTCTGGCTCGCGTAGCCGGTGGCACTGCCGGTCACTGCTGCCGATGCCGAGGGCATCGACACAACCACACCTGCCGCGGCCGCCAGGGCCGTCGTGGCGAGCGCCGCAGAAAGTCGCAGTGCGACTGGTCGTCTCATGTCCATCTCCCGATTCGTCTTCGAACTCTGGGTGTTGGTACTCGTACGGTAGTCATATCCATGAACTTTCGAGCCTGCGTCCTGCCGCCGGGCAGTCCCTCGTCGGTCCGTTTGCGGGTGCCCTCCTCGACACGGCCGGGCCGACGGTTCCGCCGCGCCGGTACCGGCCCATGCGAAAGTCGCGGTCGATGCCGTGGAAACCGCATCAACCGGAACGAGGCTCGCGAACGAGGAAAGCGCTTTCTGTCCGCGAGGATAGGTCTGCTCCCGCCGGGCTGACAAGGTTCTTGTCACATACGGAATGCGGGCCGCCACGCTTCGGGCCGCCACGCCGCCCCACCCGTCCGCCGCTCCGGAGCGGCTGTTCCCGCCGCCCGGCACTCCAGCCGCAGGTCTTCCCGGCCGACACGCTCCGGACGGACCGATCGCCGCGGAAAAGACACCGCGGATGTTCATAAGAGTGGTCATCGTTCCAGGACATGAACTTCGCCCTCACCGGCCGACTCCTCCGGACCGCGACCCGCCTCACGAGGGTCCGATTCCCAACACCCTGCACTTTCCTTGGTGTTGAGGTTCAAGGCCGGCACGTCCGAGTGGAGAGCCGGCCCGGGCGCCCCGAGACCTCCCGGCCACAACGCAAACCGCCCCGGCAGGCGGGTGCCTGCCGGGGCGGTGCTTGCGCTTCCAGGGGGCTTCCCGGGGAGCGGTGCCGGAACTAGCCCAGCGTCGCGATGGCCTGGTTGAAGGTGGCCGACGGACGCATGACGGCCGCCGCCTTCGCCGGGTCGGGCTGGTAGTAGCCGCCGATGTCGACCGGCGAGCCCTGCACGGCGATCAGCTCGTCGACGATCGTCTGCTCCTGCTCGGCCAGGGTCTTGGCCAGCGTCGAGAACGCCTCGGCGAGCTTGGCGTCCGCGGTCTGCTGCGCCAGCTCCTGCGCCCAGTAGAGCGCCAGGTAGAAGTGGCTGCCGCGGTTGTCGATGCCGCCGAGCCTGCGGCTGGGCGACTTGTCCTCGTTGAGGAACGTGGCCGTCGCACGGTCCAGCGTGTCCGCGAGGACCTGGGCGCGGGCGTTGTCCGTGGTCTGCGCGAGGTGCTCGAAGCTGACCGCGAGGGCGAGGAACTCACCCAGGCTGTCCCAGCGCAGGTAGTTCTCCTTGACGAGCTGCTGGACGTGCTTCGGCGCGGAGCCGCCGGCGCCCGTCTCGAACAGTCCGCCGCCGTTCATGAGCGGAACGACGGAGAGCATCTTCGCGCTGGTGCCCAGCTCGAGGATCGGGAAGAGGTCGGTCAGGTAGTCACGCAGTACGTTGCCGGTGACCGAAACGGTGTCCTCGCCGCGGCGGATGCGCTCCAGGGAGAACGCGGTGGCCTTCACCGGCGACATGATCTCGATCTGGAGACCGTCGGTGTCGTGGTCGGCGAGGTACGTGCGGACCTTCTCGATGAGCTTGGCGTCGTGCGCGCGGTCCTCGTCGAGCCAGAACACGGCCGGGTTGCCGGTCGCGCGGGCGCGGGTGACGGCGAGCTTGACCCAGTCCTGGATCGGCAGGTCCTTGGCCTGGCACATCCGGAAGATGTCACCGGCGCCGACGGCCTGCTCGAGCACCGCGTTGCCGGCGGCGTCCAGGACCCGCACCGTACCCGTGGTGGGGATCTCGAAGGTCTTGTCGTGGCTGCCGTACTCCTCGGCCTTCTGCGCCATGAGGCCGACGTTGGACACCGAGCCCATCGTGGCCGGGTCGTAGGCGCCGTTCGCGCGGCAGTCGTCGATGACGACCTGGTAGACGCCCGCGTAGCTGCTGTCCGGCAGGACGGCGAGGGTGTCGGCCTCCTGGCCGTCCGGACCCCACATGTGACCGGAGGTGCGGATCATGGCCGGCATGGAGGCGTCGACGATCACGTCGCTGGGGACGTGCAGGTTGGTGATGCCCTTGTCGGAGTCGACCATCGCCAGGGCGGGGCCCTCGGCGAGCTCGGCCTCGAAGGACGCCTTGATCTTCGCGCCCTCGGGCAGGGCCTCCAGGCCCTTGAGGATGCCGCCGAGACCGTCGTTCGGGGTCAGGCCGGCCGCGGCGAGCGACTCACCGAACTCGGCGAACGTCTTCGGGAAGAACGCGCGCACCACGTGGCCGAAGATGATCGGGTCGGAGACCTTCATCATCGTGGCCTTGAGGTGCACGGAGAACAGCACGCCCTCGGCCTTCGCCTTGGCGATCTGCGCGGTGAAGAACTCGCGCAGCGCGGCCACCCGCATCACGGCGGCGTCGACGACCTCGCCCGCCAGGACGGGTACCGAATCGCGCAGGACGGTGGTGGTGCCGTCGTCGCCCACGAGCTCGATGCGCAGGGTGCCGGGCTCGGCGATGACGGCGGACTTCTCGGTGGACCGGAAGTCGTCGACGCCCATGGTGGCGACGTTCGTCTTCGAGTCGGCCGTCCAGGCGCCCATGCGGTGCGGGTGCGCCTTCGCGTAGTTCTTGACCGAGGCGGGGGCCCGGCGGTCGGAGTTGCCCTCACGCAGGACGGGGTTGACCGCGCTGCCCTTGATCTTGTCGTAGCGCGCGCGGACGTCCTTGTCCGCGTCGGTCTTCGCGTCGTCCGGGTAGTCCGGCAGTGCGTAGCCCTGCCCCTGCAGCTCCGCGATCGCGGCCTTCAGCTGCGGAATCGACGCCGAGACGTTCGGCAGCTTGATGATGTTGGCGCCGGGAGCCTTGGCCAGCTCGCCGAGCTCGGCGAGTGCGTCATCGATACGCTGACCGGCCTCGAGGTGCTCCGGGAAGCTGGCGATGATCCGGCCCGCCAGGGAGATGTCGCGGCTCTCCACCGTGACCCCTGCGGTCGAGGCGTAGGCCTCGACGACGGGCAGGAACGAGTAGGTCGCCAGGGCAGGGGCCTCGTCGGTGTGCGTATAGATGATGGTCGAGTCAGTCACCGGGTGCTCCGCTCCACGTCTGCAACATTGCTTGACATCAAGATATCTCGTGCCCGCCCCCCTCTCCACAGGGGCCCGCCCCCGTTTTCGGCCGGAACCGGTCAGTCGCGTCCGGCCCCGGACGGGGCGGACCCCTGCACCCCCGGCAGCCTGCGTGCCTCGACCAGCCCGGACTCGTACGCGAAGACGACCAGCTGCGCCCGGTCGCGGGCGCCCAGTTTGATCATGGCGCGGCTGATGTGGGTCTTGGCCGTGAACGGGCTGATCACCATGTGGGCGGCGATCTCCTCGTTGGTCAGCCCCCGGGCGGCCAGGGCGGTGACCTCGCGCTCGCGGCGGGTGAGGGCCTCGAGGCCCGGTGCGGTGGCACGGTCCGGGGGCCGGGAGACGAACGCGCCGATGAGCCGGCGGGTGATGGCGGGCGACAGCAGGGCGTCGCCGCGGGCCGCGACCTCGATGGCCCGCAGGAGCTCGGCCGGTTCGGTGTCCTTGAGCAGGAATCCGGCGGCGCCGGCGCGCAGGGCGTCGAAGACGTACTCGTCGAGGCCGTAGTTCGTCAGGATGACGACGTGCACATCGGCCAGCAGGGGGTCTGCGGCGATCTCGCGGGTCGCCTCGATGCCGGTCATCACGGGCATCTGTACGTCGATGAGCGCCACATCCGGGGTGTACCGGCGGACCAGCTCCACGCCCCGGCGTCCGTCGGCGGCCTCCCCGACGACCTCGATGCCCTCCTCGGCCTCCAGCAGGGCCCGGAATCCCGCGCGCATGAGGGCCTGGTCGTCGACGATCAGCACGCGGATCATCCTGCGGACCCCCTGGACCCCCCGCACACCTCGGACTTCGCCGGCATCCCTGGCTCCAGGGGCAGCTCGGCACGTACCGAGAAGCCTCCGTGCGCACCGGGCGCGGCTTCGAGGGTGCCGCCGAGCGCGGCGACGCGCTCCCGCATGCCGGTCAGCCCGGTGCCCGGGGTGATGCGGTCGCCGGGCAGACACGGTCCCCGGTCGTCGACGCGGAGCTCGAGCGCCGAGTCCGTATAGAGGAGGCGGACGGTGGTCTCGGCGCGGTCCGCGTGCCGGGCCACATTGGTCAGGGCCTCCTGCACGATGCGGTACGCCGCTCCGCCGACATCGGCCGGAAGAGGCCGTTCGGCACCGTCGACGGTGACCACGAGCGCGATGCCCGCGGCCCGTGCCCGTTCGGCCAGCTCGTCGATGCGGTCCAGCCCCGTGCCGGGGTCCAGCACGTCCGTGCGCAGCACCTCCAGCGTCGAGCGGAGCTCACGCATCGCCTCGCCGCTCGCCTCCTGGATGGCGAGCAGGGCGGGCTCCACCTCGGTGCCGCGTTTGCGGGCGAGGTGGACGGCGACGCCCGCCTGGAGCTTGACGATCGAGATGGAGTGGGTCAGGGAGTCGTGCAACTCCCTGGCGATACGCAGCCTTTCCTCCCCGGCGCGACGCAACGCGGTCTCCTCGCGGGTCCGTTCGGCGTCGAGTGCGCGCTGTTCGGTCTGGCGCAGGTAGGCCTGCCAGTTCTTGTCGATGAGGCCGGTGACCCCTGCGCAGAGGAACCAGCCGAGCAGGAGCAGCGTCCGCTCGACGGTGTCCTGGACCCCCGGTACGGCGACGAGCAGCACCACGAAGTAGCCGAGGAGGAACAGGGCCCCGGCCCCGGCCGCCTGCGCCCGGTGTCCGCTGCGCGCCGCGGCGTGGACGGCGACCACGACGGGCAGAGCCACCCAGCTGCCCGGGTGGGCGTGGACGACGTACGCGAACATGCTCAGGGTGGTCACGGCGAGCACCGTGCGGGGTGCCTGCCGGTGTGCGGCGAGGGCGAGGGAGCCGGCCGCGACGAGCAGCAGGTCGAGGACGTCCGGCGAGGACGCCGCCCGGGCAGCGGCGGTCACGGCCGCGCCGATCGCCGCGGCACCTGCCGTGTCCAGCAGGAGTGCCCGCCGGTCGATGTCCCCCTGCACCTGCATGAGCCGCACCCTAACTCCCGTACGGCTGGGGGCGCGTCGTCCTCCGGGAGGGGGTCCGGGCTGCTCCCCGGGGAGTAGTGCGGCCGCCCGCCCGTCGGGCCGGCGCAGCCCGGACTGCCTTCCGCCGTACGACGACGGGAGCGGGTGGCGGGGACGAGCATCGTCGCCATGACCGGACCTTTCCGATACACCTCGCCCGTACCTCCGAAGTCGGCCACCGGGGTGGTGGCCGACGTCTACGCCCAGCTCGCCACCGACTTCGGCATCAAGGACGCCACGACCTTCGTCGTCCTGTCCGCCTCCCCTCCGCTGCTCACCGCCACCTGGGCCCTGATGCGGGAGTCCCTGCTGGCCGGGCAGGCGTCGCGTACCGGGAAGGAGGTGGTGGCGGCGGGGGTCTCGCTCGCCAACCGCTGCCCGTTCTGTGTGCACGCGCACGCCGTGCTGCTGCACGCCACCGGTGATCACCGGCTGGCCGAGACGATCCTGCGGGGTGATGAGCCGGACGAGCCGGGACATCGCCGACTGCTGGCCTGGGGCAAGGACATGAGTGCGCCGCAGCCCTTCCCGGCGCGGGAGGCACCCGAGTACGTGGGGACGGCGCTCGCCTTCCACTTCATCAACCGCGTCGTGTCCTCGTTGCTGTCCGAGGTGATGCTGCCGGGCGGCGCCGAGAAGTACCGGCTGGTGCGGAGCACGGCGGGCCGTTCGCTGGCCCGCACGGTGCGCCGCGAGCTGCGGCCGGGGGACAGTCTCGCGCTGCTCGACACGGCCGGCGCAGCGCCGCAGTGGGCCGGGGCCACCCCGGTGGGCACGGCGTACGGCGCGCTGCGCACGGCCGCGCAGCTGGGTGCGGGCCTGTTGAGCGACGAGGACGCCGCGTTCGTACGGGAGTCGGTGGCCGGCTGGGACGGTGTCACGCCCCTGCCCCTGACCGCAGCCCTGCCCGACCGGGCGGCGCGGCCGGGCGCCCGGCTCGCCCTGCTCGCGGCGCGCGCCCCGTACCGGATCACCGACGAGGACGTGGCGGCCTGGCGTGTGCCTCCGTTCACCGATCACTGTCTGGTCCATCTGGTGGCCTTCGGCGCCATGTGCGCCGTCGAGCGGGTGGGGGCCACCCTGCGGACGGCGGCCGGGGAGCGGGCATGAGCGTCGCCGCAGCGAGGCACGGTCCCGGTGATCCTGGCACCGGGCCGGTGATCAGGAACGCGGCCTGACGAGCTCGTCCCTGGGCGGCCGGTGCTCGTACCAGCGCTGATCGGCTTCCAGCTGGGCGGCGAGCGAGACGAGCCGTTCCTCGCTGCGGGAGGGGCCGAGCAGCTGGGCGCCGAGGGGCAGGCCGTCGCGGGTGAAGCCCGCCGGGACGTTGACGCCGGGCCAGCCGAGGACGTTCCAGGGCCAGGCGTAGGGGCATGCCGCGGTCATCGCCAGGTCGGTGCGCCACGCGCTCAGGTGGTCGAAGGTGCCGACACGGGGCGGCGGGGCGGCGGTGGTCGGGGTGAGCAGGACGTCGTATCCGCTGTTCGTGCCCGTGTCGAAGAAGGCTCCGATCCTGCGGTGCTGGCGCACCTCGCGGGCCCGGGCCGCCCGGACGACCCGGCCGCCGAGGCGGGTGCCGGTGCGCAGGGCGCTGCGGGTGCGCGGGTCCAGGAGCGCGGGGTCGGGGTGCAGGGCCGCGAGTTCGGCGATTCCGGCGGTGGCGCGGGGGACGAAGGAGAGGCCGATGAGTCCGTAGCGGGGGCGGGCCTCCTCGACGTGGTGGCCCAGGCGGGCGAGTACCTCGGCGAGTGCGGTGACGGCGCGCACCACCTCGGGGTGGGGTGCGTTGCGGGTGAGGGTGAGCGGGGGCTGCAGGGCGAGGCCGATCCGCAGCGTGCCGGGGTCGCGGCGGGCGGCTGCGGACGCGCTGACGGCGGGCGGCCGGTGCGGGTCATTGGGGTGCGGACCCGCGGCGGCGTCCAGGAGCAGGGCCGCGTCGGCGACCGTGCGCGCGAGGGGGCCGTTGACGGTGAGGCCCTGGAAGGCGTCGCTGTTGGGGTGGACGGAGATGCGGCCGCGCTGCGGCTTGATGCCGACGAGGTGGGTCCAGGCGGCGGGGATGCGGATGGAGCCTGCGCCGTCCGAACCGAGTGCCGCCGGGACGAGCCCCGCGGCGACGGCTGCCGCGGAGCCGCCGGACGAACCACCGGGCGTGTGGGCGGTGTTCCACGGGTTGCGGGTGACGCCGAAGGCGGGCCCCTCGGTGAAGGCCCACTGGCCGAGCTCGCAGGAGTTGGTCTTGCCCACGATGACGGCTCCGGCCGCGCGCAGCCGGCGGACCGCCTCGCTGTCGGCGGTGACGGGCGGCAGGTCGCCCGCGCAGCCGAAGTGGGTGGGCATACCGGCGACATCGGTGTCGTCCTTGACGGCGACCGGCACCCCGAGCAGGGGAAGCCGTTCACCGGCCGCGAGCCGCCGGTCGGCCTCGGCGGCCTCGGCGAGTGCGGCGTCGGTCCGCAGGTTGCGGAAGGCGTTGAGGGTGTCGCGGCTCGCCTCGATGCGCGCGAGCGCGGCGGCGACGAGCTCCTGGGAGGTCGTCCGGCCCTCGGCGAGTTCCTGTGCGCTGCCGACGAGTCCGGACGGTTCGGCCGGTTCGTCGGGCCTGCTCGGTCCGGTCCGCTCCGCGGGGTCTGCCGAAGACATCGCTGCCGCCTCCTCGCTGCCGCCGGAGCACGGTCCCCGAGGTCCGCCCCGGGGCCGCCCGAGCGGTCCTACTGGAGAGTAACGAGGGGGCGGGGCCCGCTCAAGCATGCCTGGCGGAAGGACTGTCCGCGCCGCGCGCGGCGCGGACAGCACGAAGGCCTAGGGCCTCACATGGATCTCGCCGATCCCCGAACCGAGACCGGCGCAGTGGGCGGTCGACTGTCCGGACTGGCCCGGGTTCAGCGTGACGTGCTCACCGTCCACATCCGGGGACCAGCCGCAGACCAGATGGACCCAGAAGGTCTGCGGCGCCGATCCGTTGTTCCGGCAGAGCGCGTACCCCGTGTAGTCGTCGATCGCGTGCTTCCCGGTGTCGCAAGACAGACCGGGCGGCGCCGCGGCCGGCGCGACGGCGACCGCTGCGGTCACCGGCACGGCCAGCGCCACGGTCAGGCCCGTCACGGCCGCACCGCGCAGCAGGGCGCGGACGGTGTTCCCCTTGGACGGCTTCTTCATGTCTCCCCTTTGATCCCTTGCTCTTCACGGCAGCTCTCCCCCACGTTCCGTAACCGAAAACAGCGCCGAACCTCACACTCCGTACATCCTTCCGCCGCGCGGGCGAAGGGTCTCGGGCGTACGCTCGCTTCGGGGGAACGCACGCTCGAAAGAGGCCCGGACAGGGCTGTTTCCGAGGAGGCGCCGTGACCGGACAGCGCATCACCGCCCGTGCGGCCGCCTGCGCGGCGGTGGTCGTACTCACCGTGACGAGTGGCACGGTGGCCCACGCGGACGACGACATCGAGTCGCTCCCCGCCCGGGAGATCGCCGACCGCTCCCGCGACGCACTGCTCGACGCCCGGTCGCTGCACCTGCACTCGGAGGGCGACCTGGGCGAGGGGCGCTCCCCCATGACGGTCGACCTCACGCTGGACCGGAACGGCAACTGCGTGGGCGGTATCGACCTGGGCAAGGACGAGGGCTCGGTCGAGATCGTCAAGCGTGGCGACGTGGTCTGGCTGAAGCCGGATTCGAACTTCTGGAAGAACCAGGTCCCGGTCGGAGGCACGACCTTCGAAGCGATTCTGGCCGGACGGTACATGAAGGGCGAGGCCTCGGACTCCAGGCTGCGGCCCCTGGTGCAGGTGTGCGATCTCGACACGTTCCGCGAGCTGCTCTCCGACAACGCCGACGCCCCCGGGGGGACGCTCACCAAGGGCACCGGCACGACGGTCGACGGGGTACGGGCCGTCCCCGTCACCAGGACCGGGGACGACCAGGAGCTGACGTTGTACGTGGCTTCCGAGGGCAAGCCCTACCCGGTGCGGATCACCCTGCGGGGCAACGGGGCGGACGCGGCCGTGGACTTCTCCGGCTTCGACAAGCCGGTGCCCACGGCCACGCCGCCGGCGGACGACACGGTGGACGTCAGCGCCCTGCTGGGCAGGACACCAGCACCCGTCTGAGGAACACCGTTCCTACGGGTAGGCGACCAGGTTGGCCACGTTGCTCCCGGAGTTGGACGGTCCTCCCGTGGTGTTGATGACGTGGTTGATGGTCCCCGTGCCGCCGAGGGAGACCGTCACCATGTTGCGGAAGCGGACGCCCGAGTTGTTGGGCGCCTCGAAGGCCCGTTCGGCCACCACCGAGGGGTTCACGTTGAAGTAGCAGTAGCTCCCCAGCCCCCAGGCCTGGTGGGTCGTGACGGACGGCGACACCTTGTAGGCGTCGTAGCCCCGGGTTGAACCGTTCATCCAGGCGGCCTGGTTGGGCGGGTCGTACGGCATCTCGTTCTGGAAGAAGTAGGTGCGCCCGCCGTTGCCGTTCCAGATGACCTGGTGCTTCTGGTAGTGCTCGACGAACAGGCCGTACATCGTCACGTCGGTGCCGTTGACGACGAGCCCGGTGTCGGCCGTGTTGCTGTTCCAGCCGATGCCGCTGCCGTGGTCGCCCCGCCACAGCCACATGTGGTCGCCGATGACGTCCGAGCTGTTGACGACGAGGCTCTGGGTCGCCTTGCCCACCGCCGCGCCCCCGATGCGGAAGAAGACGTCGTGGAGCGAGATGGGGTTGCCGGTGTGCCGGGCGGTGGCGCCGGGCTGGCCGACCTGCATCAGCGTCTGGGAGTTGGTGGTTCCCGCGTCGATCAGCAGTCCGGCGATCTTGACGCCGTCGACGTCGGCGACGTTCATCGCGGTGATTCCGTTGTCGGGGATCACCGTGGCGAGGCCGAGTCCGAGGACGACGGTGTTCGCGCGGTTCACGTTGAGGGTCTGGTTGAGGTGGTAGACACCCGGGGTGAACAGCAGGTCCTTCCCGGCCGCGAGTGCGGCGTTGATGGCGGACGCGGTGGCGCCGGGCTTGACCACGAAGAACTGGTCCAGCGGGAGCGACTGCCCGGCGGGGGTGCCCGATGCCCAGGTCGTGCCCTGGGAGTTGGTACGGAGAGCGGGCACGAACACCTTGTAGGCGCCGGCCCCGTCCACGTACAGGAAGGGCTTCTCACGGGTCACAGGGCTCTGCGCGACCGTGGTGTACGGCGGGTTGGGGAAGGAGTTCGCCGGGGCGTTGACATCGCCGACGAAGACCATGTTCCAGTTGGATCCTGTCCAGCTTCCCCACTGGCTGTTGCGTGAGAGCCACTGCTGCTGGGAGCCGGACCGCACCTGGCCGTCGACCTTCGAGTCGGCCATGAAGCCGCCGCTGGACCAGCCGCCGTCGTCGAGCTGCAGGTTGCCGCGCACATGCATGCGGCGGTACGGAGCGGCCTGGGAGACGGCCCACCGGTCGGTGCCGCCGGTCGGGTTGACGGAGAGGTTCTCGGCGGACCGCCAGAAGTTCTGGGTGGCGTTGCCCTGGAACCAGTCGGCCTCGGCGTGCACGGCGCCGTTGATCGTGACGTCGTCGGGCGACAGGCCCAGGCCCGCGACCTGGGTGTAGAAGCCGACGTTGGCGTCCACGTCGTAGCTGCCCGGCTTGAACAGCAGGGCCTGGCGCTGCGGGCCGAACTGGTTCTCCTCCTGCTGGCTGAAGACCTGGTTGAGCTTGGCCTGGACGACCGACTTGGTCATCGACGGGTCGAAGACCGTGACGTTCGGGCCGAGGTCGGGGGTGCCTGCGGGCGGCGGTACGTCGGTGGAGTCGACGCCGAAGGACTGGGCGGCCGAACCGTTGCAGGTGTACTGCTGCAGGCGGATGCTGTCGGCGGTCGAGGCCGAGGGGACATCGAGGCACTTGCCGCTGTTGCGGTTCACGAAGTGGTAGGTACCGCCCGCCTCCTCGACGGGCAGCCACTGCTGGTTGGCGCCACCCGAGTACGACCACAGCTGCACCGGCGCCGCGTCCGCCGTGGACACATCGGTGACGTCCCAGCTCTTGGACGCGTCGTTGCGGTTGTTCACGCGGACGTAGCCGTCGCTCGTCGCCTGGAACTGCCACTGCTGTGCGGTGCTGCCGTTGCACGCGTACTGCTGCACCGCGGTGCCGTCGGCGGTGCCCGCCGCGGCGGCGTCCGCGCACTTCCCGCTGTGCTTCGCGGTGACGGTGGCCCATCCGTCGGGCAGGGCGGCGGCCTGCGCGGTGGGCGCCGAGACGGCGGTGGTGACCAGCGTGGCGAGGAGGCCGCCCAGGGCCAGCAGCGGGGTGGCTCGAGGTCTGGACCGAGTTCTCATACGTGTCTCCTGCGCGGTGGGGGGCTTACTTTAGGCCGTGAAGTTAGGCCTGTTCCCTGAGCGCGTCAAGAGTGCGCGTACGAAAGGTGAATTCAGGCCGTTCGATGCCGGACGCGGCGTCAACTCCCTTCACCTGCTGGTTCATTACTGGTCCATACCAGGGTCTTGACATCCCGGCTCGTTCACTTCTTGAATCACATGGCAGAACAGTCATCACACTGACGAACCGACCGACGTCGAAGCGGGACCGAAGCGGGGGAAGTCGGATGCCCGGCGGCAGCGCGGACCAGGAAGCACTCGTCAGGGACGGGCCAAGGACTTGCCAAGAACCGTTCCCTTACGGTCGGTTCCATGATCCAGCCGAACTATGCGGGTCGGTGAGACATGGCGGACACCCAGGAACTCGGGGTTCGCAGCTCCCGTCCGGCCAGACTCCTCCAGCGAGCGTTCACGGCCGTGCTGCTCGTGGGCATGGCCGTAGCGGTGACGATGTTCGTACGTGGCCAGGACTGGTCCGTCCTCGCCACGGAGATGCGCAGCCGGCCGCCGGGATCCTTCGCGCTTCTGGTCGGGCTGGCGATGCTCGCGAACGCTGTCGCGGTGCTGGCGGCCCTGCTTGCCTGGTGGTCGATGCTGTCGGCCGTCAACGCGGATGTCGCGCCCGCGGCCGAGGGCAGTGGGCTCACAGCGGTGGGTGCGGCCCGCATCTTCTTCGTCGGCCAATTCGCCAAGTACATGCCCGGCAAGGTCTTCGGGTTCGTGCTCAGCGTGAAGATGGGCCGGGCGATGGGAATACCGGCTGCCCGGACGGCCACGGCGTGGCTGCTGACGCTGGTGATCGGACTCCTGACCGCGGCCTCGGCCGGGCTGGTGGCAGGGCCCCAGGTGCTCGGCGGATCGGAGGCCTGGCTGGCGGCCGCGTCGGCAGTGCCCCTGGTGGTGATCCTGCTACGGCCTCAACTCGTCAACGAGGCCGCCACCTTGGTGGCCAGGCTGCGCCGGCGCCCCCCACCTGCGATCACACTGCCGGGACGGGTCATCCGCCGCAACGTGGTGATCCAGATGTTTTCCTGGCTGTTCGGCGGAATTCAGCTGTGGTGCCTGGCGATCGCGCTGGGGGCCCCACCCGCCCGCTCACTGCCCTTGTGCGTCGGTGCGTTCGCCCTCGGTGCGGCCGCCGGTGTCTTCGCGGTCTTCACGCCCGATGGTCTGGGCGTCCGCGAGGTGATCCTGCTGAGCGCACTCGGCGCGGTCCTTCCGCTGCCGGCGGCGGGCGTGGTGGCGGTCATCAGCCGACTGGTCGTGGCCGTGAGCGAACTCATCACGGGCGCACTGGGGTTGGCGGTGACCGAGGTGCTCCGGCGGCGCGCGGGCTCCCCCGCTTCGCCGGTTCGGGCAGCGCGAAGCCGGGCCAAGATCCGGCCAAGCTCCGGACAGCTAGGGTCGCCACCGTTGCATCGCCAGTTGTTGACGACTGAGAAGACGAATTCGGAGGAGCAATGACTGAGGCACCGCTCGTTTCGGTGATAATCCCGAATTACAACTACGCCCGGACGCTCGCGGCGTGCATCGAGGCGGCGCAGGGCCAGACGTACCCCGCGATCGAGGTCATCGTGGCGGACGACTGCAGCACCGACGACTCCGTCGCCATCGCACGCCGGCTGGGCGTTACGGTGCTGGAGAGTCCGGTCAACCGCGGTGTCTCCACGGTTCGCAACCTCGGGGCGGAATCCGCCCGCGGCGAGGTGCTCTTCTTCGTCGACTCCGACGTCGCCCTGGCACCGGACGCGGTGGCCAAAGCGGTGGAGGTCCTCCTCGCGGATGACAACCTCGGTGCGGTCTGCGGTATGTACCAGGCCGAGTCCCTGTTTCCGGACAGCGTTGTCAAGAAGTACCGGGCGATCCAGCAGTACGTCTGGTTCAACGAGGTGGACGGTCTGATCCCGGGCCTGCACTCGGCCCTCTTCGCGATCCGGACTGCCGTCTTCCGTGAAATCGGCCCGTTCAACGACCAGTTGCGCTGGACCGAGGAGCAGGACTACGGCTTCCGCCTCAACGAGCGCTATTCCGTGTGGGCGACCTCGTCCGTCCGTGGCCGCCACGACCACGACGGCACACTGCGCGTCATGCTGACGAAGGTGTTCCAGCGCACGCGGATCGGCGCCCCCAACTGGGTACGCCTGCGGTCCCTGCCCGGCGGTGCCGGCACGAGCTACCGCGCGCTCGGCAGCGGTTTCGTCCTGACTGCGGCCCTCAGCCTCCTCGGCGTTCCGCTGTTCGGCCCGCTGGCCCTGCTCGCGACGGCAGCCACTCTTTCCGTGGGCATATTGCTCGACTGGCGGACATACGCGTACGCGTATCGGCACCATGGAGTCCTGTTCGGCTTCCAATTCACGGTGCTCCACCTCTTGGTGACGCTGACGTCCGCACTCGCCGCAGGGATCGGAATCCTGCAAGGTCTGCTGTTTCCCCGTTCGGTACGTCGGCTCTACGGCGTGAATACCCCTGCCTGACCATCCCGCAAAGCTGAGGCACGCATGACACTTACCATCGACAGTTCCGCCGCGGACGCACTGGTCGATATCGACCTGCACGGGAAGCTGGCCATAGTTACCGGAGGTTACTCCGGTCTGGGTCTGGCAACGACGCGGGCACTGGTGAATGCCGGCGCCCATGTCATTGTTCCGGCCCGCCGCCCGGAAGTCGCGCAGAAAGCACTCGACGGCCTCGACGTCGAAGTCGACGAACTGGATCTCGCCGACCTGAAGAGCGTGGCCGACTTCGCGGACCGCTTCCTCGTTTCGGGCCGGAACATTGACATCGTGATCAACGGTGCCGGTGTCATGGCTCTTCCGGAGACCCGTGTCGGGCCGGGCTGGGAGGCGCACTTCGCGGTCAACCACCTGGGCCACTACGCGCTCGTCAACCGGCTCCTTCCGGCAATCGTCCGGGGTGGGCGCGTGGTTGCCGTCTCGTCGGGCGTGAGCCCGACGGGAACCATCCAGTGGGACGACGTGCACTTCGGGCAGGGCTACGACAAGTGGGCGGCCTACGCGCAGTCGAAGCTCGCCAATGCGCTGTTCGCGGCCCAGCTCGACCTCCTGGGCCGTTCGGCGGGCGTGCAGGCGTACTCCGTGAACCCCGGCTACATCCTCACGCCGCTGCAACGGCACCTCACCACCGAGGAGATGATTGCCGCGGGCTGGATCGACGACGCCGGGACTCCGCTGCTGCCCGAGTTCCGGTCGCCCGAACAGGGTGCCGCCACCCAGGTGTGGGCGGCGACCTCGCCCGAGCTCGCCGGCGCGGGCGGCTCCTACTGTCACCACGGTGCGGTGGACCGCCGGTTCGACGAGCCCGCGGACCGGGAACAGGCCGCCCGGCTCTGGGCCTTGTCGGCCGAGCTGACCGGGGTGGACGCTTTCGCCGCCGGGGGGAGCCCTTCCTGAGCTCGGCCCTGTCGGGGATCTTGGCGTTTCCGGGCGCGGCGGCATGCGTACCGCTCCGGGTTCGATGACGGGTGCAGCCGGTACCGGTGTCGTCAGGGGCGGTCTCCAAGAGGCCGCCCCTCGGGCGTGCGACACGCCCCCGCGACGACAGCGGCGGCCTTCCGCATCCGGCGCGAGGACGAACGTGTCCACCGGACGGAGCACCGGCACGGATACGGCGTCACCGCCCGGTGTTTGCTCGTGGCCGAGTTGCGCCCAAAGGTGTCCGGCGAATTCCGATGGGCGTGCGGCGGCGTTCTCCCGGCCTGCCCGGCACAACAATTGAGGCCGCCATTCCGCACGGCCGCAGCAGCCCTGTCGAGTATACGATCGGCCAAAAATCGGTGAGTCTGAACTCGGTTGCATAGTTCGCAGGTGTCCACATAGCGGGGCAACGCCCGGCGGCCGCCTCGAACGTTTTCAAGAACTCACGTCAGCGCGGCTGAGCGACCGACTACCTTGATGAATGTCCGGCTCACGGATGAACGACAAGGAGGAGAGCCCGGCGATGAAAACGAGTCGCAGGTACGACAGCACTGTGGCTTACTCGTCAGACGGTGTTGTACTGATCCCCATTCCATCACATTGCCCTGAAGTCAGGGGCATTGACCTCATTTCCGTGGAGCTGACGTGACTGGATCCGGACACGTACTCGTGTCAGTGATCGTGCCCTGCTACAACAGCACGAAGACCGTCGCGCTGTGCCTGGAGTCAGTGCTGGCACAGACGTACTCACCCATTGAACTGATCGTCGTGGACGACTCCAGTTCCGACGAGACGGCGTCGATCGCCGACGCGTACGAGTGCACCGTTGTCCGACTCACGGAGAACTCCGGGGCGGGAATCGCGCGGAACCGCGGCATCGCCGCCGGCCACGGCGATGTCCTGTTCTTCCTCGACTCCGATGTCGCGCTCGCTCCCAGCGCCGTGGCGAACGCCGTCCGGACCCTCGAGGAGAGCCCTGAGTGCGCCGCGGCCTGGGGCATCTACGGCGACCGGCCGCTCGTGGACGACAGCGTCGTGGAACAGGTCCAGGTGCTGCACGGCCACTTCCGGCAGATCCAGCCCCGCCCCGTGCTCACCGGGCACTTCGCGGTCGGGGCGATCCGCCGCTGGGTCGTCGACGAGCTCGGCGGCTTCGACGAGCGGCTCACCGGGCAGTGGGCCAACGAGGACCACGAGTACGGCCTGCGGATCTCCGGGCGCTTCCCGGTGGTCCGTGCGCTCGACGTCGTCGGCTACCACGACGACGAGGACCGGATGTCGTCGGTGCTGCGCAAGCGCTTCGGCCGGGCCGTGTCGCTGGTGCCCCTGATCTTCCTGCAGCGTGACCTCAAGCCCGAGCGGGAGGCGCTGCACCGGCCGCCGGAGATCTTCGCGATCACCCTCACCGCGGCGACAGCGCCCCTGCCGCTCCTCGCACCCGCGCTCGCGGTGCTTCCTGCGGCAGGTCTTGCCTGGTTCCTCTGGGCGAACCTCCCGCTGCTCGGCTACGTCCGGCGCGCCGCCGGCTGGCGCATGGTCCTGGTGACGACGGCACTGAACTACCTCTACGGACTCGCTGTTTCGGCGGGCGGCCTGACCGGGGCGCTGCGCTACCTCGTCGACCCGCGTTTCCGGCGGCGATACCGTAATGGCCTAGCGGCCACATGACTCTGACCTTTCGTACCATTTCTGGCATGGCGTACGCATCGCCTTGGGAGCGCTCCCAGCGCGATCTCGCCGAAAGACGGGGGACAATGAGAATCAAACTGCTGGGTCCGATGGATGTGGAAGTGGCCGGTCGGTCCCTGGATGTGGGGCCGCGCCAAAGACGCCTGGTGCTGGCGGCGTTGGCGGTGGATGCCGGCAGCCCGGTTCCCATCGACGCCCTGATCGAACGAGTCTGGGGGCAGGACACACCCGACGCGCCACGCAGCGCCCTGTATGCCCATATAGCCCGGCTGCGGCATTTCCTGACCAGGGCCGCACGGGCCGAGGAGTCCGCCGCGAAGCCGGTGCCCCTCGTCAAGGGGGCGCAGGGATACGTTCTGCAGATCGACCACCGGGACGTCGACCTGCACCACATCGGCTCCCTCGCGGAGGACGCTCGCGCCGCACACGGGGAACAGCGCGTACTCGCGCTGCGCGAGGCGATGGGCCTCTGGCGCGGTCGGCCGCTGGTGAATCTGATGGGGTACTGGGCCAGCACGATACGCCGGAACGCGGAATCGCAGTTCATAGGCATCGCGAGTGCCTGGGCCGCTGATGAGCTGCGGTTGGGTAACGCCCAGGCGGTCGCCGACCGGCTGGCCAAGGTCCTGGATTCGTATCCGCTCGCCGAGCCGCTGGAGGACCTGTACATGCGCGCGCTGTGCGCGCTCGGCCGTACCTCGGAGGCTCTGCAGCACTACGCCGCCGTGCGTGAGCAGATCGCCGAGCAACTGGGGCACGAGCCCGGCCCGCAGCTGCGTGACCTGCACATGGCCGTCTTACGCGGCGAGCTCCAGACCCCCCACCAGGGCACCACCATCGGCTCCGCGCCGCTCCCCCGCCAACTCCCCATGGACGTCGCCCACTTCGTGGGCCGGACCGAGGAACTGACCTGGATCCAGGACGCGCTCGCCACACCACGGCCGCAGGCTGCGACACCGCTGGTGAGCATCCACGGAGCCGCCGGTGTCGGCAAGTCGGCCCTCGCCGTCCACGCCGCGCATCAGCTCGCCCACCGCTATCCCGAGGGCCAGATGTACGTGGAGCTCAGCGGGAGCGACACGGGGGCGCCACCGCTCAGCCCGTCGGAGGCCTTGGCCCGCCTGTTCCGCACGCTCGGTACGGAACCGCCGCCGCCGGCCGTGCAGGCCGATGAGGCCGCCGCTCTCCTGCGTTCCCTGGTGGCGGGCCGGAGGATGCTCCTCGTGCTCGACAACGCCTCCGACTCGGACCAGATAAAGCCGTTGCTGCTGAACGGGGGCGGCTTCGGCGTGATCGTGACGAGCAGGCAGCCGCTGTCCGCCTTGGGCGGAGCCGGCCAGCTGCCTGTCCGGCCGCTGCCGGTGCACGAGGCCGTCGCTCTTCTCGGCCGGCTGACGGGTGCGGACCGGGTGGCCGCCGAACCCGCAGCGGCCGAAGCGATCGTGAAGCTGTGCCAGTGCCTGCCGCTCGCCGTGACCACCGCGGCGGCCCGCCTCGTGTCCCGGCCGAGCTGGCCCCTGGCCGAGCTGCACGCCCGCCTCGCCGACGAGGCCCGGCGGCTCGACAACCTCGAGATCGAAGGCATCGGGGTACGAGCCAGCTTGTCCGGCTCCTACCGGCGGCTCTCCGGCAATGCCGATCCGGCCATGCGGGCGGCCGCGGAGGCCTTCAAGCTGCTCAGCGGGTGCAGCCAGCCCGTGGTCAGCCTCTCGGACGCCGCGCGGCTGCTCTCCCAGTCCAATGCGCGCGCGGAACTGTGCCTGGAGCGGCTCGTCGACGCCCAGCTCCTGGAGTCCGTCTCACCGGGGCGCTACCAGATGAACGATCTCCTGCGGTTGTTCGCCCAGGAGTGCTGAACAGCGGGAGCAGGGCCTCGCCGGGACCGGATGGTCACGACGGCGGCCCGGGACAGCGGAACGACAACGACGTCGTCACCGCGCCCCCCGGGCAGGTCGGCCGGGCACCTTCCGCTCGCGCCGTCACACCCCTTGGGGCATCTCCTGCTGAACGTAGCTGCGCAGCCAGGTCCTGAAGTCCGGTCCCAGATCTTCGCGCTCGCACGCCAGGCGGACGATGGCACGCAGATAGTCGGCGCGGTCCCCGGTGTCGTAGCGGCGGCCGCGGAAGACGACACCGTGTACGGGACCGCCCAGGGACGGGTCGGCGGCCAGTGCCTGCAGGGCGTCGGTGAGCTGGATCTCGCCGCCGCGGCCCGGACCGGTCTTGCGCAGCACCTCGAAGATCCGCGGGTCCAGCACGTAGCGGCCGATGATCGCGAGGTTGCTGGGGGCGTCCGCCGGCCTCGGTTTCTCCACCAGGCCGCTGACGGCGACGACATCGGCGTCCCCGTTCGGGGCGGCAGCGACGCAGCCGTAGAGGTGGAGCTGGGAACGGGCGACCTCCATCAGCGCGACGACACTGCCGCCGTGACGCTGCTGCACCTCGATCATGCGGGTGAGCAACGGGTCGCGCGGGTCCGTCATGTCGTCGCCCAGGAGCACCGCGAAGGGCTGCTCCCCCACGTGCTCCTCGGCGCACAGCACCGCGTGGCCCAGTCCCTTCGGGTCGCCCTGCCGGACGTAGTGGATGTTGGCCAGCTCGCTCGAGGCCTGCACCTGGTCGAGCCTGGCGTCGTCGCCCTTGCGGCGCAGGGTCTCCTCCAGCTCGTAGTTGCGGTCGAAGTGGTCTTCGAGTGGACGCTTGTTCCGTCCGGTGATCATGAGGATGTCCGAGAGGCCGGCGGTGACGGCCTCCTCTATGACGTACTGGATCGCCGGCTTGTCGACGACCGGCAGCATCTCCTTGGGGGTGGCCTTGGTGGCGGGCAGGAAGCGGGTGCCGAGACCGGCCGCCGGGATGACCGCCTTCGTGATCCGGGAGCCCTGTGCGGATGATGCGCTCATGCCTGCACTTCCTTCAGAACGGCGGCGTACCGGTCGAGGCAGCTTTCGAGGCCGAACAGGTTCCTGGCGCGTTCGGCCCCGTCCTTGCGCACGGCCGCATCCCAGCCGAGTGTCTCCAGGAGGGCCTCGCGCAGCGCCACGGGATCCCGCGGCGGGACGACAGCCCCCATGCCGGTGGCCACCACGGGGTAGCGCCCGCCCGGCAGATCGGTCGTGACCGAGGGCACGCCGCACATCATCGCCTCGGCCTGGGCGATCCCGAACGACTCCGCGATCGAAGGCAGCGCGAAGACGTCGATCGACGCGTAGAAGTCAGCGATCTCCTGTCCCCGCAGCAGGCCCAGGATGCTGATGCGCGGGTCCTTCCGGGCGGCCTCCCGGATCTCTTCGATGACGCTGCCTCCCGCCACGTTCACGTAGTCGCCGCCCACGAGCAGCCGGGCGTCGGGGTCATCGATCCCGCTGAACGCGGAAAGGAGGTAGGGCAGTCCCTTGTCGGGCACGATGCGCCCGAGGAAGCCGATGTGCGGCCCGGGCGTCTGCCGGTACACGGCCGACCCGCCTCTCCGGTCCAGGCAGGGGGCCGCAATCGCGAATCGTCGTGCGTTGCGGAGCCTCGGCCACATCCGGGAGTGCTCGGCCTGGTCGTCGCTGTTGACCACGACCGCCGCCGACCGGCGCACCGTGACGGCCGACGAGACACTGACCGCCGCTGTCGCGGCCCGGGCCACCGCGCCGGGCGGGAGCCAGAGGTCGATGTGATAGGTCGAGACGACGGGGATCTTCAGCCGCGGCCCCGTGATGAGCCCGGCCTCGAGCATCGGCAGGTGCAGGTGCAGCACGCGCGACCGCCTGCTCAGCCGCCGTACCGTACGGGCGAACGAGGGGCTGACCAGGCCTCGGCCGATCGAGGCGATGACCGGGCACCGATGGACGTCCACGCCGTTCAGGCTCTCGCGCAGCGGCAGCTGCGGATCGTGGCGGGTGGCGACGACGGCGACCTTCCAGCCGCGGGCTGCGAGCCCCTCGGCGACGATCCGGGCGGTCTCGGTCAGACCGCTCACGTAGGGCGCGTAGTAGTTGACCGCGATGCAGACGTCATAGGTCACAGGAAGCTCGCCAGGAAGGTCGAGGCCAGGACCGCGGTCCACAGGCCGAGGTTGAGCCGCATCTGCCGGTCGCGCATGAGGTCGTCGACCGGGTCCCCGCCGGAGCGCTCCACGATGAGCATCTGCAGGTAGCGGGTGACGTGGAACGCCGCGAACGGGAAGGTGAGCGCGGCTCCCACCTTCCCGTACGGCGGCTTCAGCTGCCACATCGTGGCCAAGTAACACATCAGGGCCGCGACGAGGTTCAGGACGACCACGTGGTCCAGGAACGGCACCGAGTACGCCGACAGCGCCGGTCTGTGCCTCTCCCCGGCCAACGCCAGGCCGGCCAGTTCGTGTCGGCGTTTGCCCAACGACAGGGCCACGGACGCGCAGTAGACGCAGATGAGCAGAAGCGGCTGGACGTCCAGACCGGCGGCAACCGCTCCGGCGAGGACCCTCAGGACGAAACCGGCGGCGACCACGGAGACGTCGACGAGCGGCTGGTGCTTGAGGGCCAGGGTGTACCAGATGTTCATGAGGACATAGCCCCCGAGTATCAGCGCCGCCAGGGGCGGTACCGCGACGAGCAGTCCGACCGTGACGAGCAGCAGCGCGACCAGCACGGCCACGGCACCCCGGAAACTCACGTCGCCACTCGCGAGCGGCCTCAGCCTCTTGACCGGATGCAGCCGGTCGGCCGCACAGTCGCGGAGGTCGTTCAGGACGTACACGGTGGAGGAGGCGGAAAGGAAGGCCAGCAGGGTCAGGACGATCCCGCCGAGGTGCGGGATCACCTCCGGCGGGGCTGTTATCGGTGCCACCAGCACCAGGGAGCACTTGATCCAGTGACGGGGCCGTAAGAGCGCCACATAGGCCCCAGAGGTCCTCACCCGCCGGGCGGCGATGGGTCCTTCCACAACGTCGAGCGCAAGCCTGTCCGGACCTACGTAGTGATCCATGAACGTCTCCCCTGGTGTGACGGTCGGTCAGAACAATGCTTTGGCGAGCTGCAGGGCCCCCTGCCGCCACGGGTCACGGTGCGTCCTGCCGCTGGGGCTCCGCCGCGCGCGGCCCGCGCTCCGCCACCACTCGTACGTCCTGAGCAGCGCCTGCCTGTTGCTGACGCGGGGGGTGAAGCCCAGCTGCTCACGTGCCTTGTCCGTCGACACGTAGGAGTCACGGGTCAGCTTGTGCACCAGACGCCCGTACACCGGCGAGAGACGCAGGGCCGCGAGGGCTCGCAGCACCACGACTGCCGGCCCGACCGGGACCGTGACGACCCGCCGCCCGTGGCCTGCGGCGTCGAGCACCGCCTGGAAGTCGTCGCGGAGCGAAGTGAACTCGGTGGCACCGATGTTGAAGGTGTCGTTCACAGCACTGTCCGGTCCCTCGCATACGCGCCGGATCGCCTCGCAGAGGTCGTCGACGTCCAGCATCTGGGCGGCGGCGTGGCCACCACCCATCAGGGGGAAGTTGCGCCCCTCATCGGCCCATTCGAACAACATCGCGAAGAGTCCCAGCCGCTCCGGCCCGAGGAACGTCTTGGGCCGCAGGATCGGCGCGCAGAGGCCCTGCTCCCGCGCGCGCAGCACGACCAGTTCGGCGGCGAGTTTGGCGGAGGAATACGCGTCCACCGGCTCACACGGGTAGTCCTCGGGGGTCGGGCAGTGGCGGGGCAGGCCGTAGACGGCGGTCGACGAGATGTGCACAAGTCGCTGCACGCCGACGTGTCGGGCGGCCTCCACGACCGAAGCGGTGCCGTCCACGTCGACCGACCGGATGTCGGCGGCGCGGTGGCTCGGCAGGGCAGCGGCCGAGTGGATGACCACGTCGGCGCCGCGGAAGGCGTTGATCAGCGCCGCCGTGTCGCGGACATCGGCCCGGACGTATGCGGCACGGTCACCGGCACCGGGTGCGAGGGGGCGGATATCGACGCCCGTCCATTCGATGCCGGGCCAGGGCCGGGCCAGGAGGGCAGTGCCGAGCATTCCGGCCGCGCCAGTGACGACAATGTTCATTTCACGTCCCTTTCATCAAGCACGTACCGCACTCGCAGGGCCCGTCGAGGAACAACGTGCGATCTACCGGGGCATTGACCTGGCGCGACAGGTTCCGGACCGCACTGGCTCATTCTCGCCAGGCCAGGAGTCGGACCTTACCGACCGTTGATTGCACCGGTCTTGGCGGTCGCCCCAAGGTCGGGGCAAGGTCACGGTGCGAGGATCTGCAGGCTGATACGACCAGCGACCGGGGAGAAGTGTGAGTCCGTGAGCGAGACTGCGAGCGTCGAACCATCCATCACCGAAGAAGAGCGGGCGGAGCACGCGACGCGGTCGGACGGGGCGGCGCAGGCGGGCCGCAGGCGTCGGCCCTGGCGCGTACGCCTGGCCGTCCTTGCCTGCACCGCGTGGCTGGCCTTCGTCGTGCTGCACCGGATCCTCAGCAACCGGTTCTACTGGTGGGGCCCCTTCGACGTCATCCCGCCGCTGGCCTTCGCTCTCGTCCCGCTGGCGCTGATCGCCGTGGCGCAGCTGGCACGGCCCGTGCGGTGGCGCCTCACCGCCGCGCCGGTGCTCGCGCTCGTGCTCGGCCTGAGCTGTTCCGGGCTGAACTTCAGCACCCTGTGGTACACGCCCCCGTCGGCGCCCTCCGACGCGATCAAGCTCGTCACCTGGAACACCCAGTACTGGGACCAGGACCTCCAGCCCGGAGGCCCGCACACCACCGACGGCTTCTACGCGTTCCTCCGCGGCCTCGATGCCGATGTGTACCTGCTCCAGGAGTACGCGCACGTCGACATGACCAAGACGCACTGGGCCCAGGCTCGCGGCATCGACCAGACGGCCCGGCTGCGCAAGGAGTTCCCCGGCTACGAGGTCGTGATCGAGGGCCGCAACGTCACCCTGTCCCGACTGCCGGTCGTCGGGCACCGCTGGCTGGACACGACCACATGGCTGCCCGACGACCTCAAGCCCGTTCCGGACGCACTGCGGGACCGTCCGCTCTTCTATTCGTCGCAGACACAAGTGACGGACATTCGAGTGAACGGAAAAACCGTGTCCTTCTACAACTCCCATCTGTTCCAGCCACCTCAGCGGCTGATGCGTCTTCAGAACGGCCCCGAGGGAAGCATGTTCGAGGTCGACCGGCTCAACTTCGAAATGCGTCGGGCCAGTTATGAGGCCATTCGTAAGGATGTCGCGGACAATCCCCACCGCATTGTTCTGGGCGGCGATCTGAACACATCCGCCGCGATGGGAATCAAGTCGATGATCCCCGACCGGCTGGTCGACCAGTCGCACGCACTCCCGTCGCTCTACCCCGCATCCTGGCCGTCCGGGAAGCGCGTCTGGCGGCTCGACTGGCTCTTCACGACCTCGAATGTCGCCGTTTCACGCTACGACCTGCTCGACTCGAAGGGCTTCTCGGATCACAGCGTCCAGCGCATCACGCTGTGGCCTCGCTGACCGCGGGAGGAGTGGAACTCGGCAACTGCCTCCGCCCCGCGACGCTTCGTCGCGGGGGGGGGGGCGGTGCCGAGTTCCCCGCGATCGGCTCCTGGTGCGCGACCCG
>NZ_JBHTRI010000049.1:0-44296 GCF_042796085.1 Streptomyces sp. NPDC056452
CTTCCGGCCCGCCGCCCCGCTCCCGTGCACTGCTGCCGCTGACTACTGGATGACCGTGATCCGGTCCGTGGCCGGCGGGGCCAGCGGCGCGGAGGCCGTGGAGTGCGCCGCCAGGTAGGCGTTGAACAGGTCCAGGTCGGACGGGCCGACCAGCTTGTTCGTGCCCTGGCCGAGGGCCGCGAAGCCGTCGCCGCCGCCCGCGAGGAACTCGTTCATCGCGACGCGGTACGTCTTCGCCGGGTCGATCGCCTCACCGTTCAGCAGGATCGAGGAGGCGACCACGCGGTCGGCGCCCGACTTCGTGAGGTCGAGCGTGTAGGTGAGGCCCTTCGAGACCTGGAGGATCTTCGGCGAGGCCGCGTTGGAGCCGCTGACCTGCTGCTGGAGCGCGGTGACGAGCTGCGCGCCGGTCAGGTCGACGACGTTCATCATGTTGGTGAACGGCTGGACGGTGAACGCCTCGCCGTACGTCACCACTCCGGCGCCCTCGCTGCCGGACGCCGCGTACACGAGGTCGGAGCGGATGCCGCCCGGGTTCATGAACGCGACGACCGCACCGCCCTTGTCCGCCGGGGCCAGGCCCTCCAGCTGGGCGTCCGCGATCACGTTGCCGAGCGGCTTCTCGGGGGCCGTGGAGCCGCGGCCGTTGATGTCGGCGGAGATGTAGCCCTGCGGCCGGTTGGAGATCGGCGCCGCGAGGGTGTTCCAGCGGGCGATCAGCGCCGTCATGTCCGTGGCCTTGGCCTGGTCCCGGGTGACGACGTGGTTCTGCGACGTCGCCGACTTCACCGACGTACGGACGATGTCCTTGGTCCGGCGGTCGTAGGTGAGCGTCG
This sequence comes from Streptomyces sp. NPDC056452, assembly GCF_042796085.1. Taxonomy (NCBI): domain Bacteria; kingdom Bacillati; phylum Actinomycetota; class Actinomycetes; order Kitasatosporales; family Streptomycetaceae; genus Streptomyces; species Streptomyces sp. NPDC056452. The sequence goes on from NZ_JBHTRI010000049.1 coordinate 837, forward strand.
TGTCCGTGTAGACCTTGCCGAACGAGGAGGCCGAGGTGACCATGCGCGGATTGCCCGCCGGGTCCGGGACGGTGCACACGTACGCCTGGTGGGTGTGGCCCGTGACCAGGGCGTCGACCTTCGGCGTGATGCCCTTCGCGATGTCGACGATCGGCCCGGAGATGCCGTCGCCGGCGCCCGGGCTGTCGCAGTCGTAGTTGTACGAGGAGGAGGCCGGGGCCCCGCCCTCGTGGATCAGCGCGACGATGGACTTGACGCCCTGGCGGTCCAGTTCCTTGGCGTACTTGTTGACCGTCTCGATCTCGTCGTGGAACTTGAGGCCCTTGACGCCGTTGGCCGTGACGATGTTCGGCGTGCCCTCCAGGGTCACCCCGATGAAGCCGATCTTGACGCCGTTCTTCTTCCAGACCGTGTACGGCTTGAGGATCGGCCTGCCGGTCTTCTCGGCCGTCACGTTGGCCGCGAGGTACGGGAAGTCCGCGCCCTTGAACTTCTTGCCCTGCTCGTAGCAGCCCTCGACCGGGTGGCAGCCGCCGTTCTGCAGCCGGGCCAGCTCGGTGGCCCCCTCGTCGAACTCGTGGTTGCCGACTGCCGTCACGTCGAGGTCGAGGCCGTTGAGCGCCTCGATCGTGGGCTCGTCGTGGAAGAGCCCGGAGAGCAGCGGGCTCGCGCCCACCATGTCGCCACCGGCCGCGGTGACGGAGTACGGGTGGCCCTTGCGCGCGGTGCGCAGCGAGGTCGCCAGGTACTCGACGCCACCGGCCGGGATCGACTTCACGGTGCCGTCGGCCTGCGTCGCGCTGACCGAACCGGCGGAACCGGCCGGCGGCTCCAGGTTGCCGTGCAGGTCGTTGAAGGAGAGCAACTGGACGTCGACGGTACGGGTCTTGCTGCCGTGACCGTGGCCGTGCCCCCGGTCATGGGCGCCGGCCGGCATCGCGGCGACGAGCGCGCCGACGGTGGCCAGCCCGGCCGCGGCGGCGAGCACCCGCCTGGACGCGCGGTTCTTCTGCGGAGTCGCTGACATCGGTCCCCTTGTGAGTTCAGCGGGAGGTCTGTGAGTGGTGACAGGTCTGGATCCTGCTGCCGCAGCCTAGAGTCAACGCGCGTAGCGCGACAGGGTGTCGGGGTTACGAGCTGGTTGCTTCGAGCCCGGAAAGCGGCAGATCCAGCCATATCTCCACCCCTTCGAAGCGAAGGGCGGTCCAGGAGGGCCGCGACACAGGCCGGCCGCGGCGCCGGGCGAGGGCATGGAACGCGCCACCCCGCCCCCGTACGCTCGTACCCATGACGACTGACGTACCCCTCCCCGCCCCCGGCCGTGCGATCGAGACCCTCGACGCGCTCACCTCCGAGCAGGCCGACGCCGTCCTGGCCCTCCTCGGCGAGGCGGCCGGGACCGACGGCAGGGAGGCGGTCTCCGAGCAGGGACGGCTCCAGCTCCGGGGCGGGCACCGCGAGGGCGTCCGGCACTTCCTGCTCACCGCCGACGGGACACTCGCCGGCTACGCGCAACTGGAGGACACCGACCCGGTGGAGGCCCCCGCCGCCGAGCTCGTCGTCCACCCCGCCCACCGCGGCCACGGGCACGGCCGGGCCCTCGGCGCCGCCCTCCTCGCCGCGACCGGGAAGCGGCTGCGGGTCTGGGCGCACGGCGGCAAGTCGGCGGCCCGCCACCTCGCCCAGGTCCTCGGCCTCTCCCTCTTCCGGGAGCTGCGCCAGCTCCGCCGGCCCCTGGACTCGATCGACATCCCCGAGCCGGTCCTGCCCCCGGGCGTCACCGTCCGCACCTTCGTGCCGGGCCAGGACGACGCGGCCTGGCTCGCCGTCAACCACGCCGCCTTCGCCCACCACCCCGAGCAGGGCTCCCTCTCCCAGCGGGACCTGGACGACCGCAAGGCCTCGCCGTGGTTCGACCCGAAGGGCTTCTTCCTCGCCGAACGCGACGGCGGGATCATCGGCTTCCACTGGACGAAGGTGCACGCCGAGGAGCAGCTCGGCGAGGTGTACGTCGTCGGCATCCTGCCCGAGGCCCAGGGCGGCGGCCTCGGCAAGGCGCTCACCGCGATCGGGCTGCGCCACCTGGCGGCGCAGGGGCTGCCGAACGCGATGCTCTACGTCGACGCCGACAACCCGGCGGCCCTGTCGGTGTACGAGCGGATGGGATTCGCCACGCACGAGGTCGACCTGATGTACCGCACGGAGTCCTGACACCCGGGCAGCACCGTCAAGGGCCTTGGGGGCGGCGTCGCTTGACGCCGCCCCTTCTTTGCGCCACCCTTTCACTACTCAATTAGTGAAAGGGTGGTGAACATGGCAGAGTCCGCAGCGGTCGAGTTCCGCATCGACCGGCGCAGCGGCGTCGCCACCTACCTGCAGATCGTGCAGCAGATCAAACAGGCTCTCCGGCTGGGCGTGCTGGAACCCGGCGACCGGCTGCCCACGGCCCGCGAGGTCGTCGAGGCGACAGCCATCAACCCCAACACCGTCCTCAAGGCCTACCGCGAACTCGAGCGCGAAGGCCTCGTCGAGGCCCGCCGCGGCCTCGGCACCTTCGTCCGCCGGACCCTCGGCAGCGCGGCTGCCGCGGGCGACGCACCCCTGCGGGCCGAACTCGCCGACTGGGCCCGCAGAGCCCGCACCGCGGGACTGGACAAGGACGACGTGAGCGCTCTCTTCACCGCCGTACTGGACAGCACATTCAAGGGGGACCAGGACTCATGACAGGCGCCGCGATCGAGGCGACCGGCCTCGGTATGAAGTACGGGCGAAAGGCCGGGTGGGCGCTGCGCGACTGCTCGTTCCGGCTGCCCGCCGGACGGGTGTGCGCCCTCGTCGGGCCCAACGGTGCCGGGAAATCCACCCTGCTCACCCTCGCGGCGGGCCTGCTCCGGCCCACCGAGGGAACCGTGCGGGTCCTCGGCTCCGCCACCCCCGCCGAGGCACGGCCGCGTATCGCCTACGTGTCCCAGGACAAGCCCCTGTACCCGCAGTTCACCGTGGCCGACACCCTGTGGGCGGGCCGGGAGCTCAACCCCGCCGTCTGGGACGGCGCGGCCGCCGAACGGATCGCCGGGCCGCTCCCGCAGGACGCGAAGGTCCGCACGCTCTCCGGCGGGCAGCGCACCCGGCTGGCCCTCGCACTCGCGCTGGGCAAACGGCCCGAACTGATGCTGCTGGACGAGCCGATGGCCGACCTCGACCCGCTCGCCCGGCACCAGCTGATGGGCGTCCTGATGGCCGAGGCCGCCGAGCACGCCACCACCATCGTGATGTCCTCGCACATCCTCACCGAACTGGAGGGCGCCTGCGACTACCTCCTGCTCGTCGACGGGGGCACGGTCCGGCTCGGCGGCGAGAGCGACGACATCGTCGCCGCGCACGCCGTACTCACCGGCCAGGTCCGCGACCTCGCACCGCACACCGTCGTCGAGTCCCGTACGACGGGGCGTCAGCTCACCGCACTCGTACGGAAGGAGGGCCCGGTGGACCTCGCCGCCTGGGACGTCACGGAGCCTTCGCTGGAGGAGCTCCTGCTGGCCCATCTCCGCTCGCCGGAGGCCCCGCCGCTGCTCACACCCAGCGCGTGCGGCGGGCCGAGCAAGGCGGAGGCCGCCGTATGAGCACCCTCGCCCCCCTGCGCGGCCCCGCCCGCGTGGCGGTACGCCAGCACCGGCGCACCCTGCAGATCGCGGGTCTGGTCGCCGTGGCCGGAATCGCCGTCCTCGTCGGATACGCGCTGCGGACGTCCCACCTCATCGACGCGTTCGAGGCGGGCCCCTGTGAGGCCTCGGGCGTCTCCGGTCCCGAGTGCGACCAGCGGATCAGGGACTTCAGCGACGCGACGTACCGGTTCAGCAGGCTGGTGACCTACGCGTCGGTGATACTCACGGCCCTGCCCGGGGTCGTCAGCGCGTTCATCGCGGGCCCCATGATCGCCAGGGAGCTGGAGAGCGGTACGTACCGCATGGCCTGGACCCAGTCCGTGACGCCCACGCGCTGGCTGGCCGCCAAGCTCGCCGTCCCTGCCGTGCTGCTGGTCGCGGGTGTGTCCGTGCTGTCAGCCGTCTTCACCTGGGCACGGTCACAGGCGGGCACCGAGAGCCCGCTCTGGTGGTACGAGGCACCCGTCTTCGCCGCGACACCCCCCGCGGCCGTCGGCTACACGCTGCTCGGCATCGCCGTGGGCGCACTCACCGGGCTGCTGGTGCGCCGCACCGTGGCCGCGATGTCGGTGGCCGCCCTCGTCACGGGCACCGTGATCGCGACGCTCGGGAGCCTCCGGAGCGGCCTCTGGCCCCTGCTGACCGAGATCCGCCCGACCGAGGGGAACTCGGGCATTCCGGTGACCTCCTGGGTCGTCGAGCTCGGCCGGGTCACCGGCAGCGGTGAGCGGCTGCCGTGGGAGGTGTGCCTGCCGCAGGCCGACGAGACCGCCATGCCGCGGTGCCTGGCCGAGCACGACGTCACCGGCGCGTTCATCGACTACCACCCCGCCTCGCACTTCTGGCCGCTCCAGCTCGTCGAGACCGGCATCCTCCTCGCCCTCGCCGCCCTGGCCCTCGCGCTCGCCTTCCGCGTACTGCGCCGACGCCACGGCTGAGAGACCTCCCTGTCCGGGCCCGGGGGGAGCCCGGACAGGGAGAACGCATACGGTGAACGGGGACACCCTCGCAGTCACACCGCTTCCTGCATGTCATGTCGCCGTTACCAGCCATTCAGACGCGCTTGCGACCCTCACGGGATGCAGCCAGCTCTGCCCACCCCCCGCAACGGGAGCGAACCCGGTTCTCCGGCCTCTCCCGCATCTTTCGTGATCTTTAACGGCTCCGACGCGCCCCTGGAGCCGAACGCACGGAAGAATAGGTCCATGAGCCAGCAGCCCAGCTCCGAGGTCCCGGTCCAGCCCGCCCAGCCGTCGGTCGGCTCCCTCGCCGCCCACCGGCCGAATGCCGTCGCCGGCTCGTCGTCCGCGCCCGCCGGCCTGTCCACAGCCGCTGACCTGGACCCCGATCTGGACAACGACGCCGACGCGTACGAGCCGGAGACGGACGGCGAGGAGCTGCCGCAGGGCCGGTTCCTCGACCGGGAACGCAGTTGGCTCGCGTTCAACGAACGAGTGCTGGAGCTGGCCGAGGATCCCGCCACGCCCCTCCTCGAACGGGCTAATTTCCTCGCCATCTTCGCCTCGAACCTGGACGAGTTCTTCATGGTCAGGGTGGCAGGGCTCAAGCGCCGTATCGCCACCGGCGTCGCCACCCGCTCCGCGTCCGGGCTGCAGCCCCGCGAGGTCCTCGACCTGATCTGGACCCGCTCGCGCGAGCTCATGGCCCGGCACGCCGCCTGCTACCAGCAGGACATCGCGCCCGCACTCTCCGACGAGGGCATCCAGCTCATCCGCTGGCCCGAGCTGACCGAGAAGGAACAGGCCCGCCTGTTCACCTTCTTCCGGCAGCGCGTCTTCCCCGTGCTGACCCCGCTGGCCGTCGACCCGGCGCACCCCTTCCCGTACATCTCCGGCCTCTCGCTCAACCTCGCCGTCGTCGTACGCAACCCGGTCAGCGGCCACCGCCACTTCGCCCGCGTGAAGGTGCCGCCGCTGCTCACCCGCTTCCTGGAGGCGTCGCCGCAGCGCTACGTCCCCATCGAGGACATCATCGCGGCCCACCTCGAAGAGCTCTTCCCCGGCATGGAGGTCCTCGCCCACCACATGTTCCGGGTCACCAGGAACGAGGACCTGGAGGTCGAGGAGGACGACGCCGAGAACCTGCTCCAGGCCCTGGAGAAGGAGCTCATGCGGCGCCGCTTCGGCCCGCCGGTCCGCCTGGAGGTCGAGGAGTCCATCGACCCGTACGTGCTGGACCTGCTCGTACGGGAGCTGAAGATCTCCGAGACCGAGCTCTACCCGCTGCCCGGCCCGCTCGACCTCACCGGACTGTTCGGCATAGCCTCCCTGGACCGGCCCGAACTGAAGTTCCCCAAGTTCATCGCGGGCACCCACCGCGATCTCGCCGAGGTCGAGTCCGCCTCCGCGCCCGACATCTTCGCCGCCCTGCGCGAACGCGACGTCCTGCTGCACCACCCGTACGACTCGTTCTCCACGTCCGTCCAGGCCTTCCTGGAACAGGCGGCGGGCGACCCGGACGTCCTCGCGATCAAGCAGACCCTGTACCGGACCTCGGGCGACTCCCCGATAGTGGACGCCCTGATCGACGCCGCCGAGTCCGGCAAGCAGGTCCTCGTACTCGTCGAGATCAAGGCCCGCTTCGACGAACAGGCCAACATCAAGTGGGCCCGCAAGCTGGAAGAGGCCGGCTGCCACGTCGTCTACGGCCTCGTCGGCCTCAAGACCCACTGCAAGCTGTCGCTCGTCGTACGCCAGGAGGGCGACACGCTGCGCCGCTACTCCCACGTCGGCACCGGCAACTACCACCCCAAGACCGCCAGGCTGTACGAGGACCTCGGCCTGCTCACCGCCGACCCGCAGGTCGGCGCGGACCTCTCCGACCTCTTCAACCGGCTCTCCGGCTACTCGCGCCGCGAGACCTACCGCCGGCTGCTGGTCGCCCCGAAGTCCCTGCGCGACGGACTGATCGCCCGCATCAACAAGGAGATCACCCACCACCGCGCGGGCCGCTCCGCCTACGTCCGCATCAAGGTCAACTCGATGGTCGACGAAGCGATCATCGACGCCTGCTACCGGGCCGGGCAGGCCGGCGTGACGGTCGACATCTGGGTACGCGGCATCTGCGCGATCCGCCCCGGCGTCAGCGGGCTCTCCGAGAACGTCCGGGTCCGCTCCATACTGGGCCGCTTCCTCGAACACTCCCGGGTCTTCGCCTTCGGCAACGGCGGCGAGCCCGAAGTCTGGTTCGGCAGCGCCGACATGATGCACCGCAACCTCGACCGCCGGATCGAAGCACTGGTCCGGGTCACCGACCCCGCGCATCGCGCCGCCCTCTCGAGGCTCCTGGAAACGGGCATGTCCGACACCACGTCCTCCTGGCACCTGGGTCCCGACGGGAACTGGACCCGGCACGCCGCGGACGCGGACGGCCAGCCTCTGCGGCACGTACAAGAGATGCTCATCGACGCACGGAGGCGCCGGCGTGCGACGCCCTGACCACCTGACGACGACGCAGGCACCGGACCTCTCCGCCGAGGCCGTCCTCGCCCCCTACCTGCGGGAACAGGCCGCCGACTTCCTGCGGAGCCTGCGCCTGCACCGCGAGCACAGCGCCCCGACGGACGCCGGCTCCCAGGGCGCCGAGAAGGCCGCCGGTTCGCTGCGCCGCTCCGCACGCCGCATCAGCGGCACGCTGCACACCTTCCGGGGCGTACTCGACCCGGTCTGGGCCGACCAGCTCCGTACGGAACTGGCCTGGCTCTCCGGCACGCTGGCCCGCGAACACGCGTACGCCACCCGGCTGGCCCGGCTGCTGGAGGCACTCCACCAGCTCTCGGGCGCCTCGCTCCCGGCGGCGCGAACGGCAGCACCCACCGCCGACGGTGACTCCGGCGCCACCCGGGACAAGGAGCGCGCCGCGCTCGGCGTCGGTGCGGCGCGGGCCGGAGCCCTCCTCGAACGCCGGCTGACCCTCGCCAGGACCCGCGCACACTCGGCGGCGCTCCAGGCACTCGGCTCCTCCCGCTTCCACGCGGTCGCCGACGCCGTCGCGCTCCTCGCCTCCGAGGTCCCCCTGGCACCCGCCGCCACGGCCCCGGCCGCCGACGTGCTCAACGGCCCCGCGGAGCGGGCCGAGCAGCGGATGCTCGCTGCGGTGGCCGCGCTGCCGCCCGACGAGACGGTGGAGCCGTACAACGACGCGCAGGACGCGCTCTGGCACCAGGCCCGCCTGCTGCTGAGGCTGCACCGGTACGCCCACGAGGTGGTCCAGGGAGCCCCCGATCCGGTCCTGGCCGGGGCGGGGCACGCCCTCGACCTGCACCGGGACGCGGCGGAGGCCGCCGCCGCGTCGGCAGCCGCGGCCCGCACCCCGCGGATCGCCCCGGCGACGGCGTACGCCCTGGGGGTGCTCCACGCCGACCAGCGGCACGAGGTGGAGGCGGCCCGCAGCGTGTTCCGGGAGACCTGGCCGTACGCGGCAGCGGCCGTGACGACGCCGTGAGCCACCAACCGGGCACCCCCGCCGACGGCCCGGTTCTGGCCGCGGGCTGCGTGCTGTGGCGCCGGTCCCCGTACGACGGAGGACTGGAGATCTGCCTGGTCCACCGGCCCCGGTACGACGACTGGTCCTACCCGAAGGGAAAGCTGAAGCGCGGCGAGACCGCGCTGGAGGGTGCCCTGCGCGAGGTCCTGGAGGAGACGGGACACCACTGCACCCCGGGCCCCAGGCTGCCCACGTCCCGGTACCTGGTGAACGGCCGCCCGAAAGAGGTCACCTACTGGGCGGCCGAGGCGACCGGCGGCACGTTCGTACCCAACGACGAGGTCGACCGGCTGATCTGGCTGCCGCCCACGGCCGCCCGCAACCGCCTCACCCGCCCCCGCGACCGCGACCAGCTGGACGCGTTCCTGGAGACGCCCGCCGTCTGACGCGGGACTGAGGGCTGTCCGGGCTGTCCGGGCTGTCCTCGGGGCGGGCCGCGCGCCCCGCCCCGGACACCGGTCCGGCGAGACGAGAGCACCGCCCCCGCCGGGCCTTCAGCACCGGAACCAGCCCGCCCGGCACGGTTCACCTTCCGTTCACTCTGCCCCGTAGGGCGCTTCACCTGTTCTGCCTAATTTCGGACGTACACGGTGCACGGCGCCAAGCCACGCACCATTCCTCATCGCACGCCGCCTCGCACCACCAGCCGCGGCGGCTCCTGGAAGGAACACCCCGAAAGTGAAGCTTCAGCGCAAGAACCGGCTTCGTGCCACCGCGCTCGGTGCCCTCGCCGTCTCCGGCGCCCTGGTCCTCACGGCGTGCGGTTCGGACGACAACACCGGTGCCGACGCGAACGGCGGCACCAAGACCAGCGCCGCCGCGTCGAACATCAAGTGTGACGGCGCCGAGGGCCAGCTGCGCGCCTCCGGGTCGAGCGCCCAGAAGAACGCCATGGACCTCTGGGTCAAGAACTACATGGCGGCCTGCTCGGGCGTGGAGGTCAACTACAACTCCTCCTCCTCCGGCGAGGGCATCGTGGCCTTCAACCAGGGCACCGTCGGCTTCGCCGGCTCCGACTCGGCGCTGAAGCCCGAAGAGGTCGCCGAGTCGAAGAAGATCTGCAAGACCGGCCAGGGCATCAACCTCCCCATGGTCGGCGGCCCCATCGCGATCGGCTTCCACCTCGAGGGTGTCGACAAGCTCACGCTCGACGCCCCCACGCTCGCCAAGATCTTCGACACCAAGATCAAGAAGTGGAACGACCCGGCGATCGCCAAGCTCAACGACGGCGTCAAGCTGCCGGACAAGGCCATCCAGCCCTTCCACCGCTCCGAGGACTCCGGCACCACGCAGAACCTCGGCAAGTACCTGAACGCCGCGGCCGCGAACGACTGGAAGTACGAGGCCGAGAAGAAGTGGCCCGCGCCCGGTGGCCAGGCCGCCTCCGGCTCCTCCGGTGTCGCCACCCAGGTCAAGCAGGTCGACGGCTCCATCGGCTACTTCGAGCTGTCGTACGCCGCCTCGCAGGACATCACCACCGTCGACATCAACACCGGTGGCGCCGCCCCGGTCCAGGCCACCTCGGAGAACGCCTCCAAGGCCATCGCCGCCGCCAAGGTCAAGGGCACCGGCAAGGACCTGGCGCTCGACCTCGACTACACGACCAAGGCCGAGGGCGCGTACCCGCTGGTCCTGGTGACGTACGAGGTCGTCTGCGACACCGGCAACAAGGCCGAGACCCTCGGCAGCGTCAAGTCCTTCCTGACCTACGCCGCCTCCGAGGACGGCCAGAAGGTCCTCTCCGAGGCCGGCTACGCGCCGATCCCCGCGGAGATCAACGCCAAGGTCCGCGAGACGGTCGCCTCCCTCTCGTAACCCGTACCGCGCACGACGCACACGGCAGGCCGGTCCGGCGCACCCCTCCGGACCGGCCCGCCACCAGCCCCATCCGGTGCACCGCCGCCAGGGGAGCCGCCGCTCCCCCACACAGACCGGAAAGATCATGGCTTCCACGACACCGCTCGACATCCCACCGGCTCCGCCGGCAACGCGCGGCCGCCCCAGGACCACCGGGCGCGCCGGCGACAAGATCTTCCTGGGCCTCTCGCGGGGCTCGGGCATCCTGCTGCTCGTGATCATGGCGTCGATCGCCGTGTTCCTCACCTACCGCGCCGTCATCGCGATATCGAAGGACGAGGGCAACTTCCTCACCACCTTCGACTGGAACCCGGCAGGTGACCCGCCGGTCTTCGGCATCGCGGTCCTGCTCTTCGGCACGGTCGTCAGCTCGATCATCGCGATGCTCATCGCGGTTCCGATCGCTGTCGGCATCGCCCTCTTCATCTCGCACTACGCGCCGCGCAAGCTGGCCGCCCCGATCGCCTACGTCATCGACCTGCTCGCGGCGGTGCCCAGCATCGTCTACGGCATCTGGGGCGCGCTCGTCCTCGTGCCGTACCTGGAGGGCCTGAACCTCTGGCTCGACCAGTTCTTCGGCTGGACGTACATCTTCGAGAAGACCGAGGTCGGCGTCGCCCGCTCGCTCTTCACCGTCGGCATCCTGCTCGCGATCATGATCCTGCCGATCGTGACCAGCGTCAGCCGCGAGGTCTTCCTCCAGGTCCCGAAGATGAACGAGGAAGCGGCGCTCGCCCTCGGAGCCACCCGCTGGGAGGTCATCCGCCTCTCGGTACTGCCCTTCGGCCGCTCCGGGATCATCTCCGCCTCGATGCTGGGCCTGGGCCGGGCGCTCGGCGAGACGATGGCCGTCGCCACGGTCCTGTCGCCGAGCTTCCTCATCTCGCTGCACGTGCTCAATCCGGGCGGCGGCACCTTCGCGCAGAACATCGCGGCCAAGTTCGGTGAGGCCGACGAATTCGGGCGCGACGCCCTGATCGCCTCGGGCCTCGTCCTCTTCGTCCTCACCCTGCTGGTCAACGGCGCGGCCCGGCTCATCATCGCCCGCCGCAAGGAGTACTCGGGGGCCAACGCATGACCCACTCCACCACCACCGACGTCCAGGACAAGCGTCCGCGGACCTCGCCGGACCGTCGCAAGGGCAGCCTCAGCAGCCGCAGCCTCCCCCGGTGGGCGCCGCTCGGATTCGCCGCCGTCGCCCTCGCGCTGGGCGTCGGGATCAGCACCGCCGCCGGCTGGCACAGCCGCGTGCAGTGGGGCCTGATCTCCGCCCTGCTCTTCCTGGCCATCTCCTACGTCGTGACGACCGCGGTCGAGAACAAGCGCCAGGCCAAGGACCGCCTCGCCACCAGCATCGTCTGGGTGTGCTTCGTCGTCGCCGTCGTCCCGCTCGCCTCGCTGCTCTGGACCACCATCAGCCGCGGCTCCGAGCGCCTCGACGGGTACTTCCTCACCCACTCCATGGCCGGAGTCCTCGGCTCGGAGGACAGCGGCGGCGTCTACCACGCGCTGATCGGCACCCTGGAGCAGGTCGGCATCGCCACGGTGATCTCCGCCCCGCTCGGACTGCTGACCGCGGTCTACCTCGTCGAGTACGGCAAGGGAGCGCTCGCCCGGTCCGTCACCTTCTTCGTCGACGTGATGACCGGAATCCCGTCGATCGTCGCCGGTCTCTTCATCCTGTCGATCATGCTGATCGCGAGCATCGAGCCGTCCGGCCTTATGGGCGCGCTCGCCCTGACGATCCTGATGATCCCGGTCGTGGTCCGCTCCACGGAGGAGATGCTCAAGCTCGTCCCGAACGAGCTCCGCGAGGCCTCCCTCGCCCTGGGCATCCCCAAGTGGCGCACCATCCTGAAGGTGGTCCTCCCCACCGCGATCGGCGGCATCACCACGGGTGTCATGCTCGCCATCGCCCGTATCGCGGGAGAGACGGCACCGATCATCCTGCTGGTCTTCGGCAGCCAGCTGATCAACACGAACCCCTTCGAAGGCGCCCAGTCCTCACTGCCGTTCTACATCTACGAGCAGTACAAGGTCGGCGAGGCCGCGTCCTACGACCGCGCCTGGGCCGCAGCCCTGGTCCTGATCGCCTTCGTCATGATCCTCAATCTGGCGGCGCGCGGTATCGCCCGCTGGAAGGCCCCGAAGACCGGTCGCTGACGCGGCCAAACAGCGACCTCCGAAAGAAGCAGTGATTCTCATGGCCAAGCGCATCGACATCGGCGGCCTCTCCGCCTTCTACGGCTCCCACAAGGCCATCGAGGACATCTCGATGACCGTGGAGCCCCGCTCCGTGACCGCCTTCATCGGCCCGTCCGGCTGCGGCAAGTCCACCTTCCTGCGCACCCTGAACCGCATGCACGAGGTCACCCCCGGCGGCCGCGTCGAGGGCAAGGTACTGCTGGACGACGAGAACCTGTACGGGCCCGGGGTCGACCCGGTCACCGTGCGCCGCACCGTGGGCATGGTCTTCCAGCGCCCGAACCCGTTCCCGACCATGTCGATCTTCGACAACGTCGCCGCGGGCCTGAAGCTGAACGGCTCGTACCGCAAGAACCAGCTGTCGGACGTCGTCGAGAAGTCCCTCAGGGGCGCCAACCTCTGGAACGAGGTCAAGGACCGCCTGAACAAGCCCGGCTCCGGCCTCTCCGGCGGCCAGCAGCAGCGCCTGTGCATCGCCCGCGCCATCGCCGTCGAGCCGGACGTGCTGCTGATGGACGAGCCGTGCTCGGCACTCGACCCGATCTCGACCCTCGCGATCGAGGACCTGGTCGGTGAGCTGAAGGAGCGCTTCACGATCGTCATCGTGACGCACAACATGCAGCAGGCGGCACGCGTCTCGGACCGTACGGCGTTCTTCAACCTCTCGGCGGTGGGCAAGCCCGGCCGGCTGATCGAGATCGACGAGACGGAGCGGATCTTCTCCAACCCGTCGGTCCAGGCGACCGAGGACTACATCTCGGGCCGCTTCGGATAACCACAGACGGCCTTGGGGTGCTGCATGGCGGTGCCACCACAAGGCAGAGGGCCCGCCCCCGCTCCCGATCTTCCGATCGGAGCGGGGGCGGACCCATGCGACACGGTCAGCCGGTACGCGCCGTCATCGCGGTTCGGCCGTCAGGCCGTCACCCGAAGACCGCCAGGCCGTCACCCGAAGAGCAGGGCAACGACCCCGTAGCTCAGCGCGGCGACCAGCGCCGCGGCCGGCATGGTGATGAACCATCCCAGGATGATGTTCTTGGCCACGCCCCACCGCACGGCGTTCACCCGCTTGGTGGCGCCCACACCCATGATCGCCGAGGTGATCACATGCGTCGTGGAGATCGGTGCGTGGAACAGGAACGCCGAGCCGAACATGATCGACGCCCCCGTGGTCTCCGCCGCGAAGCCCTGCGGCGGGTCCAGCTCGATGATCTTCCGGCCGAGCGTACGCATGATGCGCCAGCCGCCCGCGTACGTACCGAGCGAGAGCATCAGCGCGCAGGCGATCTTCACCCAGACCGGGATCTCGTCGTTGGGTCCCTCGACATCGGCGATGACCAGCGCCATCACGACGATGCCCATCGTCTTCTGCGCGTCCTGGAGACCGTGGCCGAGCGCCATGCCCGCCGCCGAGACCGTCTGCGCGATACGGAAGCCGCGCTTGGCCTTGTGGGGGTTGGACTTCCGGAACATCCACATGATCGCGACCATCACCAGATAGCCCACGACCAGACCGATGACCGGCGAGAGGAACATCGGGATGACGATCTTGTCGAGGACGCCGTCCCAGTGCACCATCGTCCCGCCGGCCAGCGCCGCGCCGACCATGCCGCCGAAAAGGGCGTGCGAGGACGAGGACGGCAGACCGTAGTACCAGGTGATGAGGTTCCAGATGATCGCGCCGACCAGCGCCGCGAAGAGGATTCCCATCCCCTTCTGCCCCTCGGGCGTGGCGATGATCCCTTCGCTGACGGTCTTGGCGACCCCCTGGCCCAGGAAGGCACCGGCGAGGTTCATCACAGCGGCCATCGCCAGAGCCGCACGCGGGGTCAGCGCCCGGGTGGAGACCGAGGTGGCGATGGCGTTCGCCGAGTCGTGGAAGCCGTTCGTATACGTGAAGCCGAGCGCGACGCCGATGGTCACGATCAGCGCAAAGGTGTCCACGAGGTTCAGGACTCCTTGACCGCGATGGTCTCCACGGTGTTCGCAACGTGCTCGAACGCGTCAGCGGCCTCTTCCAGCACATCCACGATCTGCTTGAGCTTCAGCACCTCCATGGCGTCGTACTTGCCGTTGAAGAGCTGGGCGAGCAGCTTGCGGTGGATCTGGTCGGCCTGGTTCTCGAGACGGTTGACCTCGATCCAGTACTCGGTGAGGTTCTGCATGGTCCGCAGGCTCGGCATGGCCTCGGCGGTCAGCTCCGCAGCGCGGGCCAGCACCTCGATCTGCTGCTCGACGCCCTTGGGGAGCTCGTCCACCTGGTACAGCACGACCAGGTCGACGGCCTCCTCCATGAAGTCCATGATGTCGTCGAGCGACGACGCGAGGTTGTAGATGTCCTCGCGGTCGAACGGCGTGATGAAGGAGGAGTTCAGCTGGTGGAAGATCGCGTGGGTGGCATCGTCCCCCGCGTGCTCCGCTGCCCGCATACGCTCCGCGATCTCGACTCGGGAGGCAGAATCCGCCCCGAGCAGTTCCATCAGGAGTTTCGAGCCCGTGACGATGTTGTCCGCGGATGCGGAAAACATGTCGTAGAAGCTCGTCTCCCTGGGGGTCAGACGAAAGCGCACGTGGGGTCCTCGGGGTGCTTTGGATTCGGTCAGGCTGATGCTAGGCGCATCATCCGGCCACGGCTAACCGGCGTTATTCAGTGTCGCGCATCGGGCACAGTGATCAGCACGGACCCCCGGTCACGTTTCGGCTGGATTCGTTACGATATACCCGGCAGGGGTATACAGACTGCGCAGACAGGTCTGCGGACGCAGAGCACGAGGACAACGGGAGGACCCCATGACCACGACCGAGGCCACTGAATCAGCCGACGCAGCCGGTACGGAAGAGGTCGTCACCGACCATGACCGCGGCATCCACGGCTACCACCACCAGAAGGACGAGCACCTGAAGCGGCTGCGCCGCATCGAGGGCCAGGTCCGTGGCCTGCAGCGCATGGTGGACGAGGACATCTACTGCATCGACATACTCACCCAGGTCTCGGCGTCCACGAAGGCCCTGCAGTCCTTCGCGCTCCAGCTGCTGGAGGAGCATCTGCGCCATTGCGTCGCCGATGCCGCGGTCAAGGGCGGCGCGGAGATCGACGCGAAGGTCGAGGAGGCCACGAAGGCGATCGCCCGCCTCCTGCGTACCTGAGGTGGCCGGAAACGTATGGCCTCCGACGCGGTCCGTGAGATGCCCGACAGCGGCGGAGCCGGAGCTCAGCCCCCGTGGGTGCACTGCCGGGGGATCGTCGGCGGCCGCTCGGCCAGGGCCGTCGTGACGTTGAGCACCTCGTCGATGCGGTCCGGACTCAGCCGGTCCTCACCACTGGCCGACGCCGCGATCATGAGCTCGCCGCACAGTTCGATCTCGGCGAGAGCCACACAGTCCTGAGCGTTCGGAGCGCTGAGCGTCACCACCTGCGTCACCTCTCTCTGCCGTCGCCGACCCTGGCGCACCGACTTCCTAGGGTAGGCAGCGCAACACTCACCGCGCATGGCACGGACGGACCATTTCAGCCCCCTCCCTACGGTGTTTCCGGGCCACCCCGCCCCTGTTGGATCCTGCCCGTGTAGATGTCCCCGGCGGGCGGAAGCTCCACGTCGACCGGTGCCCCGAACCCGTACAGCAGCATCGTCGACACCACCGACACCGCCGGTCCCTCCGAGGCGAAGCTGAAGCGGTGGCGCACCTTGCGCAGCAGACCCTTGTCGTCGAGATACACGTCGAACGGCACCGCGTCCGTGCTGAACCCTTTCGCCGCGGCCGCCAGCGCGCCGCGCGAGGACGGCGAAGCCGCTTCCGCCGCCCGCCCGAGGTCCGAGGTCCCCCGGTAGTGACGGACCGCCACCCCGGCGAGCTCCGTCCTCCCCACGTACGTCACCTCGCCCGCCCCGCGCAGCAGTTCGGCGGCGGCCATCGGATCGGTGACACCGCCGGTGACGAGGTTGCCGTCCTCCAGAGCCGTCGTGTCGATCCTCACCCACTTGTCGTCGGGCACTCCGGCACCGCGGTTCTTCATGTACAGCGCCCCGGGCGCCAGCAGCTCGGTGATCGGCCGGTGCCCGTCCGCCCCTGCGGCATCCTTCGGCAGCACCACCTTGATCCGGCCCAGCTGCCTGCGGAAGTCGTACGCTCCCTGGCCCCGGATCGTCACCCGCGTTCCGCCGGCCGCGGTCTCCATCGACGTACGCGTCTCGGCGCTGCCCGCTCCGGTCAGCCGGTCGGCGGCCCGCCGGACCACGGCCGCCGGGGTGCCGGCCGGTCCGCCCTCACCGGCCACGGACCGCACCCCGGCCCCGTCACCGTCGCTCCTGCCGGAGCACCCGGTGCTCACCGCCATCACACCCGCCACGGCCAGGGCGCACACAGCCAGTGCCCCGCCTCCGCACCTGTGCTGCTGCACCACCATCGCCTGCCAACCCCCAACGACGTACCCCTGACCGAGCTCCCGCCCGCCTCGCCTAACGACCACCGGGGCGCCCCGTCACGCCACAAGGGCCCGCCCCACCCCACCCGGGCGCTCAGGGAAGCCGATCGGCCCACCCGCAGACGGTCGCCGGCCGGCCCCAGTACCGTGGACGCGTGTATGAGGACCCCCCGGACTCCGCCGTCCATGCCCCCGCCCCGGCACACACCACCACCACCGTCGAACGAGGTTCCTTCTGCCTGGCCCGCTGCACCTGCGGCTGGTCGGGACCTGCCAGACGCTCGCGCGACCGGGCCCGCACGGACGCCGAACACCACAGCGCCGCGCCGGGCCGCCAGGAGGCGCCCGGTCTCTGAGAAGTGCCGGCGGGGAGCTGTCCCCGGCTAAGGAGTGGCCGGACGCTCGATGATCTCTTCCAGCCGCCGCACGAAGACGTCCGTGTACGGACCTGTTTCCGGCAGGAGCTTCCGCAGGAGCGCGAGGTCCTCCGCCAACTCCTGGATCAGGTTCCGGGCGGGCGCACGGTCGAGCAGGGCGTCGAACAGCGCGGCGGCCCCGTCCGGGTCCGGCAGCGCGCAGGTCATGACGAACAGGCACTCGTGCGCCCACGCGGCCTTCGGGCCCTCACCCTCCGCGCCGGCCGCGGACACCCGGACAGCGCGCCGGAACTGCTCGGTGGCCGCCTCCTCGTCACCGGCCATGCGCAGGGCCACAGCATGGAGACCCAGGTTCCAGCCGTCCTCGGAGTCGAGGTCGAGGCCCCGGACACAATCGGCGAGCGCCTCCTCGTGGCGGCCCATGAGCAGAAGGACCTGGGCGCGGCCGTTGATGATCCATTCGGAGTGCGGGGCGATCCCGAGGGCACGGGTGTAGTCGGCGAGCGCCTCCTCGTGACGCCCCATCGCCTGGTACGTCTGTGCGCGGCTGCCCAGGGCCCAGGCATAGCCGGGGTTGAGGTCGAGGGCACGCGTGTAGTCGACCAGTGCCACGTCGAAACGGGCCATTTCCCGGTACGTCTCACCGCGGTTGGCGAAGGCCCACGCATAGTCGGGGTCGAGCTCGATCGCACGGGTGTACTCCGCGAGCGCCTCCTCGTGACGCCCCATCGCCTGGTACGTCTGCGCGCGGCTGCCCAGGGCCCAGGCGTAGTGAGGGTTGACGTCGAGGGCACGCGAGAAGTCGGCGAGCGCGTCGTCGTACCGCTCCAGCAGCTGGTAGGTCAGCCCGCGGCTGCCCAGGGCCCAGGCGTACTGGGGGTCGAGGTCGAGGGCACGCGAGAAGTCGGCCAGAGCCTCGTCGAAACGCTCCATGCGCCGGTACGTCTCCCCGCGGCTGCCGACGGCCCACTCGTACCCGGGGTCGAGCTCGATCGCACGGGTGTAGTCGGCCAGGGCCTCCTCGTGCCGCCCCATGGCCAGGTACGTCTGCCCGCGGCTGGCGACGGCCCACTCGTAGTCGGGTTCGAGCTCGATCGCACGGGTGCAGTCGGCCAGGGCCTCCTCGTACCGGCCCATGAGCCTGTACGTCTCACCGCGCGCCGCGTAGTTGCGCGCGGTGTCCGGCGCGAGGCCCAGGGCCGCCGCGCAGTCCGCCAGCGCGCTCTCGTGGTCGCCCACCGCCCGGTGCTCGCGGGAGCGGACGCGGTACGCGAGACTCCGTCCGTCCGGATCCAGTTCGGCCGCGGCCAGCAGCAGCGTCAGCACGGCGACGCCTGCCGCGTCCTGCTCCCCGGCAGCCTCCAGGCGCTGTCCCCAGGACGTGAGGCCGGCGGCCCCGGTGTCGTCCCCGGCCTGGCCGAGGATCTGCGCCCAGCGGCGCAGCGTCGCCAGGTCGAGATCGACGGCGTGAACCGCTTGGTGGAGGGCGTCCGGCAGCGCGGTACGGGGGTTCGCGCACAGCCGGTGGTAGGTCTCGTTGAGCCGGTGCTCCCGCCAGGCGGCGTCGTCCCAGTGCCCGTCGGCCCCGGTGCCGAGATCGGCCTCCGCCGCCAGCCGCCACTGCTCGAACATGTCGGCGAGGCGGGTGTGCGCCTGCTGCCACCGGGAGGGGGACCGGGTGCGCTGCAGGCGCAGCATCGCGGCGCGCACGACGTCGTGGTAGCGGCAGCGGCCCGCCTGCGAGGAGACGAAGGCCAGGCCGCGGAGCCACGGGTAACCGTCGGCGGCGGCCTCCGGAACGGCGGAACGGTAGATGTCCTCGTTCAACTGCAGGGGCAGCGCGCAGGCCAGCGCCGCCTCACGGCGCTCCGCGTCCGGCTCCCACCGCAGGAACCTCTCCACCGCCGTCTCGGACGGATCACCGATGCTGTCGCCCGTGCCGGGGTCGCTCCGGGCCAGCATGTCGACCAGCAGCGGAAGCCGCCCGGACAGGCGCAGGACCAGCTCGACGCTGGGCTCGTCGGCGACGCCGTGCGTGGCGAGGAGCGTACGGGCCTCCTCCTCGGTGAACACCTCCAGGCGCACCTCGGTGACCTGCCCCAGCCAGTCGCCCCAGACCCGGGCGTCCAGGCGCAGCTGCCCGGACAGCACGACCTGCACATTGACCGGCAGGCCCCCGTACTCCTCGCCGAAGACGATGCTCCGCAGCCAGGTGTCGAGCACCGGTCCGGTCCGCTCGTACACGTCGAAGAACAGCACCACCCGCTCGCACCGCTCGGAGACGTCCGCCAGGTCCTCCAGGAAGACCGGGGCGAGACTCGCCACCGGATTCATCACCAGCTGCACATCGTCGTGGCTGCGCAGCCGCATGTTCAGCATCGTCCGCATCCGGTCGGCGCCCAGCGCCACCTGCTGCGGATCGACCGCGCCGACGAACGCCCCGACA
The DNA here is from genome assembly GCF_042796085.1 of Streptomyces sp. NPDC056452. Lineage (NCBI taxonomy): Bacteria > Bacillati > Actinomycetota > Actinomycetes > Kitasatosporales > Streptomycetaceae > Streptomyces > Streptomyces sp. NPDC056452. Next base: position 20,316 of record NZ_JBHTRI010000049.1, read on the forward strand.
CCGGGCAGCATCCCGAGCCCGACCAGACCCACCTGCGCGGCCACCGTGCTCGACGGCGAGGCGGCAGGTACGGGCTCCGCCGCACCCGGCTCACCCGGGGCGGCCTGCGGAGCGGGAGCCGCGTTCTCGGCCTGGTGCCGGCGCTGACGGTAGATCGCCAGCTGCTTGTCGAACCGCTTCAGCGGGTGCCCCTGCTGACCGAGCCGGGCACTGACCGTCTCCATCGCCTCGAGCGCGTCGTGCACATCGTCGTCGACGAACGCCGTGACCACCGAGGCCTGCTCCCGCGCCGCGGCCTCCCACTGCCGTACGAGGGTCGACTTGCCCACGCCGCCGTTGCCGCGCACATGGAACAGGAACGGGAAGTCCACCTCTTCCGGATCGCGGGCGAAGGTCTCCCGGAAGACCGCCAGCTCACCGCGGCGCCCCACGAACCCCGCACGCCCGTGCCGCCGATTGACTTCCTGCCGTGACGGCCGACGCCCAGCCACACCGCATCACCCCCGAATGGTGAACATGATGCCCCGTCAACACGCCTGCCGGAACACCGGACAACGATGAACGGCCGCAGAGGGACACCCCGTGCGGGGCACCTCTCTGCGGCCGTCGAACACCACACCGCACTGCGCGGTCCGCTACGCGGCGAGGTCCTTCTCGTCGGGCGAGGCGCCACGCCCCGAGCCGGGACGCGGCTCGGGAATCCCGCGCGACTCACCCAGGTCGTCGGCCGAGGAGGCCACGGGCCGGCGCGAGCGGACGAGCCACCCGACCGAACCGGAACGCGACACGGCCGTCACCAGCGGAGTCAGCAGCATCATCGCCAGCGGCGAGAGCAGCAGAGCCACCGACGTACCGAGAGCGAAGCCGCCGATCACATCGGTCGGGTAGTGCACGCCCATGTAGACCCGGCAGAAGCCCTCCAGGAGCGCCAGCGCGATCGCTGCCAGGCCGAACTTCCGGTTGGCCACGAAGAGCCCCACCGCGATCGCCATCGCCATCGTCGCGTGGTCGCTCACGAAGGAGAAGTCGGTCTTGCCCGCCACCAGGACATCGAGTCCCTCGTGGTCGTAGAACGGACGCCGCCGCTCCACGAAACCCCGGATCGGGATGTTCACGAGCAAGGCGATGCCGGCCGCGAGGGGTGCCCACACGAGCCCGGCGACCGCCGTCACCGAATCGTCGGCCGTCCCGCGTCGGCGCACGCTCCACCAGCACCACAGGACCGCCAGGACCATGCCGAGCATGATCCCGTATTCACCGACGAACTCCATGACCCGGTCGAACCAGGCAGGAGCGGCCTTCGCCAGCCCGTTGATGTCGTAGAGCAGGCTGACGTCGGGGTTCGACCCATCGAGTGCGAGTCCAGCCATCTGCTGCGGCCCCTTGCCTTGTCTGCTGCTGCGACGCACAGCGCTGTGCGTCGCCTTTGGTCGGACCCCCGTGGTCGGTGCGATTCAGTACTGCGTGACGCCGTCGGCGCCGTGCCGCGTGACTGTCCTGGCCAGTGCCGCATGGTCAGTGCGCATGCTGTCCCAGTCCAGGGAACGGCCTGTTCGCTGCGTACGTTCCACTCTCCACCGAATGATCACCATGACGTTATCGAAGAGTGACTCGTCGTCGCTGCTCAGGGCCCAGGCTTCACGGAGAGTTCCGGCCACGGTCCACGGTCCGTCAGCCCTGCGGGAGGGCGGTCGGAAGAGCCGCGGCCCCATCCTCTGTGACTCTTGTCGCACCGAAGTAGTCAGGGGTGTCGATCTTGTCGAACCGGATCACGGCTCCGGTGAACGGCGCGTTGATCATGTACCCGCCTCCGACGTAGAGCCCCACGTGCCGGATGGCGCGCGAGTTGTTCAGGTCGTCCGAGAAGAACACCAGGTCACCGGGGAGCAACTCGTCCCGCGAGGGGTGCGGACCGGCGTTGTACTGGTCATTGGCCACACGCGGCAGCTCGATGTCGACGGTCCGGTACGCGGCCTGCGTGAGCCCCGAACAGTCGAACCGCCCACCCTGATCCGCCGTTCCGTTGCCGCCCCAGAGGTAGGGCGTACCGAGCTTCTTCTGCGCGAAGTAGATCGCCCCGGCCGCCTGCTGCGACGGCGCGACCCGGCCGACGGGCCTGGCGAAACTCTTCTCCAGCGACCGGATGATTTTGACGTAATTCTGCGTCTCGGAGATCGCGGGAACCCCGCCGGACCGGATCACCCGGTAGGCCCCGGCGTTGTAGGCGGCGAGCATGTTGTCGGTCGGATCGCCCGGCACCTTCTTGACGTACCCGGCGAGTTCGCAGTCGTACGAAGCGGCGGACGGAATCGCATCGGCCGGATCCCACACGTCCCGGTCCCCGTCGTTGTCCCCGTCGACACCGTGCGCGGCCCAGGTGCCGGGGATGAACTGCGCGATGCCCTGCGCCGCGGCATGGCTCTGGGCGCGGGGGTTCCAGCCGCTCTCCTGGTACAGCTGGGCGGCCAGCAGGGCGGGGTTGATGGCCGGGCAGAGGTTGCCCCACTTCTCCACGAGCGGCTGATACCGCGCGGGAACGGCCCCCTTGGCCAGCCCGACGGCACCGCTCGCCCCTGAGATACCGGCGGCGGCGGAGTACGTACCCACGACGAGCAGAGCGATGAAGCACAGGCCCAGCCCGATGCCGCCGCCGAGGAACACCCAGTATTTCCGCACCCCACAACCATCCCCCATTCGGGCGGGGTTCACGACGCGATTCGCTGGTGTGTACGGGTGGATGGGGGCATGAGGGGGCGTCAGGGGCGGTTACGGGGGGTCAGGGGGCGCCGGCGGACCAGAAGGCGGAGCGGATGTTGGGGCGGGGGATCTCGACAGCCTCATAGGCGGGACCGTTGGGCTTGGCAGTGGGGGCGGCTACCTCAGATTTGTCCACACACGGGGTAGCAACCTCGAAGAATGCCTGTCCTTCGAAGCCAATAATCAGGGAGATCCCGAACCCCTCAGGCGTCCTGGCGAAGATGGCCGGAGATTCTGCATCTTGATTTACCGAGGTGATCCTGTAGCCACTCTTCTTCCAGGAACGTTCAATCACCCCCAGGAAGTTGCCGCGCCGATCTTTAGAGATGATAGTCATCACAGTCCGACGCCGGGACAGATCACAGATTCCCCTCGTCGTATCATCGTGGGCCCACTGCACCTCTGGCTTGACAGCCCTCAGCGTCGCATCGAGCATGAGGTCCGCATATTCGGCCGCTTCTTGCATGTTCATGCCCTCACGCCCCTTTTCCTCGCTATCCACAACTCCACATCCAGCAAGAAATACGCCGACCATAGAAATAAGCAGACCCCCCCTCGCGCCCCACGTCACCGCCATTCTTCCCTCTTGATTCTTTCGGACCGCCCCGCAACGATCAGGGCAATATTGTTGGCAGATACCTGATCTTTTTCCGGTGTGAAGTACTGGGAGTGCGCGTCGAAGCCACCCGCGTCCAGGACGGGGTGCGGTCCGTCGTCGACTTCAAAGCGCCGGGCACCGAAAGCCTCGCTGGCCGGGTCCTTGCCGAAGTGGACATCGTCGTCACCTCGGTCGGCGACGTCGCCTGCCACGTACGAGATTGCAGGCCCCCCGACCATGGCCAGGCCACCCACGGCACTCTGCTGCATCGCCGGAAGCTTGGTCACCGGATCGTTGTCGGCCGCTCCGACGTAGACGTTCTCCTTGCCCACGCCAAGATCCTCAGCCTTGTCGACGCCCACTCCAGGGCTGCCCAGCAGGATGATGTCGTCTACAGCTGGCATGCCGCCGCCCTGGCTGGCCGCTGTGCCGACGGTGAGCGAACCGTAAGAATGGCCGATCGCCGTCACATGTGGGTCCCCGTTAGCATTCGTCGCTTCCAGCCCGCCCATAAACTGCCTGTAGGCGGGGGCCCCAGCATCGGCGTTCCCTGTCATTCCGACAGTTGCCAAATTTGGGGCGTCGTAGCCAAGCCAGACGATTGCCGCACTGGATGGATCGTGCATCCGCGCACCCTTCGCGGTGTCCAAGCCGCGCTTCAGGGTTCCATCGACAAACCCCTCGTCCAGTTTGGTTCCCAGCCCCGGCACATAAGCCGATACATTCCGCGACGTATCCGGGTTGCCATACGCCACAATGGCGCGACCATTCCCCTCGTCCCCGATACCCAAAAGGAGCATGGGAACCTTTGAGGGCTCACTCAGTTTCGCGTTGATCCCTCGGAGGGCATCCAGCTTCGTCCGAGCGTCATCGTCGTCCCGCCCCTCCAGCTTCCCGATCAGCAGCTGCAGGTTGTCCCGGTTCGCCGCGTCCCTCACGACCGCCGGGATTCCGTCCAGGTTGCCGATCCGGTCCGGGTACACCGCCAGGTACTCCTCGCGCTGTTCCTGCGTCAGGCCCGCCCACCACGCGTGCCGTTCGGCCGGAGTCGCGTCTTGCGGGATGCCGTTCCTCAGGTACGACCCCGCCGCGTCCCGGACCGCCGCCGCATCCCCCGCCGCGTCCTTCCACGTCGAGTCCGGGACCTTCAGGCCCTCTTCGGCCTTAAGGCGTCGGAGGATCCCCGCGTACCGCCAGTCGACCTCGGCCGCCGCCCGCACCGCCCCCGCCACCCGGTCCGCGATGTCCTGCGCCTTCGCCGTGTTCGGGTTCGGCGCGACCAGCCCCGATGGTGCCGCCAGTCCACCCGACGACGCCGTACCGCCCCGGAGCGGCCTGCCGTCGATCAGTCCCTCGCCGGCCGCCGGGTAGGTCACCGAACCGTCCGGGTGCACCGTGAACTTCAGAGCAGCCGCATCGTCCAGCGCATCCGCCAGCACCCGCTGCTGCGCCTTCATCTCGTGGGCGAGGCTGTTCAGCGTCGTACGGAGCAGCCCGCACTCCGTGTACACGTACTGGAAGTTCCGGCTCAGTTGCCGCAGCCGTGCCACCGCCGAGTCCGCCGCCTCGCCCTGCTGCGTGTCGCGCAGTCCGTTCAGGAGCTGCTTGTCGATCCGGTCGCGGGCCGCGTCGGCCCGGTTGCTCGCGCGGCCCCAGCCGTCGGCCGCCCCTTCCAGTTCGGCGCATCTGAGGTCCCGTAACGCCGCCCAGGTCAGTCCTGCCGTCTTCTTCACTGCGCCCCGGCCTTGCCTGGAGCCGGTGCGAAGGACGACCTCACGGCCTCGTTCGTCGCGCCCTGGATCCGCGCGACGGCCCGCAGCTTGCCCGCGAGGCTCGCGCACTCGCCCTGCGCCGCCTCGATCCGCCGCTCCCATGACGTCCGTACGGTGCCGAGTTCGGCCAGCGCCGACAGGTCACCGGCCCCCGCCGTCAGCCCCTGGTGCGCCAGTGCCAGCTCCGAGGGCACGGGGCCCAGGTGCGTACGCAGCGCCTCCGCGCCCCCTGCGGCCCGCAGCCACGGCCCGTCGCTGTGCCTCAGCTGCTCCCGACCGCCACCACCCGCCGGACCCACCGGGCCCGCCGGATCACTCAGCCCCTGCACCCCGGCCACACCCCTCACCCCGCTCCTCGATCATGGAGCGGCACTGTGCCAAACCCGGCGTACGCGACACGCCGGGCCCACCCCCCGCCGAAGCCCTCCGCCGAGGCCCCCCAAGGCGCCACCACCCCGGCATTCACCCGAACGCGCGACGCATCGATCCGGGAGTGCAGTCCGGACGCGGAACCAAGGTGGTCCCCCGCACCGTCCACCACCGCGTCCGCAGGATCCGTGCCGCAGCGAGAAGGACCGCACCGTGACCTCAACCCGCTACCTCTACCTCGCCCGCCACGGCGAGGCATCGCCGGACGAGTCCGAGCTGACGGAGAAGGGGCGGCGTCAGGCGGCGCTGCTCGGCGAGCGGCTCCGGGGCAGCCCCGTTTCCGCGATCCATCACGGCCCCCTCCCCCGCGCCGCGCAGACCGCCCGGCTGGTCCGCGATCAGCTCGACGGCGTCCCCCTGTACGCCTGCGAACCGGCCGGGGACTACCTCCCGTACCTCCCGCAGCGGGACGAGCTCCCGCCCGAGTCGGCGGACCGGCTCCTCACGTTCGTGGAGCAGTTCCCCGCCGAGGAGCGCGACCGCGGCCCGGAGCTGGCCCGCGCCGCGGCGGCCCGTTTCACCGGGCCCGTCGAAGGCGACGAACCCCGCCATGAACTGGTCGTCACCCACGCGTTCCTGGCTGCCTGGTTGGTACGGGACGCCCTCGACGCCCCCGCCTGGCGCTGGATGGGCCTGAACCACTCCAACGCGGCGCTGACCGTGATCCGTTACACGCCCGGCCGGCCGGCCGCCGTGGTCATGGTGAACGACATGGGTCACCTTCCCGCCGAGCTCCGCTGGACCGGCTTCCCGCCGGAGCTCCGCCTCTGAGCCGGGCACAGGGGATGGCCGTCCTTCGGCTCCCCCGGACGGATGGTTTATCGAGTGCTGCGTACCCGGTACGGGGTGGCGCACCGCGGACTTCGTGACCATGCACCACGTGACCTCCCTCCAGCGCACCTCATCGCGCGCCCGCCGGCTGCTGATGACCGCAGGGCTCGCCGCGGCGGCCCTCGTGTCGTCGCTGCCCGCCGGACCGCCGGCACGGGCCGCCGCCACCGCCGTTCCCGTACCGCCCCGGCCCACGACCGCCGCCGAGACCCGCACCGCCGCATGGCTGGACGCCCACGGGGAGGGCGACGGGGCGGCCGACCGGTTCTTCCGGGACCTGCCCAAGGGCGGTGACCTGCACAATCACCTCTCCGGTGCGGTGCGGACCGAGTACCTCATCCAGCTCGCCGCCGACGACGGCCTCTGCATCGACGCCACCCTGACCGCCGTCGCCCCACCGTGCGGCCCCGGCACCCGGCCGGCCGCCGACGCGCTCACGGATGCCGGGTTCCGGCAGGCCGTCATCCGGGCCTGGTCCATGCAGGACTTCCCGCAGGGGGAATCGGGGCACGACCACTTCTTCGCCACATTCGGCAAGTTCGGCGCCGCGACCGCACATACGGGAAAGCTGCTGGCCGATGTGGCGGGCGCCGCCGCCGTACAGAACCAGACGTACCTGGAAACCATGGTCACCCCCGTCGCGGCCGCCACGAGGGAGCTCGCCACCGATGCCGGGTGGGATCCGGACCTCGCCGCCCTGCACCGCGAATTGCTCGCCGGAGGCCGACTGGACCGACTCGTCACCGCCGCCGAGCAGGAGTCCGACGCGGACGACGCCGAGTTCCGCGAGACCGCGCGCTGCGGGAGCAGCCGCCCCGCTCCGGGCTGCCGGATCACGGTGCGCAGGATCTTCCAGGTGCTGCGCGACAACGCTCCGGAGTACGTCTTCACCCAGATCGCCCTGGGACTGCGCCTGGCCGAACGTGACGAGCGCTTCCTCGCGGTGAACCTGGTCCAGCCGGAGGACGCCGAGATCTCGCTGCGCGACTACCGCCTGCACATGCGCATGCTGAACTACCTGCACACGGTCTACCCGCGCGCCCACATCACCCTGCACGCCGGCGAACTGGTGCCCGGCCTGGTGAAGCCCGAAGACCTGACCTTCCACATCAATGACGCCGTACGCACGGGGCGGGCAGAGCGGATCGGGCACGGTGTCGACCTCGTGCACGAGGACAACTGGCCGCGTCTCGCCCGCGACATGGCCCGTCGGCAGATCGCCGTGGAAGTGCCGCTGACCAGCAACGCGCAGATCCTCCAGGTGGAGGGCGACGAGCACCCGTTCCCGGTGTACCGGGCGTACGGAGTCCCGGTGGTGCTGGCCACGGACGATCCCGGTGTGTCACGCACCGACATCAGCCATGAGTACCGCCGCGCGGCCCGCACCTACGGGCTCGGCTATCCCGAACTGAAGGACCTGGCCCGGGCGTCTCTCGAGTACGCCTTCCTGCCGGGACGCAGCCTGTGGCGACCCGACCCCGTACGCAAGGGTTTCCGGCTGGTCGAGGAGTGCCGGGTCCTGGAGTCGGCGCGCTGCGCACGACTGCTCGCGCACAGCCCGAAGGCGCTGCTGGAGGCCCGGCAGGAGCGGTCCTTCCGGGCGTTCGAGGCCCGGTACGTGGGCTGAGCAACCGACGCGGGGGAGGCGGGGCGGCAGCCCCGGCCCGCCTCACGCCGCGCATCCGACCCTCAGCATCACCGGTCGGCGTTCCGACTGGTGAAAGAATCCGATGATGACCTCTTCCTCAGAAACGATCGACGCGTCGGTAGCCGGCACCTGGAAGCTCGGTGACCTGACGGTCAACCGGATCGGCTTCGGCGCGATGCGCCTCCCGCAGAACGGGCCGGCACTCGCACGCGGCGACTCCAGCGACCGGGGCCGGGCCATACGTGTCCTGCGCCGTGCCGTCGAGCTCGGCGTGAACCACATCGACACCGCCGCCTTCTACTTCTCGCCCCTGCGGTCCGCCAACGAGCTCATCAACAGCGCGCTCGGCCCGTACACCGACGACCTGGTCATCACCACCAAGGTCGGACCGGGCCGTGATCCCTCCGGTGAGTGGATATGGGCCGACCCGGACCAACTGCGCGGGCAGGTGGAGGAGAACCTGCGCCAGCTCGGACGCGACCACCTCGACGTGGTGAACCTGCGCATCGCCCGCACCCACACGTCCTCGTCCGTCGCCGAGCACTTCGGCGCACTGGCCGAACTCCGGGAGGCCGGGCTGATCCGCCACCTCGGCATGTCCAACACCTCGCCGGAACAGCTCGCCGAGGCCCAGACCATCGCACCCGTGGTCTGCGTACAGAACATGTACGGCATCGGCTCCCCGCCCGAGCACCACGCCCTTCTGCGCCACTGCGGCGAGCAGGGCATCGCGTTCGTGCCGTTCTATGCGATCGCCGGCGCCGGGCGCGAGGCGGGGGCCACCACCGCCGACGGCGAGGCGGTGCTCACCGTCGCACGCGACCACGGTGCGACGCCGACCCAGGTGCGCCTGGCGTGGACCCTGCACCAGGGGCCGCACGTGCTGGCCATCCCCGGCACCGGCAACCCCGACCACCTGACCGAGAACGTGGCCGCCGGTGCGCTGCGGCTGACGGCCGACGAGCTGGCACTGCTCGCCGCATGAGCGGGCAGATCCTCCGCTGGAACTTCTTCATCGGCGGCCACCTGAGCACCTCCGTCCCCGTACGCCTGGTCGAACGCACGGACGAGGGCCAGTTGGTGTGGCTGGAGACCGGCACCCCGATGTGGCGCACGGAGCGGCCCAGCTCCCACCTCAGGGACATCCCGCCGCAGGACCGTCCCGCCGGGGGCTACCCGGCGAAGGCCGACCGGTGGCCCCTGGGCAGCGCCCTCATCCACCAGCCGGCCGGGGCGCGCCACGCGGTGTTCTGGCTCTTCGGGCGGCGGCAGAAGTTCCGCGGCTGGTACGTGAACCTCGAGCACCGCGTCCACCACGGCGAGGACATCGACGTCGCCGACCACGAACTCGACATCAACGTGGCGCCGGACCGCACCTGGCAATGGAAGGACGAGCGGTCGTTCGCCGAGAAGACGGGGCACCCCGCCTACTGGTCGGCCGACGAGGCGGCAGCGATCCGCGCCGAGGGCGGGAGGATGGCCCGGCTCGCCGAAGCGGGAGCCTTCCCGTTCGACGGTTCCTGGTGCGACTTCAGGCCGCCGAAGCACTGGACGACCCCGCCCCTCGCCGCAGCCCCGGCCCGGACGGTCCTCTGATCCTGCGGGAACCTCGAGCCCTTCCCCGTACGCCACCTGATGACGCGTCGGCAGGAAGCCACCGGCGCGCTCACGGCTCTCGAACAGCGCATACGAACACCCCGCAACCGGCGAACGCTGCAACCGCACCCGTAACCCATGGCCACCGTCGTTGCTAGCGGTCACACCGCGTGATACACAGAGTAACCATGCATATGCGCCCAGATCTCCGTACGAGCCGCAGGTCAGGGCGGCCGCCCCGGTCAAACGTGCGAGATCCGGGTAAAGAGAGCGGGAAGGCGTCGTGCTGAGCCGGTTTCATCAGCGAAGATAGAGGGCGACCCGTGTCGTACGGCACGGGCGGCGAACTACCCATCAGGGGCGGTGACTTACATGATCCTGGCAGCTGAAAAGGGCGACATCACCACCATCATCGGCGGAATCGCCCCGAACTGGGGGCCGTTCGGGACCCTGGGCAACGAGGCACGCATCATGATCGAGGTGGTGATGGCGGTAGCCATCCTGCTCTGCCTCGGCATCGCGATCTGGGGTGCGGCCAAGCAGCGCATCGGCGCGACGGCCCTGCGCGACACCTTCAGCGCGGAACAGGGCAAGGGCCTGATCGTGGCGGGCCTGACCGGAGTCTTCATCATCGGCTCCCTCGGCACCCTGTTCACGATTGTGTACGGGATGGCTGTCTGACCTGCTTTTCGGCCTCCCTGCCCCGGGCTGTCCCGCCCACCCCACACCACCCGTCCGTCGTGCCCACCGGCAGAGGTTGCGTCCCCTGATGTCGAGTCACCACACCGCGCCCACGCGGGAACCAGCACAGCTACCGTCGTACTACGCGGAACTGCACACGGCTGAGGGGGCGTACGCGGCATGAGCCAGGGCGACGAGCGCGGATACGGTGACGAACCGGGCGGCCGTACGGATGATGCGTACAGCACGCTCGGCGGCACGCGCCAGACCCGTACGCGGCTTCCCGGCGGTGACGAAGGCGACGGCTACGGACGCCGGCCCGCCCGGAACTCCCGCTCCCTGGTCATGATCGTGGGCGTGGTCGTACTCCTCATCGCGGCTATCGCGTTCGCGAACCAGAGCGGGAACGGGGACGAAGGATCCGGCGGCAGCGGCAAGGAACCACCCGCCGCCGGCGCCGGACCGACGGCCGCGACGGGCACGAAGCCGGTGCAGGGCAAGAACGGCACGATCGCGTCGGGCTTCGCGCATGACGAGCAGGGGGCGCAGAGCGCGGCGGCGAATTACGGAGTGGCACTGGGCTCGGCGGAAATGTTCGACGCGGACAGTCGCCGCGAGATCGCTGCCGCTGTGTACGCCCCTACCGTGGCCGCGGTACGGCAGGGTGACCTGGACAAGGCCTACTCCGGCAAGGAATTCCTGGCACGGATCGGGCTCAACCCCGACGGCACCGCTCCAGCAGGTCTGACCTTCATCTCACGAGTGAACCCTGTCGGATCCAAGGTCGAGAAGTTCGGTGGCGACACCGCAAGCGTTGCCGTTTGGTACTCCGCTCTGTTCGGGCTGGCCGGCGAGGGTTCCAAGAACCCCGTGTCAGAAGGCTGGTACACGACCACCTATGAACTGAGTTGGGTCAACGGCGACTGGAAGGTCACCGACTTCACGCAGAAGGACGGCCCCGCACCGGTCGGGCGCGATCAGGCTGCCTCGCCTGCAGAGGAGATGGTTGACGCCGTGGAACAGTTCGGAGGGTTCACCTATGCCCGATAAGCGATCCCGCCGAGCGCTCTCGCTCACAGCAGCACTCAGCACCATCCAGGTTGCGGTTGTGCTGTTCGCGAGCCGGGCCGCAGCCGTCCCCTCACCGACACCCTCTCCCAGCGCAAGCAACAACGCGTGCGACCTGATTCGTGGCCCCGCCAAGGACTACTGCGAAGGCGGAGAGGGCGGCAGCCCCGCGCGCCGCGCTCCCACCGTCACCGACGACGCCCTCGACCCCCTCTCCTCCCTGGCCCGCGGCTGCGCCGACGCCGCGTCCTGGACCGTCGGCAAGCTCAGTGAGGCCGTGGAGGGCACCGCCACCGTCGACTTCACGAACCAGCGGTTCCTCCAGCAGTACGCCGTCGTCTTCGCGGCCTCCACCATCCTCACGCTCGTGCTGTGGCTGCTCGCCGTGGCCAAGCGCGCGATCCGCGGCGTTCCGCTGACCACCGCGATCTCCGAGGCCATCGGCTTCCTCTGGCTGACCGTCCTGGCCTCCGCGTTCACGCCGCTCATCCTCTACACCGTCGTCTCCGCGACCGACGGTGTGACCGAAGGCATCGCGACGGCCACCGGCGGCCAGACCGACGTCTTCTTCGGTTCGTTCGCCGAGGCGCTCAAGAAGGGCACCGACATCGGCGGCGGCCCGATCATGCTGATCGTCGTCTCGCTCGTGTCGATCCTCGCCGCCGGAATCCTGTGGCTGGAGCTCGTCATCCGGGCCGCCCTGCTCTACGTCGGCGCCCTGCTCGGCGTCGTCGTGTACGCCGGGCTCGTCGACAAGAACATGTGGGGCCACGTCCGCCGCTGGGCAGGCATCATGATCGCCGTGATCATGGTCAAGCCGGTCATCGTGATCGTGCTCGGCCTGGCCGGCGCGCTCTCCGAGGACGACGGTCCGAACGCCATGTCCGCGGTCGTGTCCGGGCTCGCCATCATCCTGCTGGCGATCTTCGCGTCCGCCATGATCTACCGCTTCGTGCCCGGTTTCGGCGACGAGATCCAGGGCGCCCGTACCAACCGCAAGCAGGCCACCGACGGCTCCCAGGCCGCCGCGATGATCAGCTCCCCTGCCGCGCTCGTCTCCCAGGGCATCAAGACCCACAGCGGACGGGGCGGCGGCGAGGGCGGCGGTGGAGGCGGCGGCGCCCGCCCCTCCAACCCCGCCAGCGGCGGCGTGGCCGCGCACAGCTCCCGCGGTTCGGGGAGCGGGGTCGGCGGCGGATCTGTCCCCTCCGCCGCACCTCCGCCCCGCAGCGGGTCCGGGCCCACCTCCGGAACCCCCCACGGCAGCCGCTCCTCGCGAGGCGGTTCAGGCAGCACAGGTAACACGAGCACAGGAGGTGGAGGGCGTTGACGACCCAGTCCCACACGATCGCGCCCCGCCGTACGTATCTCATCGGCCGCGCCAGGCCGAACGCGATCGTCGGCAAGAACCGTGAGACGGGCGAGATCGCGCTGATCATCGCCGGGGCGTTCCTCGGCATGATGAGCGGGCTCCTCGTCCCGGTCCTCTCCCTGCGGATCGTGGCCCTCATGGGCTTCCCCATGCTGGCCCTGGCCGTCGTGTACGTCCCCTACAAGGGCCGCACGTTCTACAAGTGGTTCGAGATCAACCGCAGCTTCAAGCGCACCCTGCGCCGCGGTACGACCTACCGTTCCGCCGCCATGGAGGCGGGGGTCAGCGCAGACGGGCGTGAGGTGGAGATCGGCCCGCCGCCCGGCATCGGCCGGATCAGCTGGCTCGCCGCACCGTTCGGGCCGGACGAGATCGCCGTGCTCCTGCACGCCGACCGCCGTACCGTCACCGCCGCGATCGAGATCGAGGGCCCCGGCGTCGGCCTGCGCGACAGCGAGGACCAGGAGGCCCTGGTCGACAGGTTCGGCACCCTGCTCAAGCATGTGGCCAACGGCGACGGCTTCGTGACGCGCATTCAGATGCTGGCCCGGACGCTCCCCGCCGACCCCGACGCCCACGCGAAGGACGTCGCCCAGCGCGGCGACAAGGCCGCGCCGGGGTGGCTCCAGGAGTCCTACGACCAACTCCAGTCGATGGTCTCCACCTCCAGCGAGCAGCACCGCGCCTATCTCGTCGCCTGCATGCACTACAGCCGCGAGCTGGCCGCCGAGGCCAACGCGATGGCCCGCGCGGCCAGCCCGCAGGGCCGCCGCAAGCTCGACCGTGACGCCGGGCTCGCCGTCGTCATGGCACGCGAGCTCACCGACATCTGCGCACGTCTCGCCGAGGCGGACATCCGGGTCCGCCAGCCGCTCGGCCAGAGCCGGCTGGCCTCGCTCGTGCACTCGATGTACGACCCGGACCACCCGATGGACCACATCCAGGCCATGACGAAGCGCAACGCCTGGCCGGCCGAACTGGACGCGGTCGAACCCACGTTCCTGCAGGCGAAGACCCGTGAGTCGACGACCCGCGCCCCCTGGTGCCACGCCACGGCCTGGGTGAAGGAATGGCCGATGACGCCTGTCGGCGTCAACTTCCTGGCCCCTCTCCTCGTCCACACGCCCGACGTCATCCGTACGGTCGCGGTCTGCATGGACCTCGAGCCCACGGAGGTCGCCATCGAGCGGATGCTGACGGAGAAGACGAACGACGAGGCCGAGGCGAGCCGCCAGGCCAAGATGAACCGCACCGTCGACCCGCGCGACATCGCCGCGCACGGCCGGCTCGACCAGCGGGGTGAAGATCTGGCGAGCGGTGCGGCCGGGGTGAACCTGGTGGGGTACATCACGGTGTCGTCCCGGTCGCCCGAAGCCCTCGCCCGCGACAAGCGGACGATCAGAGCCTCGGCCGGCAAGTCGTATCTGAAGCTGGAGTGGTGCGACCGTGAGCACCACCGCGCCTTCGTGAACACCTTGCCGTTCGCCACCGGCATCCGCCGCTGACCACCAACCGAGAGGCAGGGCAGTCACGCCATGCGAGACCCGCTGTCCGCGTTGTCGGATGCCTTCACCGCCTTCCTGTTCGGGAAGGTGGAGACGACCCGGCTGCCGGTCCGTACGTCGACGGGCCAGGCCCAGGCCGTCTACCTGCCGACCGCCGCGCCCGGCCTCGGCGACTCCGGCGTGATCATCGGGCGTGAGGTGTACTCCGGCAAGGGCTACATCTACGACCCCTTCCAGCTGTACGGGCAGCAGCTCCCCGCCCCGCACTGGCTGGTGCTCGGCGAGTCCGGCAACGGCAAGTCCGCGCTGGAGAAGACGTACGTGCTGCGCCAGCTCCGCTTCCGCGACCGGCAGGTCGTCGTCCTGGACGCCCAGGGCGAGGACGGTGTCGGCGAGTGGAACCTCATCGCCCAGGAGCTGGGTATAACCCCCATCCGGCTGGATCCGACCGCCGCGCTGAACGACGGGATCCGGCTCAACCCGCTCGACCCGTCGATCACCACGACCGGCCAGCTCGCCCTGCTCCGCACGATCATCGAAGTCGCCATGGGGCACGGCCTCGACGAGCGTTCCGGCTTCGCGCTCAAGGTCGCGCACGCCTATGTGAACGAGACCATCGGCGACCGCCAGCCGGTCCTGATGGACATCGTGGAGCAACTGCGTCACCCGGAGCCGGAGTCCGCCGAGGCGATGAACGTCGACATAGACGACGTACGGGCCTGGGGACTGGACGTCGCCCTCGTCCTGGACCGGCTGGTCGACGGTGACCTGCGCGGCATGTTCGACGGCCCGACGACGATCGGCATCGACCTCGACGCACCGCTGATCGTCTTCGACCTCTCGCACATCGACCGCAACTCCATCGCGATGCCGATCCTGATGGCGATCGTCGGCGTCTGGCTGGAGCACACCTGGATCAGGCCCGACCGCAAGAAGCGCATCTTCCTGGTCGAAGAGGCCTGGCACATCATCAACTCGCCTTTCGTGGCCCAGCTCTTCCAGCGGCTGCTGAAGTTCGGGCGACGGCTCGGACTGTCCTTCGTGGCGGTGGTCCACCACCTCAGCGATGTCGTCGACGGGGCCGCGGCGAAGGAAGCGGCGGCCATCCTGAAGATGGCCTCGACACGGACGATCTACGCCCAGAAGGCCGACGAGGCCAGAGCGACGGGCAAGGTGATCGGCCTGCCCAGGTGGGCGGTCGAGATCATCCCGACGCTGACCCCGGGCATCGCGGTCTGGGACGTCAACGGCAACGTGCAGGTCGTCAAGCACCTGATCACCGAGGCGGAACGCCCCCTGGTGTTCACCGACCGCGCGATGACCGAGGGTTCGACGTCCGACATGCTCCCCGAGGACGTACGGGCCGCAGAGCTGGAGGCGGAGCAGCGGGCGGCGCGGATCGAGCACCAGCACCGGCTGAACGAGTCGTCCGAGTCAACGGTGGCATGACATGGCACGCCAGGCACCATCCCGTACGGAGCACGGCGGCGAGGGACAGGGCGGCATCCCGGACGGCCTGCTGATCGGCCTGCTGGCCTTCCTGTTCGGGCTGACGGTGCTGGCCTGGACGGCCACGGGGCTGGCCGGACTGTTCGCGCACGGGGCCTGGCCGACGGGCGTCACCTTCACGCGGACGCCGCTGGCCCTGCGCGCGCTGGCCCTCGCACCGCAGGACCTCCCGGCGGCCTGGCCCGACACACCGGCGGGCGAGCTCTCCGGGTACGGCTTGTTCTGGGGTTTGTTCATCGGCGAGTTGATGGTGCTGCTGGTCCTGACGGTGTTCGTCGTGGGGGTGGTGGCCCGCTGGCGGATGGTACGGAAGCGGAAGGCCGCGGCAGCCGGTCCGTACGAGCCTGACCACGAGCCCGTACACCGCGTACACCGCCCCGAGCCCGAGCCGGTACGTCCTGTCGCACCGGCCCCCTCGTTCGTCGAGGCAGCCCCCGCCCCCGTACGCGCGTACGAGCGCGAGCCCGCTCCCGCGTCCGTCCCCTCCCCCCGCACGCCCCTCCTCGTCTACGGGACCGCCGCAACCCGCCGCCCCACCGTCGTCCAGGCCATCCGGGAGGCCGACGGCCCGGCTCTCGTGGTCACGTCCGACCCCACGGTCTGGGCCGAGACGAAGGACGCCCGCAGCAAGCTCGGCCCGGTCCTGGTGTACGACCCGGGCCATCTCTGCGACACCCCGGCCCGCCTCCACTGGGCGCCCACCGCCGGCTGCGAGGACCCCGCCACCGCAGCCGCCCGGGCCGCGGCCCTGCTCGCCCCGGTCCGCCCGTCGGCCAGGATCGACAGCTCCATGGCCGACACCGCCGAAACGCTTCTGCAGTGCTGGCTCCACGCCGCGGCCGTGGACGGCCGCCCCTTCCGCCAGGTCCACCGCTGGGCGTCCGGAGGCAGCGCCCATGAACCGGTGCGGCTGCTCCGTACCCACCCCAGGGCCGCCTCCGGACTCGCCGGGCTGCTGGAGTCGGCGCTCACCGCGTACCCCGAACGCCGCGAGAGCGCCCAGGAACTGACGGTACGGGCCTTCGCGGCCCTCTCCTCGGTCCACATCCGCGAGGCCTGCACACCCAACCGATCCGATTCGCTCGGACTGGAATCTTTTGCCGGTGAGGGGGGAACGCTCTTTGTGGTCGGCGAACCCATCGAGGATCCTCGCCACCGTCCCGGTGCGATGCCCCTGCTCACCGCACTCGCCTCACACGTGGTCGAGCACGGCCGCCGCATGGCCGCACGGTCAACCGACGGTCGGCTCGACCCACCAATGACCCTCGTCCTCGACGACGTCGCCGCAGTGGCTCCGCTTCCCCAGCTCCCGGAGCTGCTGTCGACCGGCGAGGACCAGGGGATGCCGACCCTGGTCCTGCTCCGCTCGCAGGAACAGGGCCGGGCCCGCTGGACACAGCGACTGCAGCTCCCCGGCACCGGAATCCGCTGAGCCCACCGCCTGAGTCCGCAGGCCGCTAGGCCCGCTCGATCACGAACTCCAGTTCCCGCGCGGCCGGATCGTCCGGCGCGGGCACGGTGCGTCCCGACGGGACGAAGCCGAACCTCCGGTAGAACGCCGCAGCCCGGGGGTTGTGCTCATGGACGTACAGCCGCACCCGCTCGACACGGGGCGCGGACAACGACCAGGCCCAGTCGACAGCCGCCCCGAACAGCGCGTCGGCCACCCCGCCGCCCCGCGCCTCGGGCCGCACGAACACCCCGACCACATGCGCCTGGTCGACCTCGGCGGCCTCCCCGAAGCGCACCTCCTGCGCGGGCCGCTCCACGAGTACCGACGCGGTACCCACCCACCGGCCGTCGGGGGCCTCGGCGACGAACTGCCGGACCTGCACACCGTCGGCGGCATCCGTCGTCCGCTGCTGCCAGAACGTGTCGGGCATGGCCAGCGCATGCTCGTACGTCTCCGCGAAGGCGACCGAAGCGACGGGATCCTGCAGGGCGGCCAGCCGGATCTCCCTGGCCAGGGGCCAGTCCTCGGCCCTCACCGCTCGTATGACGTGTTCCATCCGGCGATGGTGCCCCGCCGCACGCGTCCGGGCAAACGGGATTTCACCGTCGTCTCAGCTGTCCAGCGCGAAGGCGTTCTTGGCGCGCGTGACGGACTCCTCGGAGGCCGGACCGCCGGGGTTCTCCGTGGCCAGGTCCTGGTTGAGGGTGACGAAGGGGCGCATCCGCTCCTCGTAGCGGGCGTACGCGGCGGTGTGGTCGCCGTGCGACCGGGCCAGGCTGTCCGCCAGCACATGGGCACCGACGAGAGCCAGGCTGGTTCCCTGCCCGGAGAGCGGGGAAGGGCAGTAGCCGGCGTCACCGAGCAGGGCCACCCGGCCCCGCGACCAGTGGTCCATACGGATCTGCGCCATGGCGTCGCAGTAGAAGTCGGGCGCCTCCCGCGCCGCCTCGGCCAGGCGTGGGCCTTCCCACCGCAAGGACGCGAGCCTGTCCACCACGATGCGCCGAAGAGCAGCGGTGTCGTGGGCGAGCGGGCCGGACTCGAAGCCGAAGGCGATCCTGAGTTCGGAGTTGTCGCGTACGGGCATGATGCCGAAGCCCACGTCGCCGTCGCTCAGCCACATCTGCCAGTTGTCCAGGTCGAGGAAGTTGTCCGCGCTGAACACCGACAGATAGCTGCCCAGATGGTGCGCGAAGCGTTCCTCCGGCCCGAAGGCCAGACGCCGTACGGCCGAGTGCAGACCGTCGGCACCGACCACGAGGTCGAAACGGCGGGACGGCCCGTGCGCGAAGCCGACCTGGACACCGGACCCGTCCTCGTCGAGCGCGGTGATGCTGTTGCCGAAGAGGTACTCGACGCCTTCCTGCGTGTGCTCGTACACGAGCTCCACCAGGTCGTCGCGCAGCAGCTCGATGTCGTCGCTGTCGAGCCGCCCGCTGCTGAAGGTCGCCTCCGTGGACCTGTCGATCTCCTGGCCCTCCGGATCGAGGACCGACATCCCCCGCATGCGGGTACGGACCTGTCGCGCCCGCTCCAGCAGGCCCATCCGCTCGACGACATCGAGTGCGACACCCCGCACATCCACGGCCTGCCCGCCGGCGCGGGGGCCCGTCCCGCGTTCGACGACCGTGACGCCGAAGCCGTGGCCGCGCAGCCAATGGGCGAGTGCCGGACCGGCGATGCCGCCGCCGGAGATCAGAACAGTGTGCATCAGAAGCTCCTCTCGTACGGTGTACGCACCTGAACGTACGGCGTACGCGTGATCGCTTCAACTGGGCTTACTTCCCCTCTGTACTAGGGCAGTTGCCTGCCGCTCCCCATCCTCGCTGCTACCCTCTGAACTAGTACAGAAGAGAGAGGTGCGACAGCGTGACGAAGCCCACAGCCGTGCGGGAGGAGCCGCCGTACCTGCGCATCGTCGCCGAGATCCGGCGGCGCATCCGGGAGGGCGAACTGGCCCCCGGGGACCGGGTCCCCTCGACCCGTCAGATCGCCAAGGACTGGGGCGTCGCGCTCGCCACCGCAACCAAGGCCCTGACCACCCTGCGCCTGGAAGGACTGGTCGAGACCCGGCCCAGAACCGGCACGGTCGTCGCCGCGGCCGCTCCCCTCACACAGCCCCGCAGACGTCAGACCGCTGCCCCGACGTCCGCCTCGTCGCCCTCCTCCGCGCCCTTTGACGATCAGGAGCTGACCCTCGAGCGCATCGTCCGCACCGCCGTCGACATCGCCGACACCGAAGGGCTCTCGGCGCTCTCCATGCGCGGTATCGCGGCCCGGCTAGGAGTCGCCGCGATGACGCCCTACCGGTACGTGCCCAGCAAGGACGACCTGGTCCTGCTCATGGCCGATGCCGCGTTCGGCGAGAAGTTCTACCCCGCCGACGTTCCGCAGGGCTGGCGCGCCCGCGCGGAGCTCGGCGCGCGAACCCTGTGGTCCCTGCACCGCAAGCACCCGTGGCTGGCCCAGCTCGACTCCCTCACCCGCCCCCTGCTGGTGCCCAATCTGATGGTCCACGGCGAATGGTCCCTGAGCGCCCTCGACGGCCACGGCCTCGCACCCACCCAGCTGTTCGACATCCATGTCCTGCTCTACAGCCACGTCCAGGGCCTGGCGGTGCACCTGGAGCGGGAGGCGAACGCGGCCGCCACCACGGGCCAGTCGGAGGACCAGTGGATGGACAGCCGCGCCACCGACCTCCAGAACCTGGTGGACTCCGGCCGCTTCCCGACCTTCGCCAAGGTCGTCGGGGCCTTCGAGGACGGCTACGACCTGCGCCTGGACACACTCTTCGAGCTCGGCCTCAAGGCCCTCCTCGACGGACTCGCACCCGTCGTCGAAGGACGGGCCGGACGCCAGGAGTAACGGCACCGCCCCGCGCGTCGTACCCCGGTACTACGGCAGCACCCGCATCCCGCCCCCGGGCGGACGACCACCGGCATCCGGCTCCGTAGCGTCGGCCGCATGATCAGGGCATACGAACTCACCAAACGCTACGGAGACACCACCGTCGTCCAGGACCTCGACTTCACGGTCCGGCCCGGCACCGTCACCGGCTTCCTCGGCCCCAACGGCGCCGGGAAGTCGACGACCATGCGCATGCTCCTCGGCCTCGACACCCCCACCCGCGGCCGTTCAACGGTCGGCGGGCGCGCGTACGCCACCCACAGCGCCCCCCTCACCGAAGTCGGCGCGCTGCGGGAGGCCCGTTCCGTCCACCCCGGCCGGACCGCCTTCAACCACCTCATGGCGCTCGCCCACACACACGGCATCCCGCGCAGCCGCGTCGACCACGTCCTCGACCTGGCCGGCCTGACGGCCGTCGCCCACAAACGCGTCAAGGGCTTCTCCCTCGGCATGGGCCAACGGCTCGGCATCGCCGCCGCACTCCTCGGCGACCCGGCCACCCTCATCCTGGACGAGCCCGTCAACGGCCTCGACCCGGAAGGCGTGCTCTGGATCCGCAACCTGCTCAAGTCCCTTGCCGTACAGGGCCGCACGGTGTTCGTCTCCTCCCACCTGATGAGCGAGACGGCCCTCACCGCCGACCACCTCGTCATCATCGGACGCGGCCGGCTCCTCGCGGACACCACGGTCGCCGACTTCGTGGCCACGGCGGGCGGCGCCTCGGTCAAGGTCGTCACCCCACAGGCCCCGGCGCTGCGCGCACTCCTCGGGGGACCCGGCATCGACATCACCCACCCCACGGGCGCGGAACCCGGACACCTGGAGGTCCGCGGCACGGACGCGGCACACATCGGCCGCCTCGCCGCCGCCCACTCCATCCCGCTGTACGAACTCACCCCCCGCACCGCCTCCCTGGAACAGGCCTTCATGGACCTCACCCAGGAGTCGGTCGAGTACCGGATCGCCGCCCCCGAACCGACCGGAGTCCCCGCATGACCACCGCCCCCGCCATCACCCAGGCGTACCGCGTCACCCCGTCCCGGGTCCTGCGCTCCGAAACGCACAAGCTCCGGACCCTGCGCTCCAGCTGGATCACCCTGGGCTCCGCCGCCGCCCTCGTCCTGTCCGTCGGCATCGTCATGGGCGCCACCTACACGTCCGACGGCGGCGACTCGGACGTCGACACGGTCATCCTGGTCCTCTTCGGCTCCACACTCGGCACACTCTGCACGGTGGTACTCGGCATCCTGGTCACCGCGGGCGAGTACTCGACCGGCATGATCCGCGCCTCGCTCACCGCCGTACCCACCAGGCTCCCCGTCCTGTGGGCCAAGGCGGCAGTCTTCACCGTCACCGTCTTCACCGTCATGGCCGGCGCCGCCCTCCTCACCTTCGCCGCAGCCCAGCTCTTCCTCCACGACACCGACCAGGCCGCCTCCCTCACCGACCCGGCCGTGCTCGGCGCGGTGCTCGGCAACGCCGCCGGGACCACGTTCCTGAGCCTGATCGCCCTCGGACTCGGCGCCCTGATCCGCTCGGTGCCGGGCGCGATCGGAGCGTTCATCGGCGGCGTGATGGTCCTTCCGGAGGTCCTGACCATGCTGCCGTACGACGCGGTGGAAACCGCCGTCCGCTACTTCCCCACCCAGGCCGCAGGCGTCCTCGGCTCCGCCACCCCGCTCCCCGGCGCCGCACCTGTCGGCGGAGCGCTGCTCGCCCTCGTGCTGTGGTGCGCGGCAACCCTCGGAACGGCAGCGCTGCTCCTGCGACGTCGCGACGCATGACGCATGACGCCCGGGAGGCCGGAAGCGAGGATGTACGAGTGACGGACGACGACGATACGCACCGGCGCACGGGCCCCGCCCCCCTCACCGGGCACATCCAGCGCCTGCTCCAGCGCGTCCGCGCGTACGACCGGCGCCGGCCCGCCGTATGGAACGGGCTCACCGCGGCGTTCTGGGTGCTGTTCGCCGTACTCGACATCTCTTCGGGCGGCTGGCGCACCGTAGCCGTCGACCCGGACGTGCCCGCGCCGCTGGTGCTCACGATGAGCGTGGCGTTCTCCGCCCCGCTGCTGTGGCGCCGCAGCCGTCCTCTGGCCGTGCTCGTGTTCATGGCCCCATTCTCCCTGGTCAACGTCTGGACGGGGGCGGTCATCCAGGCCGCTTTCCTCCAGGAGATCGTGGTCTTCAACATCGCGGTACGGCTGCCGCTGCGCGCCCTGGCATGGGCGGGCGCGATCGTGGTCGCCCCGCTCGTGATCGCCTCGGGCCACTTCCCGGACGGCTGGGACCGGCTCTTCCTCCCGCATGTCTGGGCGTTCGCGTTCGCGGCCCTGCTCGGCATCGTGGTCCGCACACGCAAGGAGTACACCGAGGCCCTCGTCGACCGCGCCAACCGCCTGGAACTCGAACGCGACCAGCAGGCCCGCCTCGCGGCAGCCGCCGAACGCACCCGGATCGCCCGGGAGATGCACGACATCATCGGCCACAACCTGTCCGTCATCACGGGCCTCGCGGACGGCGGTTCCTACGCCGCGGCCAAGAGCCCCGAACGAGCCGCCCAAGCCCTGGACGCCATCGGAACGACGAGCCGTCAGGCCCTCGCCGAACTCCGCCGGCTGCTCGGCGTCCTGCGCGACCACCCCGCCGAGGCCGACCGCACCCCGCAGCCCACCCTGGACGACATCGACGCCCTGCTCGCGGGCGTACGGCGAGCAGGTCTCCCGGTACGCCTGCACCGCATCGGCACACCGCCGCCCGAAGCGCCCACCGCAGGCAGGCAACTGACGGTCTACCGGGTGGTCCAGGAGGCCCTCACCAACACGCTGAAGCACGGCGGCACGCACCCGGACCTCGCGGCGGAGGTCACCCTGACCTACCGGGCGACGGAACTGGAGGCCCTGATCACCGACAACGGAACCCCGCGGCACGAACCCGTCCTGCCCGACGGCACCGCGCAGGGAATCACGGGGATGCGCGAACGCGCTTCCCTCTACGACGGCACACTCGAAGCGGGCCCGCCCGCCACATCCGGCTGGCAGGTACGGCTCCGGCTCCCTCTGGAGGACTTCCCCTCGTGACGACCGTGCTCATCGCCGACGACCAGGCGATGCAACGCTTCGGCTTCCGCATGCTGTTGGAGAGCCAGGACGACATGACGGTCGTCGGCGAAGCCGCCAACGGCCACGAGGCCCTCCAACTCGTCGCCCGGCATCAGCCGGACGTCGCGTTGATGGACATCCGGATGCCCCTGCTGGACGGCATCGAAGCCACCCGGCGCATCGTCAGGGCCGGCGCCTCCACCCGCGTCCTGATCGTCACCACATTCGACCTCGACCGGTACGCGTACGACGGGCTGCGCGCAGGCGCCAGCGGTTTCCTCGTCAAGGATGCCCTGCCGGAGGAACTCCTCTCCGGCATCCGGGCCGTAGCCGGTGGTGACGCGGTGGTCGCCCCGAGCCTGACCCGCCGGCTCCTGGACGCGTATGTACAGCACCTGCCGTCCGCCCCCGGCGGACCCGCCACCCAGGACCCGCGGATCGCCGCGCTCACCGAGCGGGAGAGGGAAATCCTCACCGTCATCGGGCAGGGCTGGAGCAACACGGAGATCG
This sequence comes from Streptomyces sp. NPDC056452, assembly GCF_042796085.1. Classification (NCBI taxonomy): domain Bacteria; kingdom Bacillati; phylum Actinomycetota; class Actinomycetes; order Kitasatosporales; family Streptomycetaceae; genus Streptomyces; species Streptomyces sp. NPDC056452. The sequence continues at coordinate 44,055 of NZ_JBHTRI010000049.1, forward strand.
CCGAACGGCTCCACCTCGCCGAATCGACGGTGAAGACGCACGTCTCGCGCATCCTCGCGAAAACAGGAGCGAGAGACCGCGTGCAGGCGGTCATCCTGGCCTATGACACGCACCTGGTGACCCCGGCCTGACAGTCCGAAAGGGTTCTGAACGCAGAAAAGCCCCGTGCCACAAGGGCACGGGGCTTTCCCGGAATAATTGTTCGGCGGCGTCCTACTCTCCCACAGGGTCCCCCCTGCAGT
>NZ_JBHTRI010000050.1:0-43197 GCF_042796085.1 Streptomyces sp. NPDC056452
GTCCTCGGTCGCGTCAGGCGCCGTCGCGCTGCCACCGGTAGAACTGCTGGGCCATCGCGTCCTTCGGACCACGCCAGGTCTGCGGGTCGTAGGGGCTCACGAAGGCGGTGAGCCGGTCGCTGATGGCCTTGAACTCGGGGTGCTGCGTCACCTTGGCGATCTCCGGGCCGGGGGGCCGGTCGGATTCGATCAGGTGCAGGTACACGTCGCCGAACTGGAACAGGGTGCGCCTGTTGACGCCGACGAGGTGGGGAAGCTCGGTGTTGTCGGATTCGGCGAACAGCTCGGCGATGTCCGGGGCGGACTCGGGCGCCATCCGGGCGACGATCAGGGCGTGGTGCATCGGGCTGCCTTTCTGGTACCCGGACGGCCGGACCCGGTGTCGCGGGCCGGCCGTGGACGGGTACGGCGTTCAGTTGGCCGGGACCGAGGCGGAGCGGCGCTCCCGGTCACGCTGCTCGATCTTGTCGCGGATGAGTTCCAGCTGGACGCGGGAGTTGCGGTTGATGTTGTCCGTCATCCACGCGTCGTCGACCGGTGCGTCCGGACGCATCGCGAAGTCCTGGCGCCAGTGCATCCGCGTGCCGCCGGGGACCTCCGAGTACTCCCACCGGATGTCCATGTGCTGGAACGGTCCGGGCTCGACACGGCGGGCGTTCACGGTGCGCCCCGGCCGGTCGGTGGTGCGCTCCGAGACCCAGCTCCAGACCTTGCCGTTGTCGTCCGGGTGCATGGTGAGCCGGAACCTCGTCGTCTGGCCCTTCCGCTCGATCACCTCGACGGACGCGTACTCGCTGAACAGCTGCGGCCAGTGCTCGAGGTCGTTCGTCATGTCCCAGACGAGGTCGAGGGGGGCAGCGATGGTGATCTCGTTCTCCGTGTGTCCGGACACTTCAGGCTCCTGTCACGAGGGTGTTGTTGACGAGGTCGAGGAACTCGCCGGGGGTCTTGCAGCGGTCGGCGTCGGCCGGCAGCGGTCGGCCGAACCGGTTCTCGAGCACGGCCACGATGCCGAGCAGGCCGAGTGAGTCCAGGCCGTACTCGTCGAAGGCCGAGCCGGGACGGCTCTCCATCGCCAGCGGGTCGACCGTGAGGCCTGCGCCGTTCTTCATGAGCGCGGCCAGTTCCTCGTAGGTCAGTTGAGTGGTCATGCGTGACTCCTTCTCACTGAGGGGTGTCGGTGGTGCGGCGCAGCACGAGCGCCGCGTTCGAGCCCATAAGCCCTCGGCTCAGTACCAGCGCCGTCCGCAGTTCCGCGGGGCGCGCGCGGCCGGTGACCACGTCGAGGTCGTGGCACACCTCGAAGACGTTGGGCGTCGGCGGGATGAGACCGTGCTCCATCGCGAGTACCGCGGCGGACGTGTCCAGCACGGGTGCTCCGCAGTAGGCACGGCCGATCCCGGTCTTGGGCGCCGTCACCGGTACGCGCCGTCCGTGCGGGCCCAGCGCGTCGGCGATGGCCAACGCCTCGGCGCGGTCGGCCGAGGGCACACCGAGCGCGTCCGCGAAGACGACGTCGATCTCCTCCGGCGCGCAGCCGGCCTCCTCCAGCGCCCCTTCGATGGCGTGCGCGAGTCCCTCGCGGGACTGCTCCCACCGGGACGCTCCGGTGAAGGTGGCGGAGTGGCCGGCCAGTTCGGCACGGATCCGGGCCCCGCGGTCGAGGGCCGCCCTCTCCTCCTCGACCACCAGCATCGCGCCGCCCTCGGCCGGTACGAATCCGCAGGCGTCCGAGGTGAACGGGCGGTAGGCGCGGGTGGGTTCGTCGCAGGTGCTGAGGTCCTCGTAGCCGAGCTGGCAGACGACCGAGTACGGCGCGAGGGGCGCTTCGGCGGCGCCGACGACGACGGCGTCGGTGCCGCGCCGGATGGAGCGTGCGGCGTGCATGAGCGCGTCCAGGCCACCGGCCTCGTCGCTGGCCACGACGGCGCACGGTCCCTTGAAGCCGCCGCGGATCGATATCTGGCCGGTGCTGGCGGCGTAGAACCAGGCGATGGACTGGTACGGGCCGACATAGCGGGAGCCCTGCCCCCACAGCCGCTGCAGTTCGCGCTGCCCGAACTCGCCGCCGCCGGACCCGGCGGCGGTCACCACGCCCACGCTGAACGGGGCGCTCTCGTAGTCGGCGCGGCCGAGCCGTGCGTCGTCGAGGGCCAGATCGGCGGCCGCCATCGCGTAGTGCGTGAAGCGGTCGGTCTGGACGAGGTAGCGCTCCTCGATGAACGCGACCGGGTCGAAGTCCCTGACTTCGCCCGCGACGCGCAGCGGAAGGTTCTCGCAGCCCTCGCGGGAGACGAGGTCGAGGACGCTGACGCCTTCCTGCGTCTGTTTCCAGAAGGCACCGGCGCCGGTCCCGTTGGGGGCGACGACACCGATCCCCGTAATGACGGATCGCCGGTGTGTCCGGTTACTCATGGGGTCCTCCCGCCTGTTCGGGTCAGAGCGACGGCGGACTGGAATCCGCCGAACCCGCTGCCGACCGAAAGCACGCTGCGCAGCTTCAGGGGCCGTGCGGTGCGCGGCACGTAGTCGAGGTCGCACTCGGGGTCCGCGGTCTCGTAGTTGGCCGTCGGCGGCACCGTCTGGTGCTCGATGGCCAGCACGCACGCGGCGATCTCGATGGCGCCGATGGCGCCGAGCGAGTGGCCGACCATGGACTTGATCGAGCTCATCGGCACCTTGTACGCGTGTGCGCCCAGGGCCCGTTTCACCGCTGCCGTCTCGTGCCGGTCGTTCTGCTTGGTGCCCGAGCCGTGCGCGTTGACGTAGTCGACCTGCGAGGCGTTGATCCGGCCGTGCGCGAGGGCGGTGTTGATGGCCTCGGCCATCTCGAGGCCTTCGCCGGTCAGCCCGGTCATGTGGTAGGCGTTGCCGAAGGTGGCGTAGCCCGATATCTCGCAGTAGACGGTCGCCCCGCGGGCACGGGCGTGTTCGAGCTCCTCGAGTACGAGGACGGCGCCGCCCTCGCCCATGACGAAGCCGTCCCGGCGGGCGTCGAACGGCCGGGAAGCGTGCTCCGGGTCGTCGTTGTTCGCCGAGGTCGCCTTGATCGCGTCGAAGCACGCCACCGTGATGGGGGTGATCGGTGTGTCCGAGGCGCCGGCGATGCAGACGTCGACCCGGCCTTCCTCGATGGAGTGGAAGGCGTACCCGATCGCGTCGAGGCCCGAGGTGCAGCCCGTGGAGACGGTCTGTACGGGCCCGTGGGCGCCGACCTCCTCGGCCACGGCCGAGGCGAGGGTGCTGGGCGAGAACGCCCGCTCGAGGTGGGCGCCCGCCGGCCGGTGGTCGACGTCCCAGCGCTTGCCGCTCCCGCTGACGGCGACGTAGTCGTGCTCGAGGCGGGTGGTGCCCCCGACCGCGGTGCCGAGGGACACCCCGATGCGCCAGGGGTCCTCCTTCTCGGGGTCGAGTCCGGCGTCGTTCAGCGCCTCCCGGGCGGCCACCAGGGCGAACTGGACGTAACGGTCCGATCGTGCGACCAGGTCCTCGTCGAGGCCGTGGGCCGCAGGATCGAAGTCGCACTCGGCGGCGATGCGCGAACGGAAGGCCGCCGGGTCGAACAGGGTGATGCCGCGGGTCGCTGTACGTCCGCTGGAGAGGAGGTCCCAGAACGCCGGGACTCCGATGCCGCCGGGTGCGACGACGCCCACTCCGGTGACGGCCACACGACGGGTCATGACGCAGCCTCCGTTCGTTCTGGCGGGGCTCCGCGCTCGGCGACGTCCGTGTGTTCGGTGTCCACGTGCCCGAGTTCGGGGCGCGGGGCGAGCGGACCGAGGTGGAAGACCATGCGCGCTTCCACGTCGCCCACGTTGCGGAAGCGGTGGCGGACGTGCGGGGGGATCAGCAGCCCCTGGTCGGGCCGCATCGCGTGCGGCTCGCCGTCCAGGTCCACTTCGAGGAGTCCTTGCACGACGTACACGAATTCCTCGGAGTACGGGTGGTAGTGCTCGCCGATGCGCTCACCCGGGTTGACGATGGCCAGCCCCATGAAGCCGCTGGTGGCGCCCACGGCGGTCGGTGTGAGCAGGGCGCGCAGGTCGCCTCCGCGCCTGCGGTTGGGCTGAGTCTCGCTGAGGTCCACGATGCGAGGCCGGTGCGTGGTCATGACTGCTCTCCTCCAGGCGCGTTGTGCGGTGTGACGGCAACCCGGGGCGGTCCCCGGTGATGCCGGTGAAACCGTTCAGGACTCGGTGGCCCGACGGTCGGTGATCAGGCTCATCTCTGCCTGGGCGAGGAAGCGCGCGGCCTCCTGGTCGGTCGTCGGCATGCCGTTGGCACCGCCGTCGAGCAGCCGGCCGAGCATGGCCGCCTTGCGGTTGCCGCCGATGCCCAGCGCCTGGGTGGGCTGGGCGTCGAACGGGCCGCTCACTTCGAGGAGCCGCACCACGATGTCGTCGCGCTGGAAGATGGTGCTGCTCTCGATGGGGCTGGCGACGTCGTCCGCGGCCTCCTCGTCCTGGCCTGCGAGCAGCCGGGCCAGGGCCATGCCGCAGCCTTCCTTCGCCTGGTAGAACAGCGCGTGCCGCTGGACGTCCGCGGCTGCGTGACGGCCGGCCTTCACGTGGTGGACGGTCGGGAGTGCGGCCCGGGTGAAGAACATCCGGGCGGAGTCGGGGTCGCTGAGGTCGCGGTCCTGCTCCAGGTACGGGTTGATGGCCTCCTCGACGGCCCTGACCTCGGGCTGACGCGAGACGTGGCGCAGCGCCGCCATCAGGTCGCCCTCGACCTCGACCGCCCGCACGACACGGTTGCCGTGCATGAAGAGCGAGGTACGGCACAGCCGGGTGTTCTCGTCGACGCGTGCCTGCGGGGAGTCGTAGTCGGAGAGGATCTTCGCGACCATCTCCTCCGTGCCCGGCTTCACCGTGAAGGTGAGCGCGTGGCGTACCACTCCGTCGCCCAGTCGCGGGGCGGCCTGGAGGCGGCCCTTGGCCGGCTCCGGGGTCCGCTGCTCGAAGGCGACACCGGTCTCGCGCAGCACGCTGAAGCGGAGGGAGCGGGTGTCGCGCACGCAGCTGTGCAGCGGCTGCACCGTCGCGACGTGCTCCTCGCTGTTCACCCAGGCGAGGAAGGGCGGGGCGCTCTCCCACTCGCTGGTGATGAGCCACTGCGAGGGGTTCTCGATGGACTGGCACAGCTGGTCGCTGATGTGCCCGGGGATCGAGGCCACCTGGTTCCGCATGTGCTCGTACGCCTCGAGGAACTGGTTCTGGGCGCCGTCGTGCAGATCCAGCAGCAGTATGACCCGGAGCCTCGAACCGTCGAAGGCGGACTGCGATATGCGTTCCGAGAGGGTTGTCATCTTTCGCTCTCCTTCGAGACGGATCGGCGGCCACGTCCCGTGGTCCCTCGTCATCCGTCGGTTTCGGTGGAAGCGGAGCAGGTCCCTGTCCGCTGATGCGTGTGTCGCCCCCGCATCGCGAGTTCGCTCCCGCGACTGATCGTGGAACGCTGGTACGGGCGGCGCGAGATTTATGAACCGTTCAGGTGAGGCGGTGACCGAAGCCTCCGCACGAGGGCATGGACACTGCATCCGTCCTGCGTCCGAGCTGGAGCAACTGATGAACGAGAAGACCGACCTCCGCGTACCAGTCCTCATCGTGGGCGGCTCCCTGGTGGGCCTGTCCGCCTCCCTCTTCCTGAGCCGGCTCGGCGTCCGCCACCTGCTCGTCGAGAAGCACGCGAACACCTCGACCCACCCCCGAGGGCGCGGCAACAACGTCCGCACCATGGAGCTGTTCCGCACCGCCGGTGCCGAGCAGCTGATCCGGGACGCCGCTTCGGTGCTCGAGGACAACCACGGCATCCTCCAGGCGGGGTCGCTCACCGGCGACGACCAGGAGTGGCTGTTCAAGGAGATCGACCCGGGTGGCGGTCTCGCCCGGTTCAGCCCGAGCGGCTGGTGCCTGTGCAGCCAGAACGATCTGGAGCCCGTGCTCGTCACCCACGCCCGTGACCAGGGAAGCGAGCTGCGGTTCTCCAGCGAGCTCCTCACCTTCGAGCAGGACGCGGACGGTGTGACCGCCGTGGTGAAGGACCGGGAGACCGGGGAGCACACCACGGTGCGGGCGGACTACCTCGTCGCCGCAGACGGACCGCGCAGCCCGATCCGGGAACAGCTGCGCATCGGCCAGTCGGGGCCCGGCGATCTGTTCCACAACGTGAGCATCACCTTCCGGTCCCGGCAGCTCGCCTCGGTCGTGGGCGACCGGCGCTTCATCGTCTGCTACCTGACCAACCCGGAGGCGGACGGAGCGCTGCTCCCGGTGGACAACGAGGAGCAGTGGGTCTTCCACGCGCCGTGGCAGCCGGACCGGGGCGAGACGCTGGAGGACTTCAGCGACGAGCGGTGCGCGGAGCACATCCGCAGGGCGGTCGGAGCGCCCGGTCTCGACGTCGAGATCACGGGCAAGGCACCGTGGCACGCCGCGGAGCGGGTCGCGGAGCGTTACGGGTCGGGCAGGGTCTTCCTGGCCGGTGACTCGGCCCACGAGATGTCCCCCACCGGGGCGTTCGGCTCGAACACCGGCATTCAGGACGCGCACAACCTGGCGTGGAAGCTGGCTGCCGTGATCGCCGGCGAGGCGGGGCCCGGACTCCTCGGGACGTACGAGGCGGAGCGCCTGCCGGTGGCGAAGGCCACGAGCGCCCGCGCGTCCGCCCGTTCGGGGGAGCACAGCCACCCGGGTTACGCCGGGTCACCCGGTCCGACCGGTGGGCGCAAGGGCGGCATGCTCACGGTCGCGCTCGGATACCGCTATCTCCGGGGCGCGGTGCTGGGCACGGACCCCAGCCTGCCGGTGGTACCCGAGGGAATGGGCCTGGCGGGCGAACCCGGCACCCGCGCACCGCACATGTGGGTCGAAAGGGGCGGGGTGCGCCTGTCGACGCTGGACCTGTACGAGCAGTCGTTCGTGCTCCTGTGCGACGCCGGCCACCCGGAATGGCGCGCCGCGGCGCTTCGGGCGGCGGAGCGTCTGAAGGTCCGTCTGGAGGCCTTCACGATCGGTTCGGGCGCGGGTGCCGATCTGGAGCCCGCGAACGAGGCGGACTGGAGCGCTGCCCACGGCACGAGCCCCGAAGGTGCCGTGCTCGTGCGCCCCGACGGCTTCGTGGCCTGGCGGTCCGAGGACGGCGTGGCCGACGCCGAGGCGACGCTGTACGAGGCGCTGACGACGCTGCTCCACCGCGACTGACCTGTCGCCCGGCGCACCTCGTCGACGACGACCTCACCCGCCGCTCCTCACCCGACGCCGAACGACCTCAGGGCGGTGAGGAAGGCGTCCGGGTCGTCGTGGTGCACGAGGTGGCCGGCGTCGACGCGGACGTACTGCCCGCCGGGTATCCGGCGGGCCATCCACGCCAGTTGCTCCTGGTCGATGTGGCTGTGGGATCCGCCGACCACGAGCGTGGGCGCGGTGATCTCGCCCAGGCGCTCCCGTACCGCCGGATCGGGGGCGTTCAGCTGGGCGTCGATGGATCCCACCACCGGCCAGTCGAAGCCGAGCTCTCCGGCGGGCCGCTCGGCCGGTGCGCGGGGCGGGTCGAGCGGGAGCAGCGGCGGGGCGTCCTCGATGACGAGTCCGCCGATCAGCCCCGGGTACTGCTCTGCGAGCATCAGGGCCGCCGCGCCTCCCATCGAGTGCCCGACCACGACGGCGCCGGCCAGATTTCGGACCTCCAGGAACGCGTGCAGATCGTCGCGGAAGAACTCGAAGGAGTAGCGGCCGGGCCAGTCGCTGAGTCCATGGCCCCGGAAGTCGAGTGCGTACACCCGGTGCCGTACGGCGAGTCGTTCGGCGATTCCCGTCCAGTCCAGGCTGTTGCCGCCCCGTCCGTGGGCGAGCACGACGGGCGGGGACGCGGGGTCACCCCAACTTCGGTAGGCGAGCCGGTTTCCGCCTGCCTGCACGCTGCTGACGCCGGGGTCGAGGAAGGCGGTGACGGTGCGGACGAAGGCGCCTGGGTCGTCCATCCACGGGTAGTGTCCGGCGCCCCGCTGGACGACGAGCTCGCCGTGCGGGAAGAGCGCGGCGAGCTCGGCCGCGCGGTCGGGGCTGGGGCCGCCGTCGTACTCCCCTGCCACGACGAGTACCGGTGCTTCCAGCTTCCGCAGGGCCTCGACGACTGCGGCGGTCTCCAAGCCGTCCTGCGGGTAGTGGAGCGAGCGCGCCTCGGCGTTGGTCTGGGCGGCGGCTTCGCCGGCGTGTGCCCGGGCCCGGGCGTCCCAGCGCCCGTAGGTGAACGGCAGGGTGGCGGCCCAGACGTCGGCCGTGGCGCGCCCGGCCCAGACCTCCTCCAGCGCGGCCCTGGCCTCGGCGTACCAGGGCTCCTGGCTGCGCAGTTCCGAGGCCTGGCGCCAGTCCTCGTCGGTGACGGGGATACCGGTGGCGCGTGTGCCGGGGGTGACGAGGGTGAGGGTGCGCAGCCGCTGCGGGTACTTCGCGGCGTAGAGGGCCGCCAGGCTCCCGGACGCGGAGTGGGCCAGCAGATCGATCCGTTCGAGGCCGAGGTGCTCACGAAGGGCCTCGACGTCTTCGACGATCCGGTCGCAGCGGTACGTCGAGGTGTCCTCCGGGACTGCGGAGTCGCCGGTGCCGCGCAGATCGAGGAGGACCAGCCGGCGCACGCGGGAGAGCCCGCCGAGGTCCCCCAGGTAGCGGGCGGCCCGCATCGGGCCGCCGGGCAGGCAGATCAGCAGGGGGCCGTCACCCGCGAGGTGGTAGGCCAGTTCGGTCCCGTCGTACGTGCGGAAAGTCGGCATGCCTGCCATCCAAACAGGGCAGGCGGGCGGCTGCGGGCGCATACGCCCACAGCGATCAGGCGGGCACGCGGCCGGGAAGGAGCAACGGGGCTGCCTGCCCGGCACCCCTTGATGGGCGTCCAGCCCCTTGCCATGGCGTCGGCATCCTGAATTACTACTCCCAGGGACATCGACCGAACGATCGGTCGTCTGCTTCGGCGAGAGGATCATCCGCATGACGGCTCTGCTGGACGCTGCCGAGCGGCTCGGCCGCGACGAGCTGGAGGCCCTGCAGCTGGAACGGCTGCGGACCACGCTGCGGCACGCGTACGACAACGTCGGCTTCTACCGGGAGGCCTTCGACAAGGCGGGCCTGCGGCCCGAGGACTGCCGCACGCTCGCCGACCTCGCCCGCTTCCCGTTCACCGTGAAAGCCGACCTGCGGGACAACTACCCCTTCGGGATGTTCGCCGTCCCCGAGGAGCGGGTACGGCGCATCCACGCGTCCAGCGGGACGACCGGCCGGCCGACCGTGGTCGGGTACACCGAGCGCGATCTGGACACCTGGGCGGACGTCGTCGCCCGGTCGATCAGGGCCGCGGGCGGGCGTCCGGGCCACAAGGTCCATGTGGCCTACGGGTACGGGCTGTTCACCGGCGGACTCGGGGCGCACTACGGGGCGGAACGCCTCGGCTGCACCGTCATTCCCGCGTCCGGCGGCATGACGGCCCGCCAGGTTCAGCTGATCCAGGACTTCCGTCCCGAGATCATCATGATCACGCCCTCGTACATGCTGACCCTGCTGGACGAGTTCGAGCGCCAGGGGGTCGATCCCCGTTCGACGTCGCTGAAGGTCGGCATCTTCGGCGCCGAGCCGTGGACCGAGCAGATGCGCCGGGAGATCGAGGAGCGCTTCGCCATCGACGCGGTCGACATATACGGGCTGTCCGAGGTGATGGGCCCGGGTGTCGCGCAGGAGTGCGTGGAGACGAAGGACGGGCTGCACATCTGGGAGGACCACTTCTACCCGGAGGTCGTCGATCCGTTCACCGGCGAGGTGCTGCCGGACGGCGAGGAGGGCGAGCTGGTCTTCACCTCGCTCACCAAGGAGGCCATGCCGGTGATCCGCTACCGGACCCGTGATCTGACGCGGCTGCTGCCCGGTACGGCGCGGGTCTTCCGGCGGATGGAGAAGGTCACCGGGCGCAGCGACGACATGGTGATCCTGCGCGGCGTGAACCTCTTTCCGACGCAGATCGAGGAGATCGTGCTGCGGACGCCGGGGGTGGCGCCGCACTTCCAGCTGAGGCTGACCCGCGAGGGCCGCCTGGACGCGCTGACGGTACGCGCGGAGGCGCGGGCCGGGGCCACGACGGACGAACGTGCCGCCGCCGCCCGGTCGATCGCGGCGGCCGTGAAGGACGGGGTCGGGGTGACGGTCGGGGTCGAGATCGTCGATCCGGAGGTGCTGGAGCGGTCGGTCGGGAAGATCAAACGGATCATCGACCTCAGGGACGCCACCTGAGGCACGGCCCGGTGCGGACCCGGCCGGTCAGCGGGTCGCCGTCAGAGCGGCGAAGACGACAACATTGCTCCGGTACCCCGACTTCTTGGTATAGCCCCCGCCACAGGTGATCACCCGGATCTCGGGGCGGGCCGACGGACCGTAGACCTTCTTGTCCGGGAAGTTCTTCTTGTCGTAGGACTCGACGGCGTAGACCGTGAACACGGCGGTGCGCAGGTCCGCCCGGACGACCTCGATCGTGGCGCCCTTGCGGACGGATCCCAGCCGGTGGAAGACGCCGGGTCCGACACGGGTGTCCACGTGCCCGGCGGTGATGGCGGTGCCGACGGCGCCGGGAGCGGTGCCGTCGGCGTACCAGCCGGCGAGGACCGGGTTGTCGTCGGGCGGAGGCTGCAGCGCCCCCGCCGCGTCGAGGGCCAGCCGGGCGACCGGGGCGTCCACGCCGACTGCGGGGATACGCAGCCGGACCGGGTCCGACGGCGGGAGCGGGTCGACGGCGGGCCGCGCAGCCGGGGCGGTGCGGCCGGGGGACGGGGCCGCCGGGGCGGGAGTCACGGGGGCCGGGGGCACCGGGGCCGGCGTGGCCGGCAGGGGACGCAGGGGGGCCGGACGTACGGGTGGCCGGGGTGCGAGCTCCAGCGGCACGAGGGCGGGGCTCACATAGGCGGGTACCGCACGGGTGGCGCCCACCGGGGCCGTGTAGGCCTGGGAGACCGCCGGTCGCGCGGGAGGGGCGGCGGCCGGCGCCGGAGCGCTGCGGACGGGCGCGGGAGGTGCGGGAGCCGCGATGGCCTGCGTGGCCGGCGGCTGCGGTGGTGTGTCGTCACGCATTCCGCTGATCACGAGCGCGGTGCCCGCGACCAGGGCCCAGACAAGATGCTTGACCGCGGGGAACGACTGCGGTGACGTGCTGGACCTGCGCCCGGTTTCCATCTCGTGTGCCTCTGCTTCGCAGCGGGTGAATTACTGGAGGGGGTGGAAGCCCGCGGGCTCCCGGGCCGGTACGGCATCCGGGGCCCGCGGACAGGACACGGCCGCGATCGGGACACGACACGGGCCGCGGTCGGAACAGGAACGCGGTCAGGCTCCGACGGTGCTCACCCGACGGCGCATCCTGACCACACCTCCGGCGAGGGCACCGGCCAGCAGCACGCTGCCCGCGGCGAGCTGCGTGCCCTTGTCCGTGGGAGCCCCGAAGCCGGCGTCGACGCCGCCGCTCGGAGTACCCCCGCCGTTCGGGGCACCACCGTCGTTCGGTGCGCCACCGCCGCTCTGGACGCGGTCGGCGATCTTGTACGTGTCAGTGATCATGATCCTCGGCGGGCACTTCACGATCACGGTGTCGGTGCGGGCGACGGTCCCCGCCGGGATCTCGAACACGCCGACGAGCGTGCCCTTGCGCTCACCCGCGAAGAGGTGGAACGCCCCTCCGACCTCCGACGTGCCCTTGCCATAGGTCTCTTTCCCGCATGCCCTGGTACTGACCGTGACCTGGGAACCGGGCGTGGCCTTGCCGGGGCTGATACGGATGCTGGGCTCGGCGGCGGGTCCGGCGGCGGCGACCGCGGCCGGGGCCGAGAGCCCGAGGGCACCGACGATCAGACAGATACCCGCACCGACGCGTGTGTTGCGCATGAGGATCCTCCTACGGGAGCAGGGTCCGGCCTGTCTGCGCGGTACCTCTGCTGTGCTCCGTTCCTGAGGCAACCGACAGTCCGTCACATCCGCAACAGGACATGTCGCCGTGCGCGTCACCCGCCCAGGCGCAGGAGGCCGCCCCTGCGTGATCGTTTACGCAGGTCACCGGAGCGGAGGCAGGGACGGGGGAGGAACCGACGGTCGGACGGCGAACGGGCTAAGCGCGGCGGGTGATCCGACCGTCCCGGAGGCGGAGGGAGCCTGCGGCCTACTCCCCCGGCCTCAGGGTCCGGCTGCCGGAATACCGGTCCCTCAGCTCCCTCTTGAGGATCTTTCCGCTGGCGTTGCGCGGCAGCCCGTCCACGAAGAGGACCCTCTTCGGGGCCTTGAAGTGGGGGAGCTTCTCGCGGGCGTACGCGATCAGTTCGGGCTCGGTGGCCTCGCCACGCAGTACGACGATCGCGGTGACGGCCTCGATCCAGCGCTCGTCGGGCAGCCCCACGACGGCCGTCTCGGCCACTGCCGGGTGGGTGTAGAGGGCATCCTCCACCTGGCGTGAGGCGATGAGCACACCTCCGGAGTTGATGACGTCCTTCACCCTGTCGACGACGGTGAAGTAGCCCTGTGCGTCGCGGACCGCGAGGTCGCCGGAGTGGAACCAGCCGTCACGGAACGCCTCCGCGGTCTCCTCCGGCTTGTCCCAGTAGCCCTGGCACAGCTGCGGGGAGCGGTACACCACTTCGCCTGCCGTGCCGTCAGGTACCTCCTTGCCGTGCTCGTCGACCACCTTCGCCTCGACGAAGAGCACGGGCCGCCCGCACGACTCCATCCGGCCCTCGTGCTCGTCGGGGCCGAGCACGGTGGCGAGCGGGCCGATCTCGCTCTGCCCGAAGCAGTTGTAGAAGGCCAGCCCGGGCAGCCGATCGCGGAGCCGTTCCAGTACGGGCACCGGCATGATCGAGGCGCCGTAGTACGCCTTGCGCAGGGCGCCGAGCTCACGCGCGGCGAAGTCCGGGTGGTTGGCGAGGCCGATCCAGACGGTGGGCGGGGCGAAGAGGCTGTCCGCCTGCCCCGCCTCGACCAGGTCGAAGATCCGGCCGGCGTCCGGGGCGTCGAGAATGGTGTTCTCGGCACCCACGGCGAGGTACGGCAGCAGGAACACGTGCATCTGCGCGGAGTGGTAGAGCGGCAGCGAGTGCACGGGCCGGTCGGTGGCGCGCAGGTCGAGCGCGGTGACGGCGCTGACGTACTCGTGGACCAGGGCGCCGTGCGTCATCATCGCGCCCTTGGGCCGGTCCGTGGTGCCCGAGGTGTACAACAGCTGGACCAGGTCGTCGGCGCCGGGCGCGCGGTCGGGAGTGAAGGGACGCGGGGTGTCCAGTTCGCCGAGGAGCGAGTCCGGAGCGTCGCGCAGTGCGCGTACGGCATGTCCGTCGGGGATGCGCGGGGCCAGGTCGGGGTCGGTGAGGACGAGGGCGCTGCCGGACTGTTCGAGGATGTACGCCAGGTCGTCACCGGTGAGGTTCTGATTGACCGGCACATGGACCAGCCCTGCCCGGGCGCAGGCCAGATAGGCGATCAGATAGACGTCGGAGTTGTGGGCGAAGGAGGCGACCCGGTCACCGGGACGCAGTCCGTGTGCGCCGGTCAGCACGGCGGCGGCCGTGCTGACGGACGCGTCGAGGGCCGCATAGGTCCAGGACCGCCCGGCGTAGCGGACGGCGATGTGCTCGGGGGTCCGCCGGGCGCTGCGCGCCACGACTCCGTCGACTGTGCTGCTGCGTACACCTGTCATGGCGTGATCCTGGGCGGCCCGCCGCCGGGGGTCAAGGGCCCGGATACCGACCAGCCGGTTGACAGGTGCACGGGTGGGCTGACTGAGTGGCGCGTGGTTGTCCGGGACTCCTGGGCAACCGCTTTTCCCACCCGCACAGTTGGGAGGACCCTTGCCCCTCCGTAACCGTCTGAGACTCCTCGCGGTCTCCGGACTCGCTCTGTTCACCGCGGCCGCGTCGCTGCCTCCGGCCGCGGCCCGCACCTCGCCCGAGCACCGTCCTTCGGGCGGCGGACTGTCCGCCGTCATCCGGTACACCGAGTACGGCATCCCGCACATCGTGGCCAAGGACTACGCGGCTCTGGGCTTCGGCAACGGCTGGGCGCAGGCCGCCGACCAGGTGTGCGTCCTCGCCGACGGATTCGTCACCGTGCGCGGTGAGCGGTCGGCGTACTTCGGTCAGGACGCCGCCCCGGACGGCTCGTTGTCCTCGGCGACGAAGAACCTCTCCAGCGATCTCTACTTCCGCGGGGTACGCGCGAGCGGCACCGTCGAGAAACTGCTGAAGGTCCCGGCGCCGGCCGGTCCGAGTCATGACGTCAAGGAGACCATGCGCGGCTGGGCCGCCGGGTACAACGCGTGGATCAAGCAGAACCGGATCACGGATCCGGCCTGCCGGGGAGCCTCCTGGGTGCGGCCCGTCACCGCGCTGGACGTGGCCGTCCGGGGCTTCGCGATCTCCGTGCTCGGCGGTCAGGGCCGTGGCATCGAAGGCATCACGGCCGCTCAGCCCCCGTCCTCGGTCCCGGCTGTCCCGGGTGTGTCTCCCGAGGAGGCAGCCGGCGCCGCGCAGCGGCTGCTGTCCACGCAGAACGCCGACATGGGGTCCAACGCCGTCGCCTTCAACGGGTCCACGACGGCCGGCGGGCGGGGGCTGCTGATCGGCAACCCGCACTATCCGTGGCAGGGCGGGCGCCGGTTCTGGCAGTCCCAGCAGACCATTCCCGGCGAGCTGGATGTGGCGGGCGGTTCCCTGCTCGGCTCGACGACGATGTCGATCGGGCACAACAGGAACATCGCCTGGAGCCATACCGTCGCCACGGGCGTCACGCTCAATCTGCATCAGCTGACGCTCGATCCGGCCGATCCGACGGCCTATCTGGTGGACGGCCGGAGCGTACGGATGACCAAGCGGACGGTCACGGTGCCCGTGAAGGGTGCCGCCCCGGTGACCCGCAGCCAGTGGTGGACCCGCTACGGCCCCGTGGTCACCTCGCTGGGGGCGGGGCTGCCGTTGCCCTGGACGGCGACGACCGCGTACGCGCTGAACGATCCCAACGCCTCGAACCTGCGCGACTCGGACACCTCGCTCGGTTTCAGCAGGGCGCGCAGTACGGCGGACATCGAGGCTGCGCTGCGCCGCACCCAGGGCCTGCCGTGGGTGAACACGGTCGCCGCCGATTCGCGGGGGCACTCCTTCTTCTCCCAGTCCCAGGTACTGCCGAGGATCACCGACGACCTCGCCCAGCGCTGCTCCACCCCGCTGGGCAGGGTCACGTACCCCTCGTCGGGACTTGCGGTCCTCGACGGATCCAGGAGCGGGTGCGCGCTCGGATCCGACCCCGACGCCCTCCAGGCGGGCATCTTCGGGCCGGGCAGGATGCCCGTGCTGAAGGACGCCCCGTACGTGGAGAACTCCAACGACAGTGCCTGGCTGACCCATGCGGACACACCGCTGACCGGCTACGAGCGTGTCTTCGGCACCATCGGCACACCACGGTCCATGCGTACCCGCGGTGCGATCGAGGACGTGTCCGCGATGGCGGAGACGGGGCGCCTGACCGTCGGTGACCTGCAGCGCCAGCAGTTCGCGAACCGGGCGCCCGCCGGTGACCTGGCAGCCGGTGACCTGGCGCGTGCCTGCTCGGCGCTGCCCGGCGGCACCGCGTCCGGCACCGACGGTTCACCGGTCGACGTGTCGGCGGCGTGCGGCGTGCTGAGGCGCTGGGACCGGACCATGGACACCGGCAGCGCCGGAGCCCTGCTCTTCGACCGCATCTGGCGCAGGGCCACCGGGACTGTCCCCGCCGACAAGCTGTGGAAGGTGCCGTTCTCCGCCGCCGATCCGGTCCGGACCCCGAACACCCTGAACACCGCGGCGCCCGGTGTCACCGCGGCGCTGGCCGACGCGGTGGCCGAGCTGCGGGCGGCGGGGATCGCGCTGGACGCGCCCCTGGGCAGTCATCAGTCCGTCGTACGCAACGGGAAGCGCATCCCGGTGGGCGGCGGCACGGAGTCACTCGGCGTCTGGAACAAGACCGAGCCCGTGTGGAGCGCCGCGGGAGGCGGCTACACCGAGGTGTCGGCCGGTTCCAGCTACATCCAGGTGGTCGGCTGGGACGGCGGTCCGTGCCCGGTGGCCCGGACCCTGCTCACGTACTCCCAGTCGTCGAACCCCGCGTCGCCGCACTTCAGCGACCAGACCCGGCTGTACTCGGGCGAGCGCTGGGTGACGTCGCGGTTCTGCGAGAAGGACATCGCACGCTCACCCGCGCTGCGGGTCGTGCGGGTCCACGAGAAGCGGTAGGCCTTCCGTCCGGCCCGGGCCGGCCCCTGACGCACCGGCAGGACGCGTCAGGGGCTGATCGCCAGGAAGACGAACGCGGCGAAGATGATGAGGTGCACCCCGCCCTGGAGGAGCGTGGCACGCCCCGGTACGACGGTGAGGGCGCCCACCACGACGGTCAGGGCGAGCAGCACCATGTGGGTGGCGCCGAGGCCGAGGTGGAGCGGTCCGTCGAGCCAGATCGAGGCGAGCGCGATGGCGGGGATGGTGAGGCCGATGCTGGCCATCGCCGAGCCGAGGGCCAGGTTGAGGCTGGTCTGCACCCGCTCCCGCCGCGCGGCCCGTACGGCGGCGAGGGTCTCGGGCAGGAGGACCAGCAACGCGATGACGACGCCCACCACCGATTGCGGCATCCCCGCGGCCTCGACACCCGACTCGATGGTCGGCGATACGGCCTTGGCGTCGCCGACGACCGCGACGAGCGCCACCAGGAGCATGACCAGGCTGAGCGCGGTCGCGCCCCGGCCGGGCAGCGGCGCGGGGTCGTCCTCGGCCTTGCGCGGCCGGCCGTCCTGGGTGAGCGGCAGGAAGTACTCGCGGTGCCGCACGGTCTGAACGGCGACGAACAGCCCGTACAGCAGGAGTGAGGCGACGGCGGCGAACCCGAGCTGGGCGGAGGAGAACTCGGGGCCGGGCTTTCCGATCGTGAAGGTGGGCAGGACCATGCTCAGGGTGGCCAGTGTCGCCACCGTTGCCAGCGCGGCGCCGGTGCCCTCGGCGTTGAAGACGGCCACCCGGGTACGTACGGCCCCGACCAGGAGGGAGAGGCCGACGATGCCGTTGCAGGTGATCATGACGGCGGCGAAGACCGTGTCACGGGCGAGGGACGAGGCCTTCGGCCCGCCGTCGACCATGAGAGTGACCACCAGGGCCACTTCGATGACGGTCACGGCGACGGCGAGGATGAGCGAGCCGTAGGGGTCACCGACCCGGTGCGCGATCACCTCCGCATGGTGGACGGCGGCGAGCACGGCGCCCGCGAGGCACAGGGCGACCACGGCTACGGCGATCGGGGGCAGTTCACGGCCCCAGCTGAGTACCAGCGCGACCGCCGCGATCACCGGTACCGCAACGGTCCACCGGGTGGCCAGGGACCGGACCGTTGCGCTCACGTTCATGGCCACAGGCTGCCAGAGGAGGCCCGGGAGCGCTCGGCGGGACGGCACCCCGCGCACACGGGAACGCGGGGACCGACGTCTTCGCGATCGCCAATGCGCCGTGATCCGCACGCACAGCGTTTCCTGATGTCACGTCAGATTCTTCTGTCCGTCAGAGGCGTACGGGACAGCGGGCGTGACAGTAATCTCTGCTTCGGCAGGAAGTTTCAGACTCGGACGAGATTTCGAAAGTTACTTTCGCGCAAGTGCTTTCCACATCAGGGGAAGGGGTTCCGGATGGCCGGGGACGTGTCGGGCAGGGGAATGAGCCGTCGGAGGCTGGGCGGCGGGATACTGGCGCTGGGCGGAGCCCTCGCCCTCGCGCCGATGCCCTTCGCGGGAGCGGCGGCGGCCGCCGGGCGCGGGGCGGAGGCGGACACACAGTCGGGAGCTGGTACGGGTATGAGGCCGGGGCAGGGCAGGCCCACACTGCGCCGCGGTTCGGCCGAGCGCGCGGGGCTGCTGTCCGAGCAGCTCGACCGGCTCGTCACCGACGCGGAGACGTATCTCGCCGACTCCCCCAAGCACCCCTGGTACGCGGGGGCCGTGCTGCTCGCCGGGCGTGGCGGGACCGTCGCCCTGCACCGGCCCATCGGCAAGGCGGTGCGCTACGCGGCGTACGACGAGAAGACCGACACCGGGGTGGAGTTCCCCGCGGACCAGCAGATCGCGATGGCCGCGGACACGGTCTTCGACCTGGCGTCGGTGTCCAAGCTGTTCACCTCGATCCTGGCCGTGCAGCAGATCGAGCGGGGTGCGCTGGAGCTGGAGGCGACGGTCGCCGCGTATCTGCCGGACTTCGCGGGCGGCGGCAAGCAGGACGTCACCATCCGTCAGCTCCTCACGCACACCTCGGGCTTCCGGTCCTGGATCCCGCTCTTCAAGGAGCCGACCAGGGAGGGGAAGCTCCGTCTGCTGTGGAACGAGGTGCCGGCCTCCGCCCCCGGCACGAAGTACCTCTACTCCGACCTCAACCTGATCTCGCTGCAGCTGGTCCTGGAGAAGATCACCGGCCGCACCCAGGACGTCCTGCTCCGCGAGGAGATCACCGCTCCGCTCGGGATGCACCGCACCCGCTACAACCCGCCCGCCTCCTGGAAGCCGAAGATCGCCGCCACCGAGGATGCCCGGCTGCCCTGGTCCGGCCTGGACCGCGGGCTGGTCTGGGGCGAGGTCCACGACGAGAACGCCTTCAGCCTGGACGGCGTCGCCGGGCACGCGGGGGTCTTCTCCTGTGCCTGGGATCTGGCGGTCCTGGCCCGCACGCTGCTCAACGGGGGCGTCTACGGCAGGTCCCGGATCCTGTCCGAGGACTCCGTGGAGCTGATGTTCACCGACTTCAACACCGCGTTCCCGGGCGATGAGCACGGCCTGGGCTTCGAGCTCTACCAGCACTGGTACATGGGCGCGATGGCCACGCCGCGCACCGCGGGCCACACCGGGTTCACCGGTACCAGCCTGGTCCTCGATCCGACGACGGACTCGTTCCTGATCGTCCTCGGCAACTCGGTGCACCCCGTGCGCAGCTGGCGCTCGGGCAGTGCGCCGCGGGTCGCCGCGGCCAACCGGATGGCGCGCGCCGTTCCTGTCCGTCCCGCCCAAGGCCGTACCGCCTGGTTCTCCGGCACGGCGAGCGCCACGACCGCCACGCTCGCCCTGCCGGCGCTGCGTCCGGCGTCCGCGCACGCGGTGCTGAGCTGTGCGCTCTGGTGGGACACCGAGCCGGGCTCGGACTCCCTGCGGCTGGAGGCTTCCTCTGATTCCGGGGGGACGTGGCAGCCCGTGCCGTTCACGACCGTGCCGAGGGACGGAGGCCGTCCCCCGCAGCCCGAGCCGCACCCGGCGGGCTCGGTGTCGGGCTGGTCGGGCCGGGTCTGGCACCGTCTCGAGGCGGACCTGGCCGCCTGGCGCGGCACGGAGGTCGTGCTGCGATGGCGGTACACCACCGACCAGTTGTACGTCGGGCGCGGCGCGTACGTCGACGGTGTACGGGTGAGGGACGGCGGCCGCACGCTCTTCGACGGGGAGCGTCCCGGCGACTCATCCCGTATCGAGGCGACGGGCTGGATCCTCTCAGCCGACTGAGCTGTCCAGGTGCTTGGATGACGGTATGAATGGAACTCAGTCCATAGATGCCCCGTGGGGCGTGTCGGTGTTCGGTGCGGCCAGTGTGGATGCCGCACCCGACCTGGCGCGCCTCCGCGTCGCGATCGAGCAGACCAGGAACAAGCCCGGTGAGGCCTTCGCCGCCACCCGGAGCGGCGTGAACCGGATCCGGGAGGTCCTGCGCGGGCACGGGGTCCCCGAGGGCGCCGTGTCGACGTCACGGCTGAACCTGTCGTCCCGGTGGAGCTACGGCGACGAGCGCAAGTTCCTCGGCTACGAGTGCACGGCCTCGTTCGTGATCGAGCTGCGGGAACTGGACATCCTGGAGACCGTTCTCATCGATGTCGTCGACGCGGGGGCCAACCAGGTCAAGGGTGTCGAGTTCGACGTGAGCACGAAGAAGGAGCTGCGCGCCCGGGCGCGTACGGCGGCCGTGGCCTCGGCACGGGAGAAGGCCGCCCTGTACGCCGAGGCGGCCGATGTGCGGCTCGGACCCGTGATCCACATCAAGGACGTGGACTCCGAGCAGCTGCAGAACTACCGCGGCCACGGCGGGCAGAGCGGCGGCGGCGAGGGCGATCTGACGCCGGGCAGGGTGTCCGTGTCGGCGGGCGTCGTGATCGGGCTTTCCCTCAGCAGCGACTGAGACGGGCGCGTCGGCGCGAGGAGCACGAAAGGCGGACAGTGAGCGCGGGCCTCCCTGAGGGGGGTCCGCGCTCCGTCATTTCAGGCACCGAAACTTTCGTACCCACTCATGAACGTCTTTCGTAATGCTCGACGGCGATTACGTGAGGCTCCGCCGGATGGATTCCCATACGCACCGGAGTCGCCCCGTCTGCGCAGGTCATATCGCCATCCACTCACAGATGAGCGGTTATTCGCTCGGAAACATTTCGGAAATGCGGCGTTGACGGTTCGTCACGTTGGGCGCATACTCTCCCTCGCGCCCCCTGCTCCCACGCTCGTCCTCCCGCCGCGGGTGCGCCCACCGGGTGCACCCGCGGCGGCTGCACAGCACCTCGAACGGTCCGAACCCCCTTGCCCGGGCACCCAGTTCGCTCCGCCCGGCAACCGGAAGAAGAGGCTGGAAACGTGATGGCCAAGAAGTCCCCCGGCGACACCTTCGCCCGTCCGCACCTGCCGGCCCGTGCCAGACGGGTGGTCTCGCTCATCACGGCGGGTGTCCTTGCCGCGGCGGGCGTGGTCTCTCTCGCCGGTACGGCCGAGGCGGTCGGCACGCTCGGCAACGCCGCCGCGGCCAAGGGCCGGTACTTCGGTACCGCCGTGGCCGCCAATCACCTCGGCGAGGCGCAGTACGCGTCCACGCTGGACGCCCAGTTCGACTCGGTGACACCCGAGAACGAGATGAAGTGGGATGCGGTCGAGAGCACCCGCAACTCGTTCAACTTCTCGTCCGCCGACCAGATCGTCAGCCGTGCCCAGGGCAAGGGCATGAAGGTCCGCGGGCATACGCTCGTGTGGCACTCCCAGCTTCCCGGCTGGGTCGGCGGCCTGGGCACCTCCGATCTGCGTACGGCGATGAACAACCACATCACCCAGGTGATGACGCACTACAAGGGCAAGATCCACTCCTGGGACGTGGTGAACGAGGCCTTCCAGGACGGCAGCAGCGGGGCACGGCGCAGTTCACCGTTCCAGGACAAGCTCGGCAACGGCTTCATAGAGGAGGCGTTCCGCACCGCCCGCACGGTCGATGCCAACGCCAAGCTCTGCTACAACGACTACAACACCGACGGCCAGAACGCGAAGAGCAACGCGGTCTACGACATGGTCAAGGACTTCAAGGCGCGCGGTGTGCCGATCGACTGCGTGGGCTTCCAGTCGCACTTCAACAGCAACTCCCCCGTCCCCAGCGACTTCCAGGCCAACCTTCAGCGCTTCGCCGCTCTCGGCGTCGACGTGCAGATCACCGAGCTGGACATCGAGGGGTCCGGCTCGACGCAGGCAGCCAACTACACCAAGGTGGTGAACGCCTGCCTGGCCGTGTCGCGCTGCACCGGGATCACCGTCTGGGGTGTCACGGACAAGTACTCGTGGCGCAGCAGCGGCACTCCGCTCCTGTTCGACGGCAACTACAACAAGAAGCCGGCGTACGACGCGGTGCTCGCCGCGCTCGGCGGGTCCACCGGTGGGGGCGACGGCGGTGGCGGCACCGGCAGCTGCACCGCCACGTACACCCAGACCGCCACCTGGAACGGCGGGTACAACGGACAGGTGACCATCAAGGCCGGCAGTTCCGCGATCAGCACCTGGACGGTCCCGGTGACCGTGACCTCGCCGCAGAAGGTCAGTGCGACCTGGAACGGCTCCCCCACCTGGGACTCGAGCGGAAACGTGATGACCGTGAAGCCGAGCAACAACGGGAGCCTCGCCGCGGGTGCCTCGACGAGCTTCGGGTTCACCGTCGCGACGAACGGCAACACCTCCGCGCCCACCGTCGGTTCCTGCACCGCCTCCTGACCGGAGTCGGCCACCGGCCGGAACGGGGCGCGTGAAACCCGCACCCACCCGCCCCGTTCCTCATCACCGCCCCGCCCGGTCCCGAGACCTGGCGGGGCGGTTCGCCGTCGCTGCTATCCGGCCTCGGCCAGGGCGGGAGCGGGGGCCGGTGCCGAAGCGGCGGCCGGCGCCGGTGCCGTGGACTCCCGTACCACCAGGCGGGGCCTGATCAGCAGAGACCGCCCGGCACCCGGAGCCGAGTCGATCCGGGCGCGCAGCTGCTGGAACGTCTCGGCCGCCATCTCCGGAAGCGGCTGGCGGACCGTGGTCAGGGGTGGTTCGAAGAGATCGGCGAGCAGGATGTCGTCGAACCCGACCACCGAGACGTCCCGCCCCGCGCGGAGTCCGGCGTCCTTGGCGCCGCGGCAGATGCCGATCGCGCACATGTCGTTGATCGCGACGAATCCGGTGGGCGGGCGCGGCCGCGACAGCAGTTCCCGGGCGGCGTTCCGGCCCAGCTCGGCGGCGTCCTTGTCCCCGAATTCGGTGGTGTCCGCACCGGGCCACACGATCGCGTCGGCCGGGTCGAGGCCCGCCGACTCGAGCGCGGCCCGAAAGCCCCGCAGTCGCTCCCGGCGGTTGACGCTGTTGACCGAGCCTGAGACGAACGCCAGTCTCCGGTGCCCCAGTTCGATCAGATGGCGGGTGGCGAGTTCGGCGCCCATCGCGTTGTCCACACTGATGCTGGACAGCGACGCCGGATCACCCGCCTGCGCGGTCCGGTCGAAGGCGACCATCTTCAGACCCCGGCTGAGCAGCGGGGCGACGTGGTCGAGCGAGGGCAGGGAGGAGCACAGGACCACCCCGCTGACCCCGTCGGCGAGCAGCTCCTCCCCGTACTTGAGCTCACGGGCGGGATCGCGCTCACTGTTGCACAGCAGTACGTGGTAGCCCTCGGCCAGGGCGATGGCCTCCAGTTCTCTCGCGAGCGCACCCCAGAAGGGGTTGGCGACGGAGGGGACGATCAGGCCGATGACCTTGATGCGGCCGGTGCGCAGCATGCGTGCCGCCCGGTTGGGCCGGTAGCTGAGCTGCTCTATCACCTGCTCCACACGAGCCAGGGTGGCCGCCTGCATACGGTCCGTACGTCCGTTGAGGACGTTGGAGACCGTGCTCGCGGAGACTCCTGCTGCCTCCGCGACCTGATGGATCGTTACCCCGCTCATGCCACCTCCGGTTCGGAACGCACTGCTGAGCTTAGTGTACCGATTTACTGAACGCGCTCCACCGGTATACCCGTTAACATCCCTGAAAATTCTTGTGCATCAGCTGTTGACGCCACTCTCAACGCGTTCTTAGCATCAGTGCATCGATTTACCAGCGCTTCCCAGCCATGTCCGGGAGGTCATCGCTGGATCGATCCACTGACTCCACCTCAAAAGGGGTGTCCCATGGAACTCAACAGACGATCTGTGCTCGCCGCCATCGGCGCGGGTACGGCCACTGCCGCGCTCGCCGGCTGTGGTGGCGGCTCCACGGCCGCCGGTTCGGCCGACGGCCCCGCCGAGGGCGAGATCACGCTGCTCACCCCGATCTACGAGGGCGCGAAGGGCAAGGTCCTGCTGGAGCAGGAGATCCTCGGCGGGTTCCGGAAGAAGTATCCGGACGTCAAGGTGAACGTGGACTACACCACGTACGCGCAGCTCAACGAGAAGATCACCACCGGTCTCGCGGGCGGGCTGCTGCCGGACGTGCTCATGATGGGCGTCGGCTGGATACCCCCCTTCGCCTCGAAGAAGGCGATCGCCGAGCTCCCGGAGGCGCTCGCCACCGCGCACGACTACGAGAAGCGCGTGCTGGAGCCGTCGCGTTACGACGGGAAGCTCTACGCGCTGCCCGTGGTCCTGGACACCCGCATCGTCGTGTACCGCAAGGACCACTTCGCGGAGGCCGGGATCAAGAAGACCCCGGCCAACTGGGCGGAGCTGCGCGCCGTCGCGAAGCAGCTGACGAAGGACGGCCGTGTCGGATTCGACCCGTTCTCCATCGATCTGCGCCAGTGCTGGGAGACCTTCCTCTTCGCCAACGGCGGCCAGTTGTTCAGCGCGGACGGCAAGAAGGTGCTGTTCACCGATGCGCGCGGCGTCGAGGCCCTGCAGTTCTTCAAGGACCTGGTCAAGGACGGCTCGGCGGACTACGCGAAGAAGACGGATGCCGGTGCCCCGTCCAACGTACAGACGGGCAGGGCGTCGATGATGATGTCGACGAGCGCCCTGTGGGTGCAGGCCAAGGAGCAGAACCCGGAGCTCATCGAGGGCGACAAGCTCGGCTCGTTCGTCCTGGCCAATCGCAGGCCCGCGATGCTCCAGGGCGGCACGCTCGTCACCCAGTCCGCGCGTTCCAAGCACCCGGCCGCGGCCCGTGCGCTCGTCGAGTACCTCGCGACGCCCGACTCGATCCTCGGTGCGGCGAAGCAGCGCGGCTCGGTACCGGGTCTCCGGGACCTCAACGAGTCCGGTTACGTCAAGGAGAACGAGTTCGTCGACCTCTCCCTGCAGAACCTGGAGCACGCCGTCTCGGAGGGCGGCACCGCGGCCTGGATGGAGATCCGCGAAAAGATCAAGCCGACGCTGGAGCCCGCCATCGTGGGCGGTCAGTCCGCGAAGGACGCCATCGCGGAGCTCGGCCGTCTCGCCGAGGCCGCCATCGGCCGGATGTAAGGACCCGACACTGTGCCAGCAATATCCGTAGTGAAGGCACGGCCCCGGCCGCCTTCCCCTCCCGAGGCACCGAGAACGACGCGTACGGGCCGGGTCCCCACGGGCCCGGGACGGCGTCGGCGCCGTGCGGGCATGCTGATGGTGGCGCCCGCGCTGCTGCACGCCTCGCTGTGGATCGGTCTTCCGGTCGTGGTCTCGGTGGCCCTGGCCTTCACGAAGTACGACGTGCTGACGGCGCCGGAGTTCGTGGGTCTGGGCAACTTCCGGGACATGCTGGACGACGCGGTCTTCGTCAAGTCCATCGGCAACACGCTCGTCTACACCTTCTTCACGGTGCCCTTCGGTATGGCCCTCGGCCTGCTGGTGGCACTGGCTCTGCACACCGGCCTCAAGGCGCGCGGCATCTTCCGCACCGCGGTGTTCCTGCCGCAGGTCACCGCGACCGTCGCGATCGCCCTGGTCTGGCTGTGGATCTACAACCCCGGCAACGGACTGCTCAACACCCTGCTGTCGTTCCTCGGCATCCAGGGGCCCGCGTGGCTCTCCTCGACGACGTGGGCGATGCCCTCGGTGATCCTGGTGGGCATCTGGCAGGGCATCGGTATGAAGATGCTCATCTATCTGGCCGCGCTCCAGTCCCTGCCCAAGGAGCTGTACGAGGCGGCGTCCGTGGACGGCGCGTCCAAGGTCCGGCAGTTCTTCTCGATCACACTGCCGCTGCTGAAGCCCGCGACGTTCTTCGTGCTCATCACCTCGATGATCAGCGCCTTCCAGTCCTTCGACCAGATCTACATCCTGACCGACGGCGGCCCAGCGAACAGCACCACGATGATGACGTACGAGATCTACAAGTCCGCCTTCCGGGAGTTCCGCGTCGGCTACGCCAGCGCACAGTCGCTCGTGCTCTTCGTGCTGCTGATGGGCTTCACCCTGGTCAACAAGCGGATCATGGGAGGCAGTCGTGGCCACAGCTGAGCTGCAGAAGCCGGCCCCGGCTCCGGTGCCGAGGACCACGAGCAAGGGCAGGCCGGTCTCCGCCGGACGGATCGCGCTCTACGTGACGCTGTCCGTGGTCTCGCTGCTGATGATGGTGCCGTTCGCCTGGATGATCCTCACCTCGCTCAAGACGCCGGTGGAGATAGCGTCGCAGGACGCCGGACTGCTTCCGGAACACTGGCAGTTCGGGAACTACGCCGACGCGCTGAAGGCAGCGCCCTTCGCCACGTACGCCCGGAACAGTTTCGTCATCGCTTTCAGCCACACCGTGCTCAACGTGCTGATCGCCTCGATGGCGGGGTACGCCCTCGCGCGCATCAGGTTCCGCGGCAGCGAGACGATCTTCTATCTCTTCATCGCGGCCCTCATGATCCCCACGTACACCAAGGTGCTGCCCGAGTTCCTGATCGTCCGCTTCATGCCGCTGGCCGGCGGGAACGACATCCTCGGCCAGGGCGGAAGCGGGTGGCTGGACAGCTGGTGGGCGCTCATCATCCCCGGCGCCGTCACCCCGTTCGCGGTCTTCCTCTTCCGGCAGTTCTACCTGGACCTGCCGGTGGAGCTGGAGGAGGCCGCCCGGCTCGACGGCCTCGGCGAATTCAGCATCTACGCCCGGATCATGAGCCCGCAGGTCAAGCCCGCGTTCATCACCGTGGCGCTGCTGACCTTCGAGTCCTCGTGGAACAACTTCCTCTGGCCGCTCCTGGTGACCCATACGGACAGCATGCGGGTGATCCAGGTCGGGCTCTCCGTCTTCAAGACGGAGAACGGCACCCAGTGGCACTTCCTGATGGCCGGCACCACGCTCGCCACCCTTCCCATGGTCGTCCTCTTCCTCATCGGCCAGCGCTACTTCGTACAGGGCTTCGCAACCGCCGGTCTCAAGTGACCGGTTCCGGCCCCTCGTGGGCCGGTCACCGAAAGGGCTTCACCCATGTCTGCTGATCTCAACGGCTCCCGCGCACTGGTGACGGGAGCGGGCCACGGCATCGGCCGCGCCATCGCCGTCGCCCTGGCAGAGGCCGGCGCCGACGTCGCCGTCCACTTCCACTCCTCCGCCGAGGAGGCCGCGAAGACGGTCTCGGCCATCGAGGCACTGGGCCGCAGGGCCAAGGCGTTCCAGGCCGACGCGACCGTGAGCGGCGAGGTGGACGCACTGGTCGAGGAGGCCACCGGATTCCTCGGCGGTCTGGACGTCCTCGTCTGCAACGCGGGGCATCTGATCGGCCGCGAGAAGATCGCGGCCATGTCGGACGATCACTTCGACCAGGTCATCTCCGTCAATCTGACATCGGCGTTCCGCACGGTGCGTGCAGCCCTGCCGCATCTGACGCAGTCCTCGGCCGGACGCATCATCACCATGTCGTCGCTCGCCGCGCACAACGGCGGCGGCCCCGGCTCGGTCGCCTACGCTGCTGCCAAGGCGGGCATCCGCGGCTTCACGAAGGGCCTGGCGAAGGAACTCGCGGGCACGGGGATCACCGTCAACACGGTGGCACCCGGCTTCATCAAGGGCACCGCCTTCCACGACACGTTCACCGCTCCCCAGGCCCAGCAGGCGATGGAGGCCGGCATCCCCGTCGGCCGGGCCGGCACGCCGGAGGACGTCGCCCACGCCGTCGTCCATCTGGCCTCGCCCGCCTCGGGCTTCCTCACCGCCACCACGGTGGACATCGACGGTGGCGTGTGGCCGCGTTGAGGCGCATCGCCCGGGAGCGGGGCGGCTGGTGGCACGCGTACGTCTGCCCGGCGCACGGAGTGGAACTCGACCACGGTGATCTCCTCGGCGGAGTCTTCCCCGAGGACGGTGCGCGCTGCGCGCACGGCTGCCGGGTGGACACGGAGGCGGTGCGCGGCGCCTGGGTGGTGCTGTCGCACCAGGCGTGGGCACGGCATCTGCGGGTGCTCGCCCATCGCGGGGAGCGCGCGGAGGCGGTGGCCCGGCTCGTCGAGTACGCCGACGTGTACGCCGGCCTCGCCACGGAGCGGCACGGCGAGGCGCAGACATGGATGCTGCGCGGCCGGCTCTTCCACCAGGCGCTGACCGACGCGATCTGGGCGGTGAACATCGGTCACGCGGTGAACACCCTCGCCGCCAAGGACGCGGAGGGGCTGGCGGCGGTACTTCCGCTGCTCGACGGCCTGGAGCAGGCCGCGCTCGACGCCCGCGACGTGCTGACCGGCCAGGGGCACCTCGCGTCCAACTACACCGCGTGGCTGAACGCGGCAGGTGTGGCCACGAGCCGGGCCGCGGCCGCGGTCCGCGGCCGGGAGTGGGACGGCGCCGGGCAGTGGCTGGAGGGCGCCCACGGCCTGTACGCACATCTGCGCGTGGCGGTCGCCGAGGACGGCTGGGAGTGGGAGGGCAGCACCTACTACCACGGGTTCGTGCTGCGGGCGGCCCTGCTGGCACTGCGCTCCACCGACCCGGCGGCGATCCCGTCCGATGTGGTGGGCGTGCTGGCCGGGATGACGGACGTCCTCGCGGTGATCGCGACGGACGGCGGCATTCTCCCGGCGTTGCACGACGGTCCCTACCTGCGGCCCCCGCTGGCCCTGGAGTGGCTCGAACTGGTAGCCCTTGCCGAGCAGTTGGTGCCGTCCGCGGCACTGGATGCGGTGGCGGTACGCGCACGGGCCGAGCTCGGCGAGCACGACGACGGGCTGGACCGGGAGCTCGGCGGCTGGTTCGCCGGGCCGCCGCTCCCCCGCCGGGCGGCGCCCGGCGCCGTCACCGTTTTCCCGTCGGCGGGCTACGGAGTGGTACGGGCGGCGGGCATCCACGCGCTGCTGGACTTCGGCCCGCACGGCGGTTCGCACGGGCACCGCGACAAGCTGTCGCTGTACCTGTACGGGGACACGACCCCGTGGCAGCCGGACCCCGGACAGGTGCCCTACGCGCACGCCGAGTTCCGCGATCTGTACACGTCGACGGAAGCGCATCCGGCGTTCCGGGTGGACGGCGCCGAGCAGGCGGAGTGCACGGGGGCGCTGCTGGCTTCGGACACCGCCTCGGTGTCCGCCGAGGTCACCACCGCGTACGAAGGGGTGCGCGCGGTACGGCGCGTGGCGGCCGGCGACTGCTACCTGGTGGATCTGCTGACGGTGACGGGCCGGGAGGCGCGCCGGGTCACGGCCCAGCTGCGCCCGGGAACGGCGCTCGACATCCAGCTGCAGGCAGCCGGTCCCGTGCGCACCACCTGGTACGGCGACGAGACCCTGCACGGCTGGCACACCCACACCGCCGGGGTGCCGGTCCGGCCCGTGACCCGGCCCGGCCCGGGGCCGGCCGACGATCCGCAGCGCATGCGCACCCGGGTCGACTTCACCGCCGAGGCCGAGCGGGTCACCTTCGCCTCGGTGTACCAGGCGGCATCGGCGGGGCCCGCGGTGAGCGAGGTGCGACTCGACGGGGAGGAGCTGACGGTGGAACTGGCGGACGGCTCCACCGCGCGCTTCCGGACGGAGGGCTGAGTCGTGCTGCTCTCCGCCACTCCGCCGCCCGGCCCGCGCCCCGCGCAGGAGGTCCGGCTGCGGGAGGAGGCCGCGCGCCACCGCGGTCTCACCCCGCCCCGCACGCACCCCCTGGCCAGCATCACCTGGCTGGGCCCCGCCGCCTCCAACCCGGCTCTGGCGTACCGCACCACCGGCGACCGCGCGCACCTGGACGAGAGCCGGCGCTGGATCGAGGCGGCCGTGCGGCTGCCGCACTGGGGCCGGGCCCATCTGCCGGACCACGACCTGGACGCGGGCTGGCTGCTGCACCACCTGTCGCTCGCCTACCGGTGGATCGGCGACGAGCTGCCGGACGGGGTGCGGGCGCTGCTGCGGTACAAGCTGCTGCTGCAGGGCCGTCGTATGTACGAGTTCGCGGTGGCGAGCGAGGGCCGCTGGTGGTCGTCGTCGTACTGGCAGAACCACAACTGGATCTGTTACGCGGGCCTGGCGACCGCCGGCTACGTCCTGGGCAAGCAGGAGTGGACCGAGCGCGCCAAGGACAACCTCGGCACGGTCCTGGACCTGATGCCGGCCGACGGTTCGCACGCCGAGGGTGTCGTGTACTGGCGCTACGGGGTGCCCTTCCTGGCGATCCATCTGGATCTCCTGAAGGAGGCGGAGGGCGTGGACTGGTGGGAGCGGGGCGGTTTCCTCGCCAACACCTTCCGCTACCGGCTCCACCAGACGGCGCCCGGCTTCGCGTTCAACGTCGACCACGGTGACTGCCACGACCGGCGCAGTGGTCACAGCGCGGGGCTGTACTACCGGCTCGCCGCGCAGTACGGCATCGCGCAGGCCCAGTGGATGGGCGATCTGGCCTCGGGCGAACTGCTGTGGCAGGAGGCGGCGGAGAGCGGGGTACGGCCGGGAATCCTGCCGGAGGCCTATCTGGAGTACCTCTGGTACGACCCGTCCGTACCGGCCGCCCGGCCCACCGAGACCCGTGCGTTCTTCCCTGACCTCGGGCTGCTCGCGGCCCGCACGGGGTGGGACAAGGATGCGACGCTGGTGTCGTTCAAGGCGAGTCCGGGCGGGGGCCACACCGCGTGGGAGACCTCGGCGAAGCACCGGGCCGAACTGGGCTGGGAGACCCTGAACCAGGGGCACCACCACCCGGACTCGGGGTCGTTCGTGCTCATCTCCCAAGGGGCGTTCCTCGCCGTGGACGAGGGCTACAGCAACCGCAAGCGGGCGGCGCACCACAATCTGCTGCTGGTGGACGGGCAGGGGTACGCGGACGAGGACCGTTACCACGTCTACAAGGACATTCCGCACGAGCGGCAGGCCAGGCAGCGCGACGTGCTGGTGGACGCCGAGGCCGGCTGGGCCCACGCCACCGCGGAGATCGCCGCGATGTACGACCCGGACCTCGGTGTCCGGCGTCTGGACCGGACCCTGGTGTTCACGCCGTCGGGCCGGCTCGTGCTGTTCGATCTGGCCGAGGCGGAGACGGGGCGGGAGTGGACGTTCCTGCTGCAGACCGACCGCCCGACGGAGCCGCAGCCGGACGGCAGCCGGCTGATCAGGTCGGGAGCGGCCACCGCTCTCGTACGGCAGTTCGCGCCTCACGACGCCTCGGTCGTCTGCGAGGTCACCGAGGTCGAGGCCAATCCGACGTCCAGTACACCGGAGCTGCGGCTCACCCGGACGCTCCACACACTCCGTTCGACCGCCCCGCGGTCGCCGGGCGGTCTCTTCCTCACCGCCATCACGCCCGGGGGAGCACCGGCCGGCGATCAGATCGCGTGCCTGGAAGGGCGCGGTGTCACGTTCACGGACGCGGAGGAGACCGTCCTGCTGTCCCCGGTCACCCGGCGGATCCGCACGTCACGGGTGAGCGCCGACGCCGCGGCCCTGCTGACCTCCGCGGACGCCCCGCCGTTCGTGGTGCGGTGCACGCGGCTGGAGCTGGACGGGCACGTGCTCCTCGATGTTCCGGAGCCGTACACAGGAAAGGTCGGCTGATCATGCAGGCAACACTTTCGTCCGGCTGGCCGACGCTGTTGCGGCGTCTGGAGTTCATCGCGTACCCGGCCGTCGCCGGGGCCGCGTGCACCGTGCTGTCCCTGGGTGTCGTCACCTGGCTGCCCGCACTCGCGGCCATGGGCCACGCGCTGCAGTTGTGGCGGGCGGAAGGGGACAGCCGCGTGTTCGTCAACGCGTTCGCCGCGTTCCCCCGCTACTGGCGCGCGCTGTGGCGGCACGGATTGCTGTCGACGGCGGCGGCGGTCGTCCTCGGCGCGAACATCGTGTACCTGCTGTCCCGTTCGGAGCCGTGGACGTTCGTCGTACTCGCCGCGCAGGTGGGCATCGCCGCCGCGCTCGTCATCCATCACATCGCGCTCGCCGCCGAGGCCGGACGGACACCGCTGGGCTCGGTCCGCACCTGGTCGGCCGGGGCGCTGGCGCTCGGCTTCGGGTCTCCGGCCCGGGGCACCGCACTGCTCGGCGCGGTGATCTCCGCCGTGCTGCTCTCCCTCGTCGTACCGCTGGGGCCGCTGCTGCTGGGCCCCAGCATCCCCGTACTGCTCGCTCTGTCCTTCGCTGATCCCAGGAGGCACATCTCATGAGCCATGCACTGCGCACCACCCTGGCCGCCGCGCTCGCCGCGGGCACCTCGCTCCTCGTGCCGGCGCCGTCCGTGGCCGCCGAGGCGGCGACGGCGTACTACGTCTCGCCGTCCGGCAGTGACGCCAACGCGGGTACGTCGGCGGGGGCGCCGCTCGCCACGATCCAGAAGGCCCTGGACCTGGCCCCCACGGGAGCGGTGGTGAACCTCGCGGCGGGCACCTACCGGCAGGACGTGGTGACCGTGCGCCCCGGTGTCACGCTCACGGGCCCGTCGAGCGCCGTGGTGAAGGGGGCGGGCGACGCTCGCATCATCCAGGTGCAGCACGACTCGACGACGCTGAGCGGCTTCACGGTGGACGGGCTGCACGGCTCGTCCACCGAGGTGGCGGGCTACCGCCCGAAGCTCATATATGTCATGAGCACGACTGCCGGAAACGGAGTGGGCGGCCTGCGCATCACCGGCATGACGCTCAAGAACGCCGCCGACGAGTGCGTGCGGCTGCGCTATCTGGTCACCGGCGCGGAGGTGGACGACAACACGATCACCAACTGCGGGGTCGCCGACTTCAAGTTCGGCGGGGGCGGCAAGAACGGCGAGGGCATCTACCTCGGCACGGCGCCCGAGCAGCAGGGCGCGAACGGTGCCCCGGACGCCGCGGCGGACATCAGCAGGAACAACCGCATCCACCACAACACGATCGCCACCCAGGGCAACGAGTGCGTCGACGTGAAGGAGAACGCCACCAACAACTACGTCGAGTACAACGACTGCAGCGGCCAGAAGGACTCCAGCTCCGGCGGCCTCGACGCACGCGGCAGCGGCAACATCTTCCGCTACAACACCGTGCACGACAACGTCGGCGCCGGTGTACGGCTCGGCGGTGACACCGCGACCGACGGCATCGACACGAGCGTGTACGGCAACACCATCACCGGTAACGCGGGCGGCGGCATCAAGTTCATGCGCACCCCGCAGGGCCCGGTGTGCACGAACACCATGAGCGGCAACACCGGTGGCAACGCGGTCGGTACGTACGCGAGCGAGTACGAGCCGACCGGTGCGTGCCCGCAGTGACCGGCCGGGGGCCCGCGAGACGCGGGCTACTGACAGCGGCGGCGGGCGTGGCGGCGGTCGCCGTCGCCGCGCCCGGAGCCCAGGCCGCCCCGGCCACGCGGGGCAACGGCGGCGGGGCCGGCAGGTCGCGCTGGGCCACGTCATGGGCGACTGCGCAGACCGCGCCGACCGAGACCGACACGGTGGCGGCCGGCGGCCTCACCGACGGCGTGTTCACTGCCGTCCTGCGGCTGTCGGCCGGCGGGCAGGTACGTCTGCGGTACGCGAACGCCTTCGGCGCCGTACCCGTCCTGATCGGCCCGGTGACGGCCGGCGGGCGTGCGGTGACGTTCGGCGGCCGACGGCAGGCGTGGCTCGCCGCGGGCGCCTCCCTGACCAGTGATCCGGTCGACGGGCTGAGCGTGCCGGCGTCGTCGCGGCTGACGGTGGAGACCCGGCTGCCCGGCCCCACCGGGCCCCTGTCCTTCCACCGCAACACCCATGCCTCGCACTCCGTGGACGGGGTGCGGACCGCCTCCGTGTTCCTGCTGACCGGGGTCGAGGTGACCGGCGCCCACGGTCCGGTGCTCGCCGTGCTCGGCGACTCCATCGCGGAGGGCGTCGGCACACCCGACGACGCGGACCTGCGCTGGCCGGACCAACTGGCCCGGCGGCTCCCCGGATCGGCTGTCGCCAACCTCGGCATCAGCGGCAACCGGCTGCTGCTCGACGACGCCCGTTTCGGGCCCGGCGGGCAGGCGCGGTTCGACCGCGACGTCCTCCCGCTGCCCGGGCTGCGGACCGTACTCGTCCATCTCGGCATCAACGACCTCCAGCAGCCGCCCGCCCAGACGGACCCCGCGCTCGTCCTGGCCGGCTACCGCCAGCTGGTCCTGCGGGCCCGGAACGCTGGGCTGCGGATCGTCGGGGCGACCATCACCCCGTTCGAGGGGTGGATCCGCTGGACGCCGGAACTCGACGCGGTCCGGCAGCAGATCAACCGCGCTGTGCGCACCGGGCGGTTGTTCGACGCGGTCGCCGACTTCGACCACGCGCTGCACGATCCCGCACAGCCCTCGCGCCTGCTGCCCGCGTTCGACAGCGGCGACGGCCTGCACCCCAATCCCTCCGGTCACGCCGCGCTCGCCGCGGCCGTCGACCGCCGACACCTCCTGTGAGGGCCCGACACATGACCCCAGGCACCGGCAGAGGCACCACCCGACGCACCGTCCTGGCCGGAGCGGCGGCGCTCGGCGCGGCCGTCACCCTGCCCCTCACCCTCACCTCCGGGGCCGCGCACGCGGCTGTCGGGGACGCGGCCGCACTGCGCGCCCGCTGGCACACCCTGCTCACCGGGGGCGCCGGTCTCGATCTGGCGGACGAGCGGATCGCGGCGGCAGTCGCCCGGACAGGCCGGGCCGCGACCACCGCGGCGACGGGCCTGGACCCGGCGCGCGCCGAGGGCCTGTTCCCCGACCTGACCAGCACCACGCTCTCCAACCACGTCACCACGTCGTTCAAGCGGCTCGCCACGATCGCCACCGCGTGGGCGGTCCCCGGCACCCCGCAGTACGGTGACGCGGCCCTCGGAGACCTGCTGCTGGCCGGCATCGACTGGATGCTGACACACCGCTACGGCCCCGAGCACACCCGGTTCGACAACGACTGGGACTGGGAGATCGGCTCGGCGCTCGCGCTCAACGACGCGTCCGTGCTGCTGTACGACGTGCTCGGCACGGAGCGCCTCGCGCGAATCACCGAGGCCGTGCGGCACTACACACCCGACCCGAACCTGTGGCGCGCGGACCGGCAGATCGCGACCGGGGCGAACCGGGTGTGGATCTCCACGGTGGTCGCGGTCAACTCCGTCCTCCGCGACGACGGGGACGCACTCACCCGGGTCCGCGACGCTCTTTCGGACGTCGAGGGTTCAGGTGCCAACAGTGTCCTGGCCTTCAACGACCGCGCGGACGGCTCGGCCGGCACGGGCGAGGGCTTCTACTCCGACGGCTCGTTCCTCCAGCACTACAAGCACCCGTACAACGGCGGCTACGGCAAGGAACTGCTCAACAACCTCTCCCGGCTGCTGAACCTGCTCGCCGGCACGGGCTGGGCGGTCACCGACCCGGACCTCGACAACGTCCGCGGCTGGGTCGACGACGGTTTCGACCCGCTGCTCGCCCGGGGCGATGTGATGGCGTCGGTGTGCGGGCGTGAGATCGCGCGTCCCAGCAAGCAGGGCCACGCCTCGGCGCAGACGGTCATCGAGGCGGTGGTGCGGCTGATACCGAGCTTCCCCGGAGCCACGGCCGACCGCTTCACCGCACTGGTCAAGCAGTGGATCGCCGAGGACACCTACCGGGACTTCCTGGCCGTCACCGATCTGGCCTCGCTCGTCGCCGCCCGCCGGATCCTCGACTCGCCCGTCCCCGCGCGCGGCCCGCTGGTGGCGCACAAGCAGCACCCGCGGATGGACAAGGCGGCGCACCACCGGCCGTCGTTCGCGCTGGGCATCTCGGCGTACTCGAGCCGGATCTACAACTACGAGTCGATCCAGAACGAGAATCTGCACGGCTGGCATCTCTCCGACGGCATGGTGCTGCTGTACACCGACGACCTCGGGCACTACAGCGAGGACTACTGGCCCACCGTCGACCCTGCCAGGCTGCCCGGCACCACGGTCGTCGCGGGCCGGCCGGCGGACGCGGCGGGGCAGCGCACGACGAGCACCGCCGACTGGGCGGGCGGCACCGCACTGCCGGGGACGACGCTCGGCGCCTACGGCATGGAGCTGCGGGCGTACGGAAGTTCGCTGCGCGGCCTCAAGAGCTGGTTCTGTCTGGACGACGTCATCGCGTGCGTCGGCTCCGGCATCACGGCGGACGCGGGACCGGTGGAGACCGTCGTGGAGAACCGCAAGCTCCGCGACCCGCACGCCACGCTCCTCGTCGACGGCAGGGCCGCCCCGGCCGACGCCGGCTGGTCCGCGCAGCTCGACGGTGTGCGCTGGCTGCACGCCGAGGGGACCGGCGGCTATGTCTTCCCGAAGCCCGCCACGCTGCGCGGTCTGCGTGAGGAACGGACCGCGACCTGGCGGGAGATCAATCTCAAGTACGGCACGGACACGCCTGTGACCCGCCCCTACCTGACGCTGTGGCAGGACCACGGCGCGGCACCGGACGGCGCGGGGTACTTCTGGCTGCAGGCCCCGGCGGCCTCCGCGGCGCGCACCAGGCAGTGGGCGGCTGCGCCCCCGGTGGAGCTCGTCTCCGACTCGACGGCCGTGCACGCAGTACGCCGCTGTGCGGACGGTCTGCTCGCCGCGAACTTCTGGACCGCGGGCACCGCGCAGGAGCTGACCGCCGACGGCCCCGCCTCGGTGCTGGTGCGGGCGGACGGCCGGACGGTCACGGTGGCTCTCTCGGACCCGACGCAGCTGCGGTCCTCGGTGGTCATGGACCTCGCCCGGCGCGGCCTGACGGTCGTCGCGGCGGACCCGGGCGTCAGCGCCACCTCCACCGGCCGCGGCATCCGGATCACCGCCGACACGGCGAACCGGCACGGCGCAACCCTCAACCTCACCCTGAAGAGGAGCTAGACCCTTGCTGTTCGACATGCCCCTGGAGCGGCTGCGCGAGTACCGGCCGCGGCCGGAGGAACCGGCCGACTTCGACGCCTTCTGGGATAAGACGCTGGCCGAGACGGCCCGGCACGACCTGGACGCCGAATTCGTACCGTACGACGCCGGATTCGCGACCGTGGACGTGTTCGACGTGACGTTCCGCGGCTGGGGCGGCCAGCCGGTGAAGGCCTGGCTGATGCTGCCGCGTGTCCGCTCCGGGCCGCTGCCCGCGGTGGTGCAGTACATCGGCTACAACGGTGGCCGCGGCATCCCGTACTCCTGGCTGACCTGGAGCGCGCTCGGCTACGCCCACCTCGTCATGGACAACCGGGGCCAGGGCGGCGGCGGCAAGAACACCTCGGACACCCCAGACTTCGGCCCCGACGGTCATGGCTCCTCCTCCCCCGGGTTCCTCACCCGGGGCATCGAGGATCCCGCCCGTCACTACTACCGGCGGCTCATCACCGACGCGGTGCGGGCCGTCGACGCGGCGAAGGCCCACGAGGCCGTGGACTCCTCCCGGGTCGCAGTCCTCGGCGGCAGCCAGGGCGGGGGCCTCGCCCTCGCCGTGGCCGGGCTGCGTGAGGACGTGGTTGCGGCGGTGGCCGATGTGCCGTTCCTGTGCCACTTCCGGCGCGGGTCGCAGATCACGGACGCGGGACCGTACGCCGAGATCGCCCGCTGGCTGTCGGGACACCGCTTCCGGGTCGAGGAGGCGATGCAGACCCTGTCGTACTTCGACGGCGTCAACTTCGCGGCACGGGCGACCGCTCCGGCGTGGTTCTCGGTGGGGCTGATGGACCGGGTCTGCCCGTCCTCGACCGTGTACGCGGCCTACCACGCCTATGCCGGTCCGGCCGAGATCGAGGTGTTCCCGTACAACGGCCACGAGGGCGGCGCGGAGTACGACCTGCCGCGCAAGCTCTCCGCGCTGCGCGGCGTGTTCGGCCAGTAGGCGACGGGCGGTCCGTCACCGGCCCAGCGCCGCCATGGCGGCGTTGTGGCCGGGGACGCCGCTGACCCCGCCGCCACGCACCGCGCCCGCCCCGCACAGCAGGACGTTGGCGTGTGCGGTCTCGACGCCCCAGCGGCCGGTGTCCTCGGTGGCGTACGGGAAGGACAGGTCCCGGTGGAAGATGTGGCCGCCGGGCAGTCCCAGGTCCTGCTCCAGGTCGAGCGGCGTCTTCGCCTCGATGCACGGCTCGCCGTTGCCGTCGAGGGCCAGGCAGTCGGCGATCGGCTCCTCCAGATGGGCGTCGAGTTCCGCGAGGGTGGCCTTGAGCAGGGCGGCGCGCGTGGCGTCGTTGTCCGCGGCGAAGAGCCGGGCGGGGGTGTGCAGCCCGAAGAGGGTGAGGGTCTGGTAGCCGCGTGCGGCGAGGTCGGGACCGAGGATCGACGGGTCGGTCAGTGAGTGGCAGTAGATCTCGGACGGCGGGGCGGCGGGCAGCAGTCCCGCCGCCGCCTCGCGGTAGGCGTCGGCCAGTTGCCCGTACCCCTCGGCGATATGGAAGGTTCCGGCGAACGCCCGGCGCGGGTCGACGGAGTGGTCACGCAGCTTCGGCAGCCGCGTGAGCAGCATGTTCACCTTCAGCTGCGCCCCCTCCGCCCGGGCCGGCGGCTCGTCACCGAGGAGCGCGGCCAGCGCCTGCGGCGATGCGTTGACCAGGACCTTGCGGGCGCCCAGCACCCGTTCTCCGGCGGGCGAGCGGACGGTGACCTCGGCGTGGGTCCCGTCGGTCTCGATACGGGTGGCCTCGTGCAGGACGCGGATCTCGGCGCCCGCCGCTCGGGCCGCTCCGGCCAGGGCATCGGTGAGTGCTCCCATGCCGCCGACCGGGACGTCCCAGTCGCCGGTGCCTCCGCCGATGACGTGGTAGAGGAAACAGCGGTTCTGGAGCAGGGACGGGTCGTGGGCATCGGCGAAGGTGCCGATCAGGGCGTCGGTCAGCACCACTCCGCGTACGAGGTCGTCGGTGAACCGCTCCTCGACGGCGACGCCGATGGGCTCCTCGAACAGTGTGCGCCACGCTTCGGCGTCGTCGATCCGCGCCCGGATGCCGTCGCGGGTCGGCAGGGGTTCCGTGAGCGTCGGGAAGGCACGTTCGGCGACCCGCTGCGTCATCGCGTAGAAGCGCTGCCAGGCCTCGTACTCGCGGTCGTCGCCGGTGAGTTCCGCGAACGATGCCCGGGTGTTGTCGCCGCCGACGAGCAGTCCGGTGGCCCGTCCGCCGCGCACGGCCGGGGTGTACGAGGAAACCGTGCGCTTGCGGACGGCGAAGTCGAGGCCGAGATCGCGGACGATCTTCTGCGGGAGCAGCGAGACGAGGTACGAGTAGCGGGAGAGCCTGGCGTCGACCCCGTCGAAGGGGCGGGTCGACACAGCCGCTCCCCCGGTGCTGCCGAGGCGCTCCAGGACGAGGACGGACTGCCCGGCACGGGCGAGGTAGGCAGCGGCCACCAGACCGTTGTGGCCGCCGCCGACAATCACCGTGTCGTAGCTGTCGTGCGCGGGTGTGCCGGGCGTGTGCGTCTCGTCTGTGGGCATGGCCCCTTGGTAACACGGAAGGATCGTCCCTGGCCAGAGGGCCGGAGAGGGTCGGTGCCCGGTTGCCGGGAGGGCCGGCGGGGCGGGCCGGGTCGCACCGGCACGGAAATCGTTGGGCGGCCCGGGGCGGCTGTGGCAGGGTGCCTTCCCGAAGCGTTCACCACCGAACCGCACCACCGACCCGCTCCGACCCGCCCCCGCAACAGGAGAGTTCATGGCAACCCCGGCACGCCTGATCCCACTGCTCGAGCAGTTCGACTGGGCGCGTGAACGCCTCGGCAACCGGATGGCGGGGCCCGTCGTGGACAGCGGCAACGGCACCGACGTCGAGGCCCCGCCGATGACCGACGAGGAGTACCTGTGGGAGCCGGTGCCGGACTGCTGGTCGGTCCGTCGGCGTACCGCGGGTCCCGGACCGCGTGCGACCTCTCTGGCCGGCACCGGTGACTGGGGGCGCGACACGGCGGCCTTCCCGCACCCCTCGCCGCCGCCGTTCACCACCATTGCGTGGCGCCTGAGTCATCTCACCGAACTGCTGGCCCTGCGCGCCGACCATGCGGCGGGCAGCCACGGTCTGACCCGGGACGACTTCCGCGTCGAGGGTGACGCGGCCGGGGCACTCGCCGCCTTCGCGACCGCCGCCGATGCGTGGCGAACGGCCCTGCTGGGCGCCGACGACACCGCGCTCGACACGGTCGGGTACAGCACGTACCCGCACGGCAGCGACCCGGAGGACCCGTTCATCGACATCGTCTGGTGGGTCAATCAGGAGCTGCTGCATCACGGGGCCGAGATCGCGCTGCTCCGTGACCTGTACCGCGGGCGGACCATCTGACGCCCGCTCAGTGCGGCGGCATCCCGCGCTGCCGGCGCAGCGTCGCGACCCTCCGGTAGAGGTCCACCGCTTCGGTGCTGCGCCCGAGCTGTTCCAGGCAGTGGGCCTCGTCGTTGCGGCTGGCGAGCGCATCGGGGTGGTCGGCGCCGAGGACCCGCTCACGGGCCTCGGCGACCTTCCGGTAGTCCGTGAGGGCGTCGGCCCACCGGCCCAGCCAGCCCAGGCCGACGGCGACCTCCCGGCGGCTGACGAGCGTGTCGGGGTGGTCGGGTCCCAGGGTGCGTTCCCGGATCGCGCACACCTCGCGTGATTCGACGAGCGCCTCCTCCCAGCGGGCCATCCGCCCCAGGTTGACGCCGAGTCCGTGCCGGGCGCGCAGGGTCTCCGGGTCGGCGGCTCCGTCGACCCGGGTGCGGTCGTCGACCAGCACGCGGTACAGCTCGAGCGCCTCGGCGCTGCGGCCCAGCCTGCCGAGGCTGATACCGACCTCGTAGCGGGCGGAGAGGGTGTCCGGGTGGTCGGCCCCGAGCGCCACGGCACGGGCCTGCGCGACATCGCGGTAGGTCTGCAGCGCCTCCGGCCACCGGCCCAGCTGGCCGAGCGTGTACGCCACTTCGTACAGCGTGACCAGGGTGTCCGGGTGGGTCGCGCCGAGGAGGCGGCTGCGCGCGTTCGCCACGTCGCGGGCCATGCGGTACGAGTCCTCCAGGCGGCCCAGCCTGCTGAGGTTGAACGCCAGGTTGTGGCGGCAGCGCAGGGTGTCCGGATGGTCCGGGCCCATCGAGCGCTCCCGGGAGGCGAGCACCGCCGCGTACACCTGGTGGGCTTCGAAGTGCCGGCCGAGCTGGCCCAGGACGTACGCCGTCTCCTGCCGGGCCGCGAGGGTCTCCGGGTGGTCGGGCCCCAGGGTGCGTTCGCGGCCGTCCGCGACCCGGCCGAACTCGCGCAGGGCATCCGTGGCGCGTCCGGTGCGGCTGAGGGTGAATCCGACCTCGTACCGGCTGGAGAGGGTGTCGGGGTGGTCGGGGCCGAGGGCCTGCTCGCGTTCGGCGGCGACCGCCCGGTGCACTTCGCCCGCCTCGTCCCAGTGGCCGAGACGCCCCAGGTTGAGGCCCGCGCTGTGCCTGCTGGCCAGGATGGCGAGCAGCTCGGGCGACGGCGTGGGCCGGTCGGGCCGGGCCGCGGGAAGGCCGGCGGGCAGAACCCGCAGGTCGGTTCCGGTCGTCCAGGAGCCGGTCAGGCCGAGCGAGAGGTCGATGGGGGCCGTCCCCGGGGGTATCGCACCGGTCGCCTTGTGACCGGTGGTCATGTTCCGGGTCCAGGAGGGCAGTCCCTGAGCGCGGCCCGCCGGCCGGCGGGCGGGGTGCAGGACGGGGGCGGGCGGGGCGAGCCGGACCCTCCCGGCGTCCGGGCCCTGCGTCTGCTCGCCGGTGCGTCCGAGCGCGATGCGCCTGCGCAGGTCGCCGGCGTCGGCGGGCCGCCCCTCGGGGGTCTTGGCCAGCAGGTCCAGGACGACCCGGTCGAAGAACCCGGGAAGTTCGGCGCGGTGGGTGCGCAGGGGCTCGGGCTGGGTGTCACGGTGTCCGACGAGGACCGCCCAGGCGTCGTCCAGGTCGAACGGCGGTACGCCCGTGGCGATCTCGTACAGCACACAGCCCAGCGAGTAGAGATCGCTGCGGTGGTCGACCTCACCGCCGCTGATCTGCTCGGGCGACATGTAGTGCGGGGTGCCCATGGCGATGCCCGTGCCGGTCAGGCGTGAGGTGAAGCCGATGTCGTGTCCGAGCCGGGCTATGCCGAAGTCGCAGATCTTCACCGTGCCGTCGCCGAGCCGCATGATGTTGGCGGGCTTGAGGTCGCGGTGCACGATGCCCTGCTGGTGGGTGTAGCCGAGGGCGTCGGCGACCTGTTCCGCGATGTCGACGACGTCGGGTACGGGCAGGGGGTGCTGTTTGTTGTCCTCGAGGAGCTGGCTGAGGTTGCGCCCTTCCAGGAGCTCCATGACCAGGTAGAGGACGCCCTCGG
The DNA here is from genome assembly GCF_042796085.1 of Streptomyces sp. NPDC056452. NCBI lineage: Bacteria > Bacillati > Actinomycetota > Actinomycetes > Kitasatosporales > Streptomycetaceae > Streptomyces > Streptomyces sp. NPDC056452. Next base: position 41,902 of record NZ_JBHTRI010000050.1, read on the forward strand.
ACTCGCCGAAGTCGTGGACGACGGTGACACCTCGGTGCTGGAGCGCCGCGGCCACCCGCGCCTCGCGGCGGAAGCGTTCGCGCAGGATGCGGGTGAAGGACGGGTCGTGCTGGGGCCCCATCGGTTTCAGGCACTTGACGGCCACCTGGCGGCCCAGGGACTCGTCGCGGGCACGCCACACCTCGCCCATGCCACCGCGCCCGATCAAATCGAGCAGCCGGTACCGGCTCTGGATCAGCCTGGTGTCCGCCATCGCCTGCTGTCGCCCCCGTCGCATCGCCTACTGCTGCGCCCTCCCCGGCCCGTCCAGTATGGCGGCCTGTCTGCGGAGTTTGTACGGGGCGGGGCGGCTGCCGGGGCCGAGTCGTGCCATCGCCTTCACGATGTGCCCGGGTGGCAGGCACCAGCGGAGGCGCGCGGGGATGCAGCGCAGGGCGGTGCCGGTGGCGCGCAGGCGGCGGTCGACGGCTTCCGGGGGCGGTGCCGGCCTGCCGTACAGCGCGTGGGCGTACGGGGGCAGTGAGTCGTACGCGAGTGCCGCCACGCGCCGCCACAGCAGTGCACGCGCCGGGGCCAGCAGGGCGTGGACCGGGGGGTTGCGCAGGAAGTCGTCGACGTCCAGCGCGTCCGGGCCGGCGACGAGTTCGGGGCGGACCCGGTCGAAGTAGTCGGCGAGTGCCGCGGTCGTGGCGGGGACGCCGGCGGGGTCGAGGCCGACGAGGCGGGCGCTCTCGCACTGTTCGCCGATGTACCGGTCGGCCTGGGCGTCGGTGAGCCGGAAGCCTGAGCGGCGTTGCACCTGGAGGTAGGAGTCGACCTCGGCGCAGTGCACCCAGAGCAGGAGCCCGGGTTCGTCGATGCCGTAGCTCTCGCCGGTCTCCGGGTCGGTGGCTTTGAGGAGCCGGTGGATCCTGCGGACCCGGGCGCCGTACTTCTCCGCTGCCCGGGTGGTGTCGTAGGTGAGCGTGCCGACGAAGTCGGCCGTGCGCATCAGGCGCCCCCAGGCGTCCTTGCGGAAGTCCGAGTTCTGCATGACGCCGCGTACCGCGCGCGGGTGCAGCGCCTGCAGGTAGAGGGCGCGCACTCCGGCGACCCACATCATGGGGTCCCCGTGCATCTGCCAGGTGACGGAAGCGGGGCCGAAGAGGCCCGGGTCTGCGTCGCTCATCGGCTCGTACCTTCCGCTCGGCTGTGGAACGGGGAGGCCTCGCCATACATGCATACCGCAACCACGGACGTTCCGGGAGGGGCGGGCCATGGGCGGGCGGCACGGGGGCGGGCCCCCCCCCCCCCGGC
>NZ_JBHTRI010000051.1:0-40557 GCF_042796085.1 Streptomyces sp. NPDC056452
GTGGGCGGGGTACGGGTTGGAGGTGGCGCTTTTGGCGGGGGGGGGGGACGGGGGGCCTGTGGCGGGTGTCCCCGCCCGCCTCGGCGTGTGGGGCTGCGCCGGGGACGGGAGAGACTCCGGAAGCCCGGCATTCTCGTAACGGCTGCAGGTTCTGCCCAGGTCATGGGCTTCGTCGTGACGGAGGGCCGCCCGGCACCCGGCCACCACCCGGGGGATGGACAGTGCTCAGCGGTAGTACCCCTCGACCACGGCCCGTACCTCGTCGAGCAGCGCGGGACCGTGCTGTGGCACGGGAGGCTGGCCACTCCCCGGCCTGATGTCCAGGAGCTGGTCGTTGGACAGGGCGTACACCACCCTCCGTAGCCCGGCCCGCTGGATGGCTGCCTCGCACATCCCGCACGGCTGACAGCTGGTGTACATCGTGGTGCCCGCCGCCGTGGCCGGGTCCAGCTCCCGCGCGGCCCACCTCGCGAGCTTCAGCTCCGGGTGCGCCGTGATGTCCTTGTCGGTCAGGGTCGTGTTGTGTTCCTCGGCCAACACGGTGCCGTCCGGGCCCGCCAGCAGCGACCCGAACGGCGGGTCACCGCCCTCGCGTGCCGTGGCCGCGAGCGCGATGGCCTGTCTCAGGAGGGCGTGGTCGTCGGGTGTGGTCATGACTGCTCCGTCGCAGGGAGGGGTCGGTGGAAGTGCGCGGCCACTGTGGCGAGTGCTTGTCGCGCCGCCTGCGGGTGGCAGGTCTCGCGGGGGTCGCCGTTGTAGGGGTCGAGGACAACGGTCTCGGCTCCCAGCAACCGCAGCTGTTCGAGGTCGTCCATGATCTGGTCGATCGTGCCCTCCCCGGCGAGTCGTTGCGGTCCGCTGACCGGAGCCGCAGTGGGTCTGAGAGCAATCCGGGGTGCCAGGGCGGGCACGGGAAGGTTCTGCTCCTCGGCTGACGCCTTCAGCCTGACCGCGGCTTCGGACAGCCACGGCATGGTGCAGCGCAGCGGGTGCCATGCGTCCCCGAGTTGCACGGCGCGGCGCAGTCCCGCGTCGCTGTTGCCGCCTACCCACACCGGGATCCTCCGCTTCCCGTAGTCGGCGGTGTCCGCCCAGGCCGCCCGCATGTCCCGTAGGTGACTGTCGGTCAGTCGCCCACGGCGTTCGAAGGGAATCCCGAGGGCGGCGAACTCCTGCCGTGCCCAGCCCACCCCCATGCCGAGGACCAGACGGCCACCGCTCAGTTCGTCCAGGTTGGCCGCCATCCGGGCGGTGAGCAGCGGATGCCGGTAAGGAGCGATGAGGACTGTCGTACCGAGCCGCACCCGGGTGGTGAGGCCGGCCAGCCAGGACAAGGTGGTGAAGGGCTCGTAGAAGGGCGCCGGATACTGCGCGGCGACGTCGGGCGTGATGGCGATGTGGTCAGAGACCATCAGCAGGTCGAAGCCCAGGCCCTCCACGGTCTGAGCCCAGTTCCGCAGGGCTCCCGGGTCGGTACCGGGCCCGAAATTGAGGACGTTGACCCCGATCTTCATGCAGATCAGCCTAGCCAGGCCACCGGGGCCGCCAGAAGAGATTCCTGCCTGTTCAGGGACAGTTGGCCCGTGGATACGCCGGTAATCTGGACGGATGACCGAGAATCTTGACTCCACGGACTGGGCGATCCTGGATGAGCTTCAGCGGGACGGCCGGATCGCGTTCACGGAGCTGGCCCGGCGGGTGAACCTCAGCGCGTCGGCGACGACGGAGCGGGTGCGGCGCCTGGAGGCGACCGAGGTGATCACGGGCTACCGGGCGCAGGTGCACCTGGAGAGGGCCGGCTATGCGGTGCTGGCAGTGGTACGGCTGAAGTACCCGGGGAACCGCCACGAACCGCTACGCAGGCTGCTCGGGGAGCGCCAGGAGATCCTGGAGTGCCTGCGCACCACCGGGGACGACTGCTACGTCCTGAAGGTGGCAGCCACGTCGATGGCCCACCTCGAGGAGATCGTCGACGCGCTGGCCGAGTTCGGGAGCACGACCACCAACCTCGTCCTCAGCCGGACGCTGGAGGCCCGCGGCCCGCATGAGCCTCGGGCGAGTATCCAGGCCATCCTTTGAGCGATCACCATCCGTCCGGCCTCGCTGGTTAGTGACCGCCTGGAACAGACGCCGAACGGCGGCCCTCCGTCGGCCACGCTCAGCCGCTGCCCACCGGGCGGCGAAGCTGCCCGAGGCGCCCGGAGTTCCTGACCGGCCGGGCCTGGATACCTCTCTGCACCGCACCGGCAGTGGCCGTGGCAGTGGCCGTGGCAGTGGCAGTGGCCTCACGACACAGGTCAGGGTGGGCACCTCCCGTGCGTGCCCACCCTGACCTGTTTGTTCTCTGCTGCGAGTCCTACTCGAAGTTGGCCCGCGCCCGCTTGTCACCGGCCTGGTAGGCGGTACCGGCGTCGCGCACCTTGCGGGAGATCTCGGCCAGGGCCGTCTGAATCCCGGTGGCGTCGCGGTCCCAGCCGGCCTGCGCGGTGTCGTACGCCGACTTGGCCTCGCCCACCCAGAGCTCGGAAACGCTGGCAACCATCCGCTTGATGGAGGCAAGGTCTTCCTGAAGCTGCCTGCCCTGCCTGTCGATGTCCGACGCGGCCAGTTCCAGGCTCGCGTAAGTGACAACCATCGTGCCGTCGTTGGTCGACATACGGTCCTCCAGTTCAATCTAGTTAGGTGTGATGGCCCGTACGCGGTACGGGTAAGAAGGCTTAGAAGTTGTTCATTGCCGAGGTCCTGGCCTCGGTACCCCCGGAGTGGCCGGCGACGACGTCCACGCCCTGGAGGGCCTGCTTGATCTCGTCTTCGGTGTTGCCCGAGATGGTCCGGGCCGCCTTGATCGCTTCCTGGAAGTTGACCAACCGGGTGGCGATGTTGCCCATCTTGAGGTTGATGTCAGCCTGCTTGGCGTTGAAGGCGGTGGCGCCGATTCCCTTCCACGCGCCTTCCAGGCTGTCGATCGTCGCCTGCAGCGTCTTCAGCTGGCCCCTGACGGACTCGAACCGCTTGGTGAGCTCGCCCTCGAGCTTGAGGAGGCTGTCATCTGAAAGCTTCTGATCTGCCATAGTTCTGGCTTCCTTCCTGGTTCTCTTGTTCGACCCGGCAATCTCACCGGGCGGTGCGTATGAGGAACTACGGTCAGTCAGGCGGTACGGCGCTTGCGCACGAGCGCGAAGGCGCCGCCGCCGAGCACGAGCACGACCGCCACTCCGCCGAGGATCAGGCCCAGTTGGCTGTCGTCGTTCTCGGAGCTGGAGCCTGCCAGGGCAGCGTCGTCAGCCTTCTTTTTCTTGTCAGGCTGTGACGAAGCTGGTGCAGACGGGGCGGCTGAGCCCGCGGAACCGGACGTCTTCTCCTTGGTGAGAGGGCTGATGTCCGGGGCGCCGGGAGTTCCCTTGCCCTTCAGGATGTTCATGGAGGGGCGGATCAGGCCGTGACCGAGGTACTTGCTGAGCGTGCCCTTTTCCCAGTCCCGGCCAGCGGTGTCAAAAAGTACATTGAGGACCTGGTTTGCAGTCCAGTCCGGGTGGGCGGACCACACCAGGGCTGCGGAAGCGGAAGCGATGGCGGTCGCTGCACTCGTTCCGCCGTCTCCGTCGCAGTATTTCCGGAAGGTCTCGTCGCACCAGTACGGGATGTCGTTACCTGGGGCAGCGATATCTACGATGTTCCCGTTTTGGGAGTACTCGGCGACCTTGCCATCCCGATCTGCCGAGGAGACACCAACAACCTGCGGGTACGCGGCTGGATATTGATCCTTATTACTTTCCTCGGCGTTGTTCCCCACGCCCGCAAAAAACAACTTCCCCTTGCCCTGCGCGTACTCGACAGCTTCTCGTTCTTTTCGGCCTGCAAAATCACTGGCGAATGACATATTAATGATCTGCGCATCACTATCTGCTGCAGCTCGGATAGCATCTGCAGTGTCATTCGCATTCACCGAATGCTCATTCTGGAATTCGGTATCGGTGATCCGCACCGGAATAATCTTCACATCTGGAGCGAGGCCTCGAAGGCCCCCGCCTGCTCCTGTTCCAGCAATCAGCTCAGCCATGGTGGTGCCATGCCCGCGATAGTCGTCGTACTCGTCACCCTCAGCGCCTGTAGCGTCAAATCCCTTGAGGACCTGACCCTTCAGGGACGCCGTCGACGAGTTCACGCCGGAGTCAATGACAGCAACTTTCACGCCTTCGCCCGTGGAGATCTTCCACATCTCCTCGGCCTGCATTGCGCTGAGGTACCACTGCTTGGACTGCGCGTCTGCGGCGACAGCAGATGGAGCAGCCCCCGCGAATCCCACACCCCAGACGGCGGCCACAGCCATCGTGCCGAGCAGGCGTCCTCTCGTTCCGAGAGGCGTACGGCGCTTCCGGGTCTGGCTCATTCCTGCTGTCATCCTGACTTCCGAACCTTCCCTGTACCTACTCGATCACCGGCGGTGCGACTCCACGCCGGCCGGCCTCCCACGTCTCTCTGTCTTCCGTCAGGTAGTCCGGGCGCGGGGTGCCCCCGTCCTGGTCCTCATCCTCGGAATCCCTCCGACCCGCCGGGCCACGCACGAGGCCCGCGCCACCGGCCGTGAAGCCCTTCGAACCTGCACCAGATCCCACAGCGCCGCCGCGGGGTGTACCCACAACTCCGTTGGTGCTGGGAGTACCTCGCCCACCAGGGCGGGAGGCGCTGCTCGACCCACCGGCTCCGACGACACCACGCTGGCCGACGCCGCCGACCGGACCGCCCGGTCGTGGCGCACCCCCGGCTCCGATGACCGTGCCGCGCGGGACACCACGAGCGCCCCCTGGCGTAGCACCGCCCGGGACGGCGCGCTGCGGGGTCCCGCCGACGATGCCGGTCGCTGCCCGGCCGACACGCGGTCCGGTAGCTCCGGACGTACCCCCATGGCCTGCAGCCATGGGCCTGCCGCCAGTGACACCGGACCGACCGGCAGTGGGGGGCTGCGGCCCTCCACGTCCGGAGGCTGGGCCCCCGCTCACAGGTGCAGGACGCCCCACCGGAGGCCCGCTACGACCGTTCGTCGCAGGGCCGCCGACCGTGGGGCCACTTGCTCTTGGCCCGCCGAACCCGGTCTGGCCAACGGCTTTGGGCGCGCCTGTTGCTGCCTGGGGCACCCTGGAGCTGTTGGTCACCGGGTTCACGAAACCGGTCGCCATGGGCGGTGTCAGATTCGGACCTCCCACCGGGCCGACAGGACCCGTGGGAGCAGGAGTTGGAGAGGGACCTGAAGTGGTCACGGGGGCTGGCGGTGTGGCCACACTGTTGATCTCCGTAGAGATGCTGTTGCCAACCACCGGAGACACCGAACCGGGTGCCTCACGAGGCACACCGGCTGAGCTAGAGCCCAGGCCACCGGTAGCCGGACGCTCCGCTACGGCTTGGGCGCTTCCGGAGCCTGAGCCTTCCGAGGAGCTTCCCGATGCCGGGCCGCTTCCCTCACCGACGTAGCCCTGCGGCTTGGGCATCGCAACATCAAGTTGCTTGTCGAACCGCGGCGGTTCCTGTGCCGCCAGCGTCTCCTCCGAGACCGCGTAGTACGAGGCCAGCCGGTTCGCCTGGTTGATGGCCTCCTGGCGGTCCTTCTCGACCTTCAGCGCCGCCGCGTACTCCGGGTTGCCATCGATCCGCTTCGGGGTCTCGATCTCGTCGGGGGACTTGCGGTTCAGGCGGGTGTCGCGGGGCGGGAGGGAGTTGCGTACCGAGGCGAGGCCCGTGCCCGCGACCGTGATCTGCGTGCCGGCCGTCTGCGCGAACTCGCCCAGCTTCGTGGCGTGGGCGACCAGGCCGTTGCCCCAGTCGCGGAAGGCGGTTCCCGACTCGCCCTCCCAGTCGACGGCCTTGATGAAGTCGCTCAGCTCCTTGGCCGCGTCGTTGATCGCGGTCCTTGCCTTCAGGAGTGCCTGACCCGCCTCCTCGAGGTGCTCCGGGTTGGAGTTCTCGATCAGGTCGATCATCGCGTTGAGCTCATGGCCCTCGAAGGAGGTCCGGCCTGAGGAGCCGGAGCCCCCGAAGCCGAACGCCTCCATCACGCCCTGCATCTGGCGCGTCACGTCCGTGACGATCAACTGCCCCTGGACGCGCTCCTGGTCCTGCTGCGCCTGCTCCGCGGGAGTCAGTTCCGGCTTTGCCTCGGAACCCGGTTCCGGCTTCTTCGGTTCGCTCATTCGGCTGCCCATCCCGCGTCGTACTGCTTGTCGGCGTTCTGCTCAGGCTTGGCCGTCTTCTCGGCCGCGGCCTTCTCGCGCTCCGTGTCCAGGCGTGTCTGGATCTCGTAGAACCGCCGCCGCGTGTCATCGTCCACGTTGTCGAAGCCCACGGCCGCCGCGTGCACGCCGAGGCTCAGGTACTCGATCTGGTCGCCCAGCGACTTCGAGAGCGTGACGAGCGACTCGTGGACGCGGTTGTACTGGCTGTAGAGCCCATCCGCCTCCGCGAAGCATGCGTTCTGGCCACTCAAGGAGGTACGCGACACCGTCTGTGCCGCAACCTTCGACTTGCCGGCCGCCGAGCCTTCCAGGTCCGTCAGCAACGCGTTCACACGCTTCTGGAACTGCTCGAGGGCTCCTACTCCACGCCGGAGGTCCCCGTTGCCTTCGCTCACGTTGCTGCCCTTCCCCGATTCCCCGTTTGCTCAGTCCGTTTCGCGTTGCTATCGCACCCACGTGAACAGCACTGGCCCCACAACATCACTCTAACCAATGGCACTGACAGGTCCAACTGTCTTGTCCATCACGTAACTTCCCTCACGTAACCGGCCGCCCGGACGTCACACGGCGCCCGGTCGGCCCTGCCGTCGTCGTCTGTCGCGTACGGCAACTGCGGCACCCGCGATGGCCGCGACCAGGACTCCTCCGCCCACCACGACATAGGTCGCCAGCCGGGCGTTGCGTTCGTCCGCCGTCTCGCCCAGGTGGAGTGCGGCAGGGACGGGTGCCTCGCCCTTGCTCACGCCCTCGTGTGCCACCGGCTGCTCGATGGGCTTGTCGTCCTCGGTCAGGGCGCGCACCGGGTCGACGACGCCCCAGCCGACCAGGCGGTCGTGGCCCGCGATCGAGCGTTCCGCCGTCTGCTCGATCTGGGCGACGATTTGCTCCTGCGTCCAGTCCTGGTGCTTGGCCTTGATGAGGGCCGCGACTCCGGCGACGTACGGGGCCGAGAAGCTGGTGCCGTTGTCGGCGCAGTGTCCGCCGCCGGGAACCGTCGAGATCATGTCGACGCCGGGGGCCGCGATGCCCACGAACTCTCCGGACTGGGAGAAGGCGGCCCGTTCGTTGTTGCGGTCCGAGGCGGCCACGGCCAGGACACCGTCGTAGGAGGCCGGGTAGGTCTCCTTGACGTTGCCGCCCAGTCCGTCGTTGCCCGCGGAGGCGACGATCACGATCTCCTTGGCGAGGGCGGCGTTCACCGCCTGTTCGAGGAGGGCTGTCGGCTTCACCGCGTTGGCGGTGTCCTGGGAGATGTTGATGACGTCCGCGTTCGCCTCGTCGGCCGCGTAACGGATGGCGGCAGCCAGGGTTTCCGCGGTCCCGTGGCCCTCGGCGTCGTTCTGCTGGATCGGGATGATCGTCGCGTCCGGGGCCAGGCCGGTGAAGCCCGTACCCTTCGCCTCGCGTGCGGCGATGATGCCGGCGACCTTGGTGCCGTGGCCGACGATGTCGGTGGTGCCGTTCTCCTTGCCGCGCTCGAGCTTGTTGCCGCTCTCGTCCTTGAGGTTCTTGTCCAGCAGGTTGCGGCCGCTCCCGGTGTCCACGGCCTTCGTGAGCTGGGGGTTCTTGACGTCGACGCCCGTGTCGATGACCGCCACCCGTACGCCCTTGCCGGTGGACTGCTCCCACAGTTCGTCCATCAGCACGCGTTGCAGTGCCCAGGGACGGCCCACGTACTTCTTCGCGGGGAAGGTGCACTGGGTGGAGTCGTCCGCGGCGGCGGGCAGCGCCGGCAGTGTGACGAGGAGTACGGCAGTGGCGGCCGCGGCTGTCAGCAGGCGCCGGCGGCAGGAGGGGTGCGTGGTCACGTGGTCGCTCCTCACGAACCCTGCGGCTGGCGGGCGGCACCGGTCGACAACCGGGGGCCCGTCGGCAGGAAGGTGGACCAGGCGGCGGGAACGGGGGCGGGATCGACGTCCTTGTACCCGAGCCGGTTCTGCGCCTGCTGTGCCTCCTGCTGCCTCTGCTTCTCCTCCTTCGTACCGGACTCACCGATGCCGGAGTCGTCCTGCACGCTGTCGCCGTTGGACTGCATGGCGTAGCGCAGACCGGTGTCGGTCACCAGGAAGAGGGGCCCGGAGTCGGGGCTGGAGCCCTTGAACTGCCGGAAGAGCAGGCCGGATCCGGGGGTGACGTAGGCGCTGCTGGAGCCGGAGGGGAGCGTGGCGGGAAAGCCCGTGCCCGCCCAGGTGCTGAGCGTGCTGGCACCGTCCTTGTCCGAGACGCCGCGCAGCACGTTGCACACGGTGTTGCGGCTTCCGCTCTCCGTGCTCGCGGAGTTGACGGGTGTCGGCTCGCTCGTGGGCCAGTTCCTCTCCTGCCCGAACGCCGCTCCGGGCTCGAACGCGCCGGCGCTGACGTGCTTCGCCTTGCCGTCCTGACCGAGGTTGACCAGGGCACGGCTGCTGAGCAGGAGCTTGGCGACGAAGTCGGACACCGGGGCGACCCGGCCCCGCAGGACCACGTACTGCTGGGTCCTCGTGCCGGACGTCGCCGCGAGGACCATGCCCACCTTGTTGTCCTCGGGCTGCAGCTTCCCCGGAACACCCGCGTCGGTACCGGGAGTTCCCTCGATGGCCGGGAAGGTGACCTCGTCCCCCTTGTGCAGGGTCTCCAGCCAGTCGGCGGACACCCGCTGGGGGTCGCGGTCCTGGCCGACGAGGGTGCGCAGCAGCAGCTCGTCCTTCTCCACCGCGTACGCGGTGCCCGTGGCGTCGGCGATGTAGCGGGTCCTGTCCGGTCCCGGGCCCTCGACGTACATCAGCTCGCCGCCCTGCAGCTTGCCCGCGCCCTCGGTCTTCTTCTGCTCGCGCTCCGCGAAGAGGAACGCCGCCTTCTGGATGGCCCTGCCGCCCTCTCCGGGCCGCTCGCAGACCGCCCAGCGCTTCATGGAGCCGGCTTCGGCCTTGTCGGGCAGCCGGTCCGGGGCGTACGGGATGCCGAGGGTCGCCCCGTGCGGGATCTTGCCGCTGTCGAGGACCGATTCGTCGACGTTGATGACGGTGCCCTTGTCCGGGGCGAGGAGGAGCTTGGCGCTGGACATGTTCAGCACGGGGTGGAGCTGTGTCTTGCCGTCGGTCTTCAACACCACATAGCGGGTGGTGGACTTGCTGGCGATGATGACGTTCTCGTAAGGGGTGTCCCATTTCTGGGGGGCCACGGGCTTGAACATCCCCCAGGCCCCGAACACCGCAAGGGTGACCGCGCCGACGATCACTCCGGGCACCACCGCGCGAAGAGGGCGAGGTGCACCCTCCTCCGAGCCGGACGGGTGGGGCTGCAGGAACTGTGCGACCAACCTCCGCTTCGCGAAGGTGTAGGCATTGAGTTCGTCCCGCCGTGATGCCATGTGCGCGCTGCCCCTTCTCCCCAGTGGGCGACCAGGTTCCCACACCCGCCGTGGACCGCTGCCGCCGACCGGGACCCCTACTATGCCTGTTGGTACTTGGCTCTCACTGCTCAGGTAGGGTGATCGCCCGATCAACGCCCGTGAAAAAAACGGTAAATACGGACACGAGGGGGCAACGCGGCGATGGGTGCAGCGACGGGGGAGCGCACGAGGCGGTCTGCCCACCGAACGCCCGGCCCTTCCCGGCGGCAACGCAGCAACGGGTCGGACGGCACAGCTCCCCATCAGTCGGCGGACGCCCCCGCTGCGGCCACACTCCACTCGATCTCGAGGACCAGCCGAGTCGGGCCCGCGCTGCGGCAGATGGTCCTCGTCGAGGCAGCCCTGGCCGTCGCCGTCGTGGGTGCCGCGCTCGGCGGCGCGTGGCTGATCCCCGCCGGCGTGATCGCCTGTCTGCTGATCCTTCTCGCGGTGGTACGCCGCCGGGGCCGGGCCGTGCAGGACTGGCTGTCGACCGTGTCGTCCCTCCGCCGACGCAGGCGGACCGCCGCGGCGCCCCCCGCCGAGACGGAGCCGCAGCTGGCTCCGGTCGCGGAGAACGTGCCGGGATTCGCTCCGTACATCTATGTGGACGGCGCACGCCGCACGGTGGGCATGGTCGGGGACGGCACGTTCCTGACCGCGGTCGTACGGGTCGAGGCGAGCGGTGAATCGCTCCGCCAGGCGATGGGCGCGCGAGCGCTGCCGCTGTCCCTCCTGGGCGACGCGCTCTCGGTGGACGACATCGTGCTGGAGTCCGCGCAGCTCGTGCAGCAGGTGCGCCCCGCTCCGGCGCCGCACCTGCCGGAGCGGTCGGTGGCCAGGCTCTCGTACGGCCCCCTCCAGGACCGGACCGGGGCGCCCGCGCTGCGGATGACCTGGGTGGCGGTGAAGCTGGATCCGGAGCTGTGCCGGGAGGCCGTGGAGGCACGCGGTGGCGGGATCGGAGGAGCGCAGCGCTGCCTGGTGCGGGCCGCGGACCACGTGGCGAGCCGTATCACCGGCGCCGGGTTCCGGGCCTCGGTACTGGACCAGGACGAGCTCAACTCCGCCGTGGCGACGTCCGCTTGTGCCAGCCCCATCCTGTCGGCCCGTGCGGGCCGCCCGGACGTGCAGGCGCAGCGGCGGACGATGGAGACCCCACGGGTCTGGCGCTGCGACGACCGCTGGCACACCACGTACGCCGTGGACCGGTGGCCCGAACTGGGCCGCGGAGCCACTCCGCTGCCGCGGCTGGTCTCGCTGCTGACCTCGGTCCCGGCGTATGCGACGACGTTCAGCCTGACGGTGCGCCGCGGTACGCACCAGGGGCATGTGTCCGTACGCGGCCACGTACGGATCACCGGCGGCTCCGACACCGAACTGGTCGGGGTCCGAAGGACATTGGAGCAAGCCGCCCGGCATGCCGGGGTCGGCCTCGTACGGCTGGACCGCGAACAGCTGCCGGGCGTCCTGGCCACGCTCCCGCTGGGAGGCGCGCAGTGACGAAGCACATCGCTCCGAGGCGCGGGCTGCTGGGTCCCCGTCATGCCGGCCACACCCTTGCGGCGGACCACCTGGGCGCGCTGTCGTTGCCGGTGGGCGACGACGGGGTGATCATCGGCGACGACGCCGAGGGCCGCCCGCAGATGATCGGGTTCCATCGGCCGGCACCGTACGACGTCCTGCTGATCGGCGGTCTGTGGACCGCGCAGGTGCTGGCACTTCGCGCTGCCGGTACGGGTGCGCGGGTGGCGGTCGAGACGGGGCGTACCCAGGCGTGGACCACGCTGGCGCAGGCCGCGGGTGCCGGTCTCGAGTGCATCTCCCTTCATGACGTGGGCCAGGTCCCGCCGACCGGAGCGACCGTGGGCAGCCCGGTGCTCGTCGTGCGGGACTGCGGTATGCGCCCGCCCCGTGGCCGTGTGGTGTCCTCGCCGTGGCAGTCGGTGCTGACGCTGCTGCCCTATCTGAGCCCCGTGGCACCCCGGTTGCTGCGTGCGTCCACGCTCGTGGGCATCCAGCGGGTCTCGCCGGCCGAGGCGGAGCAGATCGGCAGGATTCTGGGGCTCGCACGCGCCGAGAGCGAGGCCCTGCCCACCCTGGCGGACGGTGTCACGCTCTGGGTGGCGGGCCGCGAGCGCCACTGGGTGATGACCAGCGCGACGGACGTGGAGAGCGGACTGCTGGGCTCTGCTCGCAGGATGGACTGATTCCTGGCTCGTTCGCACCCCCTGCTCGCCGCTTTTCAGGATCATGGCGAGGGAACGACACAGTTCGACCGAAGGGACGTGCGCATGGGCACCCAGCAGGAAAAGGACGAGCTCTACGCTCTCGACATCTCGGATGTGGAGTGGCTGAGCGCACCCGGCACCGAGGACGTCGAGGAACGGGTCGAGATCGCGCACCTCCCGAAGGGTGCGGTCGCGATGCGCTCCTCGCTGGATCCGGACACCGTGCTGCGGTACACGGAAGCCGAGTGGCGTGCTTTCGTACTGGGCGCACGGGACGGTGAGTTCGACCTCACGTAGGCGATGGCGCGGGTGGAGGGAGGCTGTCCGCACCGGGCCGCCACCCTCTCGCCAGGTCGCTCCGTGTCCTGTTGTGTGACGAATCGACCGCTTCTTCCTTCGCTTTCCGCCGTACTTGTTTCACTTGATGGCGGGGCGTGACCTACCGGACAGTTCTTCCCGTGCGGTACGGCCTGCCGTAGTGCGCCCGATGGCGATTAGGGTGGGTGGGGGCGTGACAGAGGAACCTGAGGGCAGGCACTGCGCGTCGCAAGGGGGAGAGCCGGGCGGATCGGACAACGGGAACGGTCGCCCCCACCCCCACGGCACAAGGGTGCTCGACCACACCAGGAGGCAAAGTGAACGGCGATCGGGACGAGATCCGCGGGGGATGGAACACACCCGTCGACGAGTCGTCCGACGCGGAGCCCGCCGAGATGACGGGTGAGTTCACCATCGACTACACCCCGCCCGCCTGGTACACCCAGAACGCGGCGGGTGACTCGTCCGGCGGGGCGGGGTCGCACCTTGCGCCGCCTCCCCCGCCGCAGGGGGCGCCGGTGTCCGTGCCCGGACTGCCGTCCGGCGGCGGATTCGAGCCCAACTGGTCGCCGGGTCCGCCCGCGCCGGCCGAGCCCGCGCCGGCCACGGCGCCCGCACCGTCCTCCTCACCCTCCGAGCCCGGTCCGGTGGCTTCCGCCTCCGCTTCGGCGGGCCCCGAGGGTACGGACGGCGCGAGCGGTGCCCCCGACCCGTTCGGGGGCGGCGACCTGGAGAGCGGTTCGACGATGCGGTTCTCCGCCGCTTCGCTGAAGCGTGAGATCGCGGAGCGCGAGGCGGCGGCCGAGGCCGAAGCCGCGGCTTCGGGTGCTTCCCATGCCGAGGGCTCCGGCAGTGCGGCGGAGCCCGCGGCTCCTGCCGCCTCGTCGGAATCGGCGGACGCGGCCGGGGACGACTCAGGGCACACCGCCGCTGAACCGTCTTTGGTGAGCGGCACGGGCACGGGGGACTCCGGGGAGTACGTGGAGCCTGGCGCTGACGCGTCCGCCCCGGCTTCCGGCGCCTCGTCCGACCCGGACACCGACCCGGCCCCTGTCGCGGACTCCGCGTCGGCCTCCGACGACGTACAGGCGACGGATCCGACGCAGACCGACGGGCCCTCTGACGCCGTTACGGACGCGGTGCCCGAGGACGCGCCGTCCGCCGCAGCCCTGCCCGCCGCGGAGCCCCAGGACGCGCCGCCGTCGAACGTGCCGGCTCCCTGGTCCCCCGCGCCGCCCCCGCAGGGCGCCCTCCCGCCGCTGCCGCCCGCGTTCCAGCCGGCCACACCGCAGCCCGGTACGCCCCAGCCGGCGTCGCAGTGGCCCGCGCAGGCGTCCGCGCCCGCGCCCACGCCCACGCCCACGCCCACGCCCGCCAACGAGGCGCCCGGCGGATACGGATTCCCGCAGGCGCCCGCGCCCCAGCAGCCCGCTCAACCGGTTCAGCCGCTGCAGCCCAACGCCCCCGCACCACAGGGCGGTTACGGGTTCCCGCAGACGCCGCAGCAGCAGTACCCGGGACAGGGCGCACCCCAACTGCCCCCGGGCCAGGGCGAGGCCCAGGCAGCCCAGGGCGGCTACGGATTCCCGCCCCAGGCCCCTCAGGCACCCCAAGCTCCCCAGCCGCAGCAGTTCCCCGCGCAGGGCGCCCCTCTCCCGCCACAGATCCCTCAGCACCCGCAGATCCCGCAGCAGCCGGTCCAGGGCACGCCGAATCTTCCGGCCCCTGTGGTGACCCCGCAGCCGCCCGAGCCCTACCGGCCGCAGGCCCAGCACCAGGCCTACCCGCCCCAGCAGCCCGGCCCCCAGGCCCCGCCCGTCGACCCGCGCGCCGGAGCCGCCTGGCCCACGCCGGTCACCCACGACCAGCGCGAGCGCTCCGTGCCCGGCGCCCCGCTCGGTTACACGGCCGCCGTGGAGCTCTCCTCCGACCGGCTGGTCCGGGGCAAGCAGAAGGCCAAGAGCAGCCGCAACCCCTCCAGCGCCGCCCGCTTCAAGCTGGGCGGCAAGAAGGAGGAGCTGGAGCGTCAGCGCAAGCTGGACCTGATCCGCACACCGGTGCTCTCCTGCTACCGGATCGCGGTCATCAGCCTCAAGGGCGGTGTCGGCAAGACCACGACGACCACCGCGCTCGGCTCGACCCTGGCCACCGAGCGGCAGGACAAGATCCTCGCCATCGACGCCAACCCGGACGCCGGTACGCTCGGCCGCCGGGTGCGCCGCGAGACCGGGGCCACGATCCGCGACCTGGTCCAGGCGATCCCGTACCTCAACTCGTACATGGACATCCGCCGCTTCACGTCGCAGGCGCCCTCCGGCCTGGAGATCATCGCCAACGACGTGGACCCGGCCGTCTCCACCGCCTTCAACGACGAGGACTACCGCCGGGCGATCGAGGTCCTCGGCAAGCAGTACCCGATCATCCTCACCGACTCGGGCACCGGCCTGCTCTACAGCGCGATGCGCGGTGTGCTGGACCTCGCCGATCAGCTGATCATCATTTCGACGCCGTCCGTCGACGGCGCGTCCAGCGCGTCCACCACGCTGGACTGGCTCTCGGCGCACGGATACGCGGACCTGGTGCAGCGGTCCCTCACGGTCATCTCCGGGGTCCGCGAGACCGGAAAGATGATCAAGGTCGATGACATCGTGCAGCACTTCGAGACGCGCTGCCGCGGTGTCGTGGTCGTGCCCTTCGACGAGCACCTGTCGGCGGGCGCCGAGGTCGACCTCGACATGATGCGTCCGAAGACCCGCGAGGCGTACTTCCACCTCTCCGCGCTCGTCGCGGAGGACTTCCAGCGGGCCCAGCAGCAGCAGGGGCTGTGGACGTCGGACGGCAGCAACCCGCCGCCGCAGTACGCCCCGCCGATGCCCGGTCACCAGACGCCCGGTCAGCAGGCGCCGGGACAGCAGCAGTACGCACCCCAGCAGCCCCAGCAGCCGTACCCCGGACAGCCGTATCCCGGACAGTCCGCACAGCCGTACCCCGCGCAGCCCCAGCCCGGCCAGTCCCAGCCGCCCTACCCCCAGCAGCCGTACGGCGGCCAGCAGCCTCCGCACCAGCAGAGCGCCGCGCCCCAGCAGCCGTACCCGCCGCAGCCCGGCCCGGCCGTGCAGCAGAACGGCTGGCAGCAGTCGCTGCCGTCCCAGGCGCAGTCGGGGGCGAACCCGGCCGGCCCGCCTCCGGCACCCGCGCACGCCGATGGCCAGGCAAGTCAGCCCGGTCAGCCCGAACTGCAAGGTCCCGTTCCACCGGCCGGCTGGCAGCAGTACCCGCCGCAGCCTCCGCCAGCGCCTCAGCAGTAAGGCAGTAGAGGTCTAAACCAATGAGGGCTCGCACCGTTCCCACGGTGCGGGCCCTTCTTGCATTCCCGCAGCCCACACGCGGTTTGACCCACCGTTGACGCGACTCGACCGCCGCTGATAAACCTTCGCTTCACCAGCTGGCGAACCAGAGATCTGCCCGCCTTCACCGTGCGAGTCATGACGCGAGGTCCACGTCCATGGTCACAAGATTCCCACCACGCTCCTCCCGCCCACGCGGCCGCCTGCGTATCCTTCTCGCCTCCGGGGCCGCCGCCTTCGCGCTGGCCGCCGGATCGGTCGTCCCCGGTAACCCGCTCGGCCTCGCCCCGCAGGAGGCGCAGGCCGCCGACGGCAACTCGACCCTCACGGTCGCGGTCGCACAGAGCGTCGACTCCCTGAGCCCGTTCCTCGCTCAGCGGCTGCTCTCCACGAGCATCCACCGGCTGATGTACGACTACCTCACCAACTACGACGCCAAGGACAGCCACACGATCCCCGGGCTCGCCACCAAGTGGGAGGCCTCGGCGGACAAGCTGACGTGGACGTACACCATCCGGGACGACTCGAAGTGGTCGGACGGCAAGAAGGCGACCGCCGAGGACGCGGCCTGGACCTTCAACAAGATGATGACCGACGAGGGCGCCGCCACCTCGAACGGCAGCTTCGTCGGCAACTTCAAGACGGTGACCGCACCGAGTCCGGACAAGCTGGTCATAGAGCTGAAGCAGCCTCAGGCCACGATGACGGCGCTGGATGTGCCGATCGTCCCCAAGCACGTCTGGGAGAAGGTCGGCGACTTCTCGAAGTTCAACAACGACACGAAGTTCCCGATCGTCGGCAACGGGCCGTTCATCCTGACGGACTACAAGGTCGACAGCTATGTGAAGCTGAAGGCCAACAAGGACTTCTGGCGGGGCGCGCCCAAGTTCGACGAGCTCGTCTTCCGGTACTACAAGGACCAGGACGCAGCCGTCGCCGCCCTCCGAAAGGGTGAAGTTTCCTTCGTCGCCGGCAGCCCGAGCCTGACGCCCGCGCAGGCCGACTCGCTGAAGACCGCCGAGAACATCAAGGTGAACGACGCCCCCGGCCGACGCTTCTACGCACTGGCCACCAACCCCGGCGCGCAGACCAAGGACGGCAAGAAGTTCGGCGACGGGCATCCGGCGCTGCTGGACCAGAAGGTCCGTCAGGCGCTCTTCATGGCCGTCGACCGCACGACCATCATCGACAAGGTCTTCCAGGGCCACGCCATAGAGGGTGAGGGCTACATCCCGCCCCGCTACGGCTCCTACTTCTGGAAGCCGACGGCCGAGCAGAAGCTCGCCTACGACCCGGCGAAGGCCGGTGCCCTCCTCGACCAGGCGGGCTACAAGAAGAACAAGGCGGGCAAGCGGGCCGGCAAGGACGGCAAGCCGCTCGACTTCCGCATCCTGTGCCACGCCACGGACCCGAACGACAAGGCGATCGGCAAGTACCTCCAGGAGTGGTGGGGCGACCTCGGGGTCGGTCTGAAGGTCGACTGCCGCGACAACGTCTCCGACCCCTGGTACGCGGGCGAGTACGACCTCGCCTTCGACGGCTGGTCCGTCAACCCGGACCCCGACTTCGTGATGTCGATCCACACCTGCGCGGCGCTCCCGTCCAAGGCGAAGGAGTCGGCGGCGACCGACAACTTCATCTGCGACAAGCAGTACGACGCGCTCTACGCGAAGCAGCTCGCGGAGTACGACCCCGCCAAACGGGCTGACCTCGTCAAGCAGATGGAGTCGCGGCTGTACGACACGGGGTACATGAATGTCATGGCGTACCCGAATGCTGTCGAGGCCTACCGCACCGACCAGATCAAGTCCATCACGACGATGCCCTCCGACGCGGGGAACATCTTCGGCCAGGACGGTTACTGGAGCTGGTGGTCGGCGGTCCCGGCCTCCGGTGCGTCGGGCGATTCGTCCGGCGACAGCGGCAGCTCCACCGGAGTCCTCATCGGTGTCGGAATCGCCGTAGTCGTCCTCGCCGGTGGCGGGCTGCTGTTCGCCATGCGTCGTCGTTCCACCGCGGAAGACCGTGAATAGTCCATGAGCACAGAAAGCACTCCCGCGCTCCTGAAGAGCGCGGCGGGCGTGGACGCTGTGCAGACCGACGGCCCGGCTCCGGCCGGGCCGTCGGCCCGCAGTCCGCGTGCCCGCAGCACGACCGCCTATCTCCGTTATGCGGCGGGCAAGCTGGCCGGTGCGGCCGTTTCGCTGTTCGCCGTGCTCGTCACCAGCTTCTTCCTCTTCCGTCTGATTCCCGGCGACCCCGTCAAGCAGATGACGGGCGGCCGGCAGGTCTCCACCGAGCAGATCGCCGCGATGCGCCGGGAATTCGGGCTGGACCTGCCGCTCTGGCAGCAGTTCACCGAATACTGCGGCAAGGCCCTGACCGGGGACTTCGGCACGTCCTACCAGTTCCGCGCGCCCGTCATGGACAAGATCTCCGAGGCGCTGCCCGCGACGCTGCTGCTCACCGGCACCGCCTTCGTGATCTACACGGCGATCGGCATCTGGCTGGGCGCCAGATCCGCCTGGCGCAACGGCTCGGCCGGGGACCGCTTCCACACCGCCTTCGCCCTGACGCTGTACTCGGTGCCCTCGTTCTGGCTCGGCCTGCTCCTGATCGTCACCCTGTCGGTGGGTATCGGCCCGATCCCGGGCCTCTTCCCGACGGGCGGCATGGAATCGGGCAACTCGAGCGGCTTCGGCTACGTCCTCGACGTGGCCCACCACCTGGTGCTGCCGGTCGTCACCCTCGTCGCCGTCGAGTACGCGCGCACCCTGCTGGTGATGCGCTCCTCGCTGCTCGACGAGATGGGCAGCGACTACCTGACGACGGCACGGGCGAAGGGGCTGCGCGACGATCTCGTACGCCGCCGTCATGCCGTGCCGAACGCAATGCTGCCGACCGTGACCCTGCTCTTCGTCAACCTGGGCAACACGGTGGCGGGAGCGATCCTGGTGGAGACGGTGTTCTCCTGGCCCGGCCTCGGCGGGCTCTTCTACCAGGCGCTGAGCGTGCCCGACCTGCCACTGGTGCAGGCGCTGTTCTTCGTCTTCGCCGCCGCGGTGATCCTGATGAACACGCTCGCCGATGTGATCTATCCGCTCCTCGATCCCCGGGTGGGCCGATGACGACCACGACCGACGCGGTGAAGACCATCAGCCCGCGCGCCCTCACCTGGACCCGCAGGCGTGTCGCCACCGCCCGCTTCTGGCGCGAGTACCGCAGCCACCGGGCGGGCCTCGCCGGCCTTGCCGTACTCGCGGTCATCGCGCTCATCGCACTGTTCGCCCCGCTGCTGGTGGGAGCGGACTCGCAGAGCGTCACCCAGGCACCGGGCGGTCCTCTGGAGTCGCCGAGCGCCGAGTTCCCGCTCGGCACCGACCAGTTCGGCCGCAGTCTGCTGGCCCTGCTCGTATGGGGGACGCGGGTCTCGCTGACCGTCGGCCTCCTCGCGGCGTTCCTCTCGGTGGCCATCGGGACCCTGGTGGGCATCACGGCCGGTCACTTCAAGGGCTGGTACGGGAACGTCGTCATGCGGATCACCGACTGGTTCCTGGTGATGCCGACCCTGGTGCTGGCCATCGCGCTGGCCACGGTGCTGTCGCGGTCGGTCTGGACGACGATCCTCGCCATCGGCGTGACGACCTGGCCGACGACCGCGCGGCTGGTCCGTGCGCAGACGCTGTCCGTGGAGTCCCGTCCCTACATCGAGCGCTCCAAGGCGCTCGGCGGGGGCCACGGCCACATCATGTCCCGTCATGTCCTGCCCAACGTGATGCCGCTGGTGCTCGCACAGACCACGCTGGTGATCTCCACGGCCATCCTCACCGAGGCGACCCTCGCCTTCCTCGGGCTCGGCGATCCGACGATCGTCTCCTGGGGCGGGCTGCTCCAGGACGCCCGTGAGGCCGGAGCGGTCAGCTCCGGCAACTGGTGGTACCTCGCTCCGCCCGGACTCGCCATCGCGGTCGTCGCCCTCGCGTTCACGCTGTGCGGCCGCACGATCGAGACCGTGCTCAACCCCAAGCTGGGGGTGACCCGTTGACCGCTGTGAAGACAGAGACCGTTACGGAGCCGGAGACCCGGCAGCCGTTGCTCGACGTCAGGAACCTCCACATCACCTACGGCACGGGAGACTCGGCCGTCCCCGCCGTACGCGGCGTCGACCTGCGGGTCGAGGCGGGCCAGAAACTCGGCATCGCCGGGGAGTCCGGCTGCGGGAAGTCGACGCTGGCGCTCGCGCTGCTGCGGCTGCTGCCGGCGTCCGCGACCCTGAGCGGTGAGATCCTGCTGGACGGCGAGGACATCCTCACCATGAAGTGGGGCCGGCTGCGCGCCGTGCGCTGGGCGGGGGCGTCGATCGTCTTCCAGGGCGCGATGCACTCGCTGAACGCCGTGCACCGGATCGGGGACCAGATCGCCGAGCCGATCCTGCTGCACAAGAAGGCCACCCCGGCCGCCGCGCACAAGCGGGCGGGCGAACTGCTGGAGCAGGTGGGGCTTCCCGCCGCGCGGGCCGACGCCTACCCCCACGAGCTGTCCGGCGGGCAGCGCCAGCGCGTGATGATCGCCATGGCACTGGCCTGCGACCCGCGGCTGATCATCGCCGACGAGCCGACCACCGCACTCGACGTGATGATCCAGGCGCAGATCCTGCGGCTGATCGAGCAGCTCGTCGCCGACCAGGACCTCGGGCTCATCATGATCAGCCATGACCTGGCGGTGCTCTCCGACACCTGCGACCGCCTGTCGGTGATGTACGCGGGCCGGATCGTCGAGGAGGGGCCCGCCAAGCAGGTGTACGAGAACGCCAGGCACCCCTACGGCAACGCGCTGTCGGCCGCCTTCCCGCGCATCGGCGACCTCTCCTCCCGGCACGCGCCGCGCGGTCTGCCGGGCGACCCGCCGGACCCGTCGGCGCTGCCGTCCGGCTGTACGTTCCATCCGCGCTGCCCGGTGGCACTGGACTCCTGCGCCACCGAGGACCAGGAGCTGCGGGACGCCGGGCAGGACCGGCGTGCGGCCTGTGTGCTGGTGGAGCCGGGTGCCGTCACGGCGCCCGGTCCGCAGGACGGCGCCGACAAGGCAAGGAGCACGTCATGACCACCACTCCCCCGGCTCCGCTGCTCAGTGCGGAGGCCCTGAAGGTCACCTTCCCGGGCCGGCGCGGGGCGGCGACGGCACGCGCCGTCGACGGGGTCGACCTCGACATCCGGCCCGGCGAGATCGTCGCCCTGGTCGGCGAGTCGGGCTGCGGCAAGACGACGCTGGCCCGCTCACTGCTGGGCCTCGTACCGCCCACGTCGGGCCGGGTCACGTTCGGCGGCAAGCCGCTGGACTACGCGGGCCGCGCCCTCAAGGCGTACCGCAAGCGGGTGCAGCTGGTGCTGCAGGATCCCAGCGGCTCCCTCAATCCGCGCCACACGGTGTACGACGCGGTGGCGGAGGGCCTGCGCATCCACGGGTACGCGGGGGACGAACAGGCGGCCGTGGCAGGGGCGCTGGCCCGGGCGGGGCTGCGGCCCCCGGAGCGGTTCTTCCTCCGCTACCCGCACGAACTGTCCGGCGGCCAGCGCCAGCGCGTCGTGATCGCGGGCGCACTGGTGCTGGAGCCGGAGCTCATCGTCGCGGACGAGCCCGTGGCCTCACTGGACGCGTCCGTGCGCGGCGAGATCCTGGCCCTGCTGCTGCGGCTGCGCGACGAGCTGGGTCTGTCGGCGCTGGTGGTCACGCACGATCTGGGTCTGGCGTGGAACATCGCGGACCGGGTGGCGGTGATGTATCTGGGCCGCATCGTCGAGACGGGCGACGTGGAGCAGATCCTCACGGCACCCCGGCACCCGTACACCCAGGCGCTGCTGTCGGTGCTGCCGGAGGCCGACGGCGAGCCGGTGATCCTGACCGGGGAGCCGCCGGACCCGTCGAAGGTCCCCTCGGGCTGCCGGTTCCATGCGCGCTGCCAGGTCCTCGCCTCCGGCGAGGCGGAGCGTGCGGGGGTCGCGGACGCGTGCCGTACGAAGGATCTGCCGGTGCTGGAGGGCGGCGACCGGACGCAGGTCGCGTGCCACTGGGCGGCGGCGACCGCGGCGAGCCCGGCCGGCGTGTGACGGCATGCCCGGGAGCGGGGTCAGGGCCGGTGGTGGTGGATCGTCCCGGTCAGCTCGCCCAGCGGGCGCCCCGTTCCGCCCCAGCGGTGCTGGATGATCTCGGCGGCGATGGAGACGGCCGTCTCCTCCGGCGTACGGGCTCCGAGGTCCAGGCCCACGGGTGAGGCGAGGCGGGCCAGTCCCGCCTCGTCCACCCCGGCCTCGCGCAGCCGGGCGATCCGGTCCTCGTGGGTACGCCTGCTGCCCATCACGCCGATGTACGCGGCGGGCGTGCGCAGCGCCGCGGCCAGCAGGGGCACGTCGAACTTCGGGTCGTGCGTCAGCACGCAGACGACCGTGCGCGCGTCCACGGCGGTCGACTCCAGATAGGTGTGCGGCCAGGCGCAGACGACCTCGTCGGCCGTGGGGAAGCGTTCCCGGGTGGCGAAGGCCGGACGGGCGTCGCACACCGTCACCCGGTAGCCGAGGAAGGAACCGATCCTCGCGGTGGCAGCCGCGTGGTCGATGGCCCCGAAGACGAGCATGCGGGGTGCGGGCGCGTACGTCTGGACGAAGACGGTCACGTCCTCCATGCGGCGCTCGCCGTGCGCGCCGTAGCGGTGGCTTCCCGTGGCTCCCTGGGCGAGCAGTCCGCGCGCGTCGTCGGTGACGGCCGCGTCGAGCCCCTCGCTGCCGAGCGAGCCCGTGACACGGTCGGCCAGGACCACCCGGCGGGCGCCGGTGGGTGCCGCTCCGGACACCACGGTCGCGACCGCGACCCGTTCTCCGGCGGCGACGGTGTCGACGAGCTCGCGCAGCCGGTCCCTGTCGTCCGCCGTGGTGTAGGGCTGGACCAGGACGTCGATCGTGCCGCCGCAGGTCAGTCCGACGCCGAAGGCCTCGTCGTCGCTGATGCCGTAGGTCCGCAGCCGGGGGCTGCCGGTGGCAAGTGTCTCGGTGGCCACCTCGTACACATCGCTCTCGACACACCCGCCGGAGACGCTGCCCACCACTCTTCCGTCGGCGGTGACCGCCATCACCGCGCCGGGGGCACGCGGCGCGCTGCCCCGTACCGCCACGACCGTGGCCAGGGCGAAGGGCGTGCCCGAGTCGTGCCAGTCACGCAGTTCCGACAGCAGTTCACGCACGGTGCGGACGTCCTCCCGGCTCGACGGGTCCTACCCCGACGATGCCTCGGTGGGACGGCGCGCGCACCGCAGGAGGTGGGTCTCAGGCCCGTTCGTACGCTGCGGTCAGCTCGCTGGAGCGCTTCACGTCGGCGGCCATCGCCACGAGCAGGTCGTCGATGGAGTCGAACTTCAGCATGCCGCGTACGTACGCGAGGAAGTCCACCGCCACGTGCAGCCCGTACAGGTCGAGGCCGACCCTGTCGATCGCGTACGCCTCGACGGTCCGCTCCGTGCCGTTGAACTGCGGGTTCGTGCCGACGGAGATCGCGGCGGGCATGGCCTCGCCGTTCACCGTCAGCCAGCCCGCGTAGACGCCGTCGGCGGGGATCGCGGTGTGCGGCAGGGTCTCCACGTTCGCCGTCGGGAAGCCGAGCTCGCGGCCGCGCTGCGCGCCGCGCACGACGATGCCCTCGACACGGTGCGGACGGCCGAGGATCTCGGCGGCCCCCGCCACATCGCCCTCGGCGATCAGCCGGCGGGTCAGGGTCGAGGAGAACGGCTCGCCGCCGCCCGCCTCGCCGCTCACGAAGAGATCGATGACCTCGACGCTGTAGTCGTACGTGGCACCGAGCTCGGTGAGCAGAGCGACGTTGCCGGCCGCCCGGTGTCCGAAGCGGAAGTTCGGGCCCTCGATGACCAGCTGCGCGTGCAGCTTGTCGACGAGGACCTTCACGATGAAGTCGGCGGGTGCCAGCTTCGAGAAGTCGGTGGTGAACGGCAGGATCAGCACCGCGTCCACACCCAGGTCCGCCATCAGCTCGGCACGCCGGTCGTGCGGGGCGAGCAGCGGCGGGTGGCTGCCGGGGCGTACGACCTCGCTGGGATGCGGGTCGAAGGTGACGACGACGGACGGCACGCCGAGCGCGCGCGCCTGCTCCACGGCCCGGCCGATGATCAGCTGGTGTCCGCGGTGCACCCCGTCGTAGGAGCCGATGGTGACGACGCTGCGTCCCCAGTCCTCGGGGATGTCCTCCAAGCCACGCCAGCGCTGCACTGTGACCGCTCCTCGCCCGAACCTGTGTACGTGTGTATGTCCATTACGCAGGTCTAAGACTGCCATGCTCACGTCCCACGGCCTGCATCGGCATCGGCATCCCGGGCTGTGATCTCTCCAGGCCCTCCACCGTCCGCCGGGCGCTGGGTCCCACGACGGCGGCCCACTCCTGGGGGGCGTCGGCCAGCCACCGGGTGACGAGCCCGGCGAATCCGGGCACCTCGCGGGCGAGCTCGACCAGCCCGCGGTCGAAGCGGGCGGCCCCCTCGGGCGTCCGCACCAGGAGCATCCCGGTGCGGTGCACCAGCGCCCTCGTACGGGCCTCGGGGCGCCGGCCGGAACCCGCTGCCGCGGCCCGCAGCAGGGCCTCGAGCACCGCGGGGTCCCTCCCGGTGTCCTGCTCGAAGTCCAGCAGCACCTCCAGCAGCTCGGACCGCAGGGGCCGGGAGCCGGCGCTGCCCGGTGCGGCGAGCACCCGGGCCAGCGCGGCGCGTACCGGCGCGGGCGCGGGGCGGTCCCGCAGCAGCCCGGTCACCAGGGGCAGCAGCAGCGCGCGGGCGGCCGGGCTGTGCTCCAGCCTGCGCTCCACATAGGCGGCGGCCTGTGCCCCGCGTCCGGGGTGGTTGTCGATGTACTGCCGTACGAGGCCGGGGGCGTGCAGGGCGAGGGCAGGGGTGTCCAGGCCGGCCAGCGCTCCCAGGACCTCGTCGGCCGCGTCCCCGGGCACCGCCAGGCGCGCGCGCAGCGCGGCGAGCACCGGCTCCGGATACTCGGGGAACACCTCGGCCAGCAGTGTCACGGGCAGCCTGGGGTCCCCGGCGGCGAAGACCCGCAGGGCCTGTGGCAGGTAGCGGATCCGGGTCTGCGGATCCCTGACGAGCAGGGTGAGCGCCGGAGCGTGCAGGGCGGTGTCGCCCGCGCGGGCGAGCAGGGTGAGCGCGGCTCCGCGCAGCAGGGCCCGGTCGGCGTCCGAGGTGGCCAGGGGGGCGGTGAGCGTGGCGTGGACCGCCGCGGCCGCCCGGCGCGCGGGCCGCTCCTCGTCGCGCGCCCAGCGGTCGACGGCCCTGCAGAGCGAGGACGGCTCGTCCTCGGCGAGGGCGGTGAGCAGTTCGGCGGCGCGCGGGTGGGCGGTGTCCACCAGTGCTTCGGTCAGGTCGTCGACGGCGAGGTCGCGGCGGGCGTACAGAAGGGCCTGTGCGGCCGCGGCCACGGTGAGCCGCATCGGCATGCCCTCCTCGGCGGGCAGCGGGCTCTCGTCGGTGAACCAGCGGCACAGCAGTGCCTGCACCGTCCGCGGGTTCGCGGTGAGCCGCCGGGCCACGGCGTCCAGATACCGTTCGTCCCCGTCGGCGCGCGGGGCGCCGTCGGCCGGTACGAGGCGGCGGAGCAGGTCGATCCGGTCCTCCTCCGGCAGCCGGAGCCTCCGCCAGAACCACGGCCCGAATCCGGCGTAGGTACCTGCGGCCGGGGACCGCCGGGTGATCCGTCCGGTGAGGACGCGCAGCACCCCGAGGTACGGCCGGGCGTCGGGAACTCTGAGCAGGCTCTCCCCGAGCAGGTGGGCCGCCCACCACACGGCGTCGGCATGCCGGGCGGACGCGGCGCCGCCGGGCTCGTTGCCGGCCGTCAGACGGTCCGTCGCCTCGATCAGATCGGCCATCCGGTGCGCCAGCGCCGCGCTCCCCTGGCGGCGTCCCAGCAGGAGCATCGCCTGGATCACCGGGCCGATGCGATGGCGCGGTACGGGGAGGTTGCGGGGTTCGGCGGCCCCGGACGGCTCCGGCGGCGCCGCGGACCGCTGTGCGTCCGCCCGGGAGGGTGCGGGCACCTCCGGAGTGTGCCAGCGGTGGACCAGGGAGCGCAGTGCGGCGTCCAGGTCCAGGTGGGCGCCCTGCACCCAGTCGCCCAGCTCCTCGTGGGCGAAGCGGTACCCCGCGCCCGCCGGTACGAGGAGTCCCTCGGTGAGGACCGCCGAGGCCCACCCCGTTCGCCACGGGAAGATCTCCTCGAACGTGGCACGGTCCAGCTCCCCCTGCCCCGGCCCGAGGCAGCGCCGGGCCGCTTCGTGGACCTGTCCCGCCACCTTCGCGGCCAGCCTGCGGACCGCCGTGCCCCGGAGCCTCGGCTCGGCCTCCGCCCCGATGCGGACGGCGATCCGGACGCAGGCGAGGTCCAGCCAGGCCGCGAAGACCTCTTCGGTGCCGGGCCTGCCCGGTACGTCGGGCGGCAGCGCGCCCCGTACCTCGGCGAGCAGCCGCAGGGTCAGCGGGTGCCGGTCGTGTCCCGGTGCGATCGCGTCCGGCGGGATGTCGTATCGGTCCCTGGCCCGCTCCGCCTGGTCGGCGGTCAGGTCACCCAGCCGGACGGCGGGCGGCAGGCGGCGGGCGGGCCGCTGCGGGCGGTGCAGGACGTCCGGCGGGTACAGCGCGCCTGCGGTCTCCCAGTGCTCGGGGCGGCAGGCGACGACCATCCGCACCCCGTGGCAGCACAGCCAGTCCACCGTCCCGCGGGTCCACTCGGCGAGCCGGTGGGCCAGCAGGGGCGGCATCTCCTCGGGACCGTCCACGACGACCAGCAGCGGGTTGCCGGACGCCCCGGCGAGGCGGGCCACCCGCTCGGGCGTTGCCGTCGTCATGTCGCCCCGGGCCCCGGCCGCCGAGACGATCCGTCCGGAACGCCGGAGCGCGCGGGTGATCGCGTCCGCGACCGAGGTGTCCTCGGCCAGCAGATCGGCGCCGCGCAGCCAGATGGTCAGGGCGGGGACCTGACCGCGGGAACGGCGGGCGGCGAGGGCCGCCAGCTCCGTGGTCCGCCCCGTACCGGGGGCCCCGACGACGCCGAGTACCGGTCCCGTACCGGACTCGAAGGCGGTGAACTCGTCGGTGATGTGCGGACGTTCGACGGCCTCCGTACCGTCCGGACGTCCCGCGGAGCCGAGCGAGGTCGCGGTCAGCTGCAGTGCCCCCGCCAGGTTGAGGTCGCACCCGTATCCGGGGACACCGCTGGCGTTGCGCCGCAGCAGTTCGTCCAGCGGTCCGCCCCGGCCGTGGTCCGGGCCGGGGAGGAGCACCGCGAGCCCCGCCGCCTCGTGCTCGGCCCGCAGCGCGGTGGAGAGCACGCCGAGGACGGCACCGGTGTCCGGGTCGGTGACGGGCCCGCCCACGGCGGCGCCGCCCGACCGCAGGGCGTCGCGCCCGTCCGTGCCGAGGGCCAGCTCCATCGCGGCGGTCAGCCGGTGGCTGCGTCCGCCCTCGTCGTACGTCGCCGGGGTCGTGCCGAGTACGCGCGCCTCCCGCCAGCCGTGGGCGGCGATCCGCACGTAGGTGCCTGTCCCGACGCGGTCGCGTGCGGCGATGGGGAGTGGTTCGACACCGAGGACTTCGGGCCCGCCGGTGCGCAGCAGGGCGAGACCGAGGCCGGGCAGAGAGGTGATGTCGCCGGTGCCTGCGGGGCAGGTCCGGCCGTCCGCCCCGTGCAGCACCAGGGGTTCGCGGGAGGCGACGGCCTGATGTCCGGTGACGACCGTGCCGCGGTCGTCCGCGACGAATCCGGTCCCCCGCGGCCGGCCGGCCTGATCGCAGATTCTTACCAGTTTCGACCGGTCCCCGCTGCCCATGGTCCGACGGTAGGTCTCGGGTGATCAGGACGAGAAGCGCAGGGGGCGAAAGCGCCCCCCTCACACCCCTCAGTCACTCCGAGCGCCCGTCCATTGGGGTGAATCCACGGGTTCGGTTGGACAGGGATGGTCCCTGGAGGGGGATCGTGGAGCGGGCACCGGGGGGCCTGCCCGCTCCACGATGGGACCGACCGGTCCTCATGCCCTGTCACCGGACCTCATGCGCTGTCAGGCGAAGACGGCGAGGCTCTTGGCCTTGCCCTTCTGCTCCTCGACGAGCACCAGGAACGTCCCGTCGGGCCCGAAGACCCCGACCGGACCCGGCGGATACGCGGGCATGTCGACCCGCACGCCGTTGAGCAGCAGCCTGGCCCGCTTCTCGTCCACGTCCCAGCGGGGGAACGCCGAAGCGGCCGCCTCGGCGACCGGCATGACGACCAGTTCCTCCTGGTGCTGGTCGAGCGTCCTGGCCGCGTCGATCCCGTACGGGCCGACCCGGGTGCGCCGCAGCGCCGTCAGGTGCCCGCCGACGCCGAGTCCGGCACCGAGGTCACGCGCCAGGGCCCGGATGTACGTGCCCGAGGAGCAGACGACCGAGACGACCAGGTCGACCACGGGTGTCCCGTCCTCGGCCACCGCCTCGCGCACGTCGTAGACGCGGAAGGACGAGATGGTCACCGGGCGGGCCGGGATCTCGAACTCCTCGCCGCCGCGCACCCGGGCGTACGAGCGCTTGCCGTCGATCTTGATGGCGCTGACCTTGGACGGCACCTGCATGATCGGGCCGCTCAGTGCGGCGACACCGGCGTCGATGCCCTCGCGGGTCACGCCCGAGGCGTCGGTGGACGAGGTGATCTCGCCCTCCGCGTCATCGGTGACGGTGTCCTGGCCGAGCCGGATCGTACCGAGGTACTCCTTCTCGGTCAGTGCGAGATGGCCGAGGAGCTTGGTGGCCTTCTCGACGCCGAGCACGAGGACGCCTGTCGCCATCGGGTCCAGGGTGCCGGCATGGCCGACCCGTCGGGTGCGGGCGATGCCGCGCATCTTGGCCACGACGTCGTGCGAAGTGAAGCCGGACGGCTTGTCGACGATGACAAGGCCGTCCGGCGTTTTGTTCTGCGTCATGCGGAAGGTGAGCCCTCGCCGTTCTCGCCGGACTCGTCGTCCTCGTCCTCCGGCTTGCGGTACGGGTCCGCGTCACCGGCGTACGTGGCGCCGGAGGATGCCTCGCGGACCTTGGCGTCCGAGGCCCGTGCCCGGTCGAGCAGGTCCTCGATCGCCTTGGCGTTGTCCGGCAGGGCGTCGGCCACGAAGGCCAGGGTCGGGGTGAACTTCGTCCCCGCCGCCGCGCCGACCGCCGAGCGAAGGATGCCCTTGGCGCTCTCCAGCCCGGCCGCCGCGGACGCCCGCTCCTCGTCGTCGCCGTAGACCGTGTAGAAGACCGTGGCCTCCCGCAGGTCGCCGGTGACGCGGGTGTCCGTGATGGTCACGTGCGTGCCCAGACGCGGGTCCTTGATACCGCGCTGCAGTTTCTCGGCGACCACCACCTGGATGAGGTCCGCCAGCTTCTTTGCCCGCGCGTTGTCGGCCACTGGTCCGTCTCCTTCTTGAACGTGCTCAATCGTCTTCGTCGTTGTGCAGCCGCCGTCGTACGGACAGCAGCTCCACTTCCGGCCGGCCGGCGACCATGCGCTCGCACCGGTCCAGTACGTCTGTGAGGTGTCCGGTGTCCCCGGAGACCACGGCAAGGCCGATCTCGGCCCTGCGATGGAGGTCCTGGCCGCCCGTCTCCGCGACACTCACCCCGAACTTGCGGTGGATCTCGGCAACGATCGGCCGGACGATGGAGCGTTTCTCCTTCAGCGACCGTACGTCGCCGAGGAGAAGGTCGAAGGACAGTGTCCCCACATACATGTATGTCCGGATGTCCCGCCGGTTCGGGTTCGCGCCCCGCCATCGCTTGGCAGGGACACAAGAACCGTACACGGAACGGCCGGGGCCGATCGACGGAAATACGACCCGTCGACCGGCCCCGACCGTGCGGGATGCCCGGGGGTCTCCCCCCGGGAATCCCTGTGGATCAGCCTCGCGGCTTCTCGCGCATCTCGTACGTCGCGATGACGTCGTCGATCTTGATGTCGTTGAAGTTTCCGAGGTTGATACCGCCCTCGAAGCCTTCGCGGATCTCGGTGACGTCGTCCTTGAAGCGGCGCAGACCGGAGATGTTGAGGCTCTCCGCGATGACCTTGCCATCACGCAGCAGGCGCGCCTTCGTGTTGCGCTTGACCTCGCCGGACCGGACCAGCACACCGGCGATGTTGCCCAGCTTGGACGAGCGGAAGATCTCGCGGATCTCCGCCGTACCGAGCTCGACCTCTTCGTACTCCGGCTTGAGCATGCCCTTGAGGGCCGCTTCGATCTCTTCGATCGCCTGGTAGATGACCGAGTAGTACCGGACGTCCACACCTTCGCGGTCGGCCATCTGCGCGGCACGCCCTGCGGCGCGCACGTTGAAGCCGATCACGATGGCGTCGGAGCCGGTCGCCAGGTCGATGTCCGACTCGGTGACCGCACCCACACCGCGGTGCAGGACCCGGATGTCGACCTCTTCACCGACGTCGAGCTGGAGCAGCGAGGACTCGAGAGCCTCCACCGAACCGGACGCGTCGCCCTTGATGATGAGGTTGAGCTCCTGGACCAGACCGGCCTTGAGCGCCTCGTCCAGGTTCTCCAGGGAGAACCGGACACCCTTGCGGGCGAAGTTGGCGTTGCGCTCACGAGCGGCACGCTTCTCGGCGATCTGACGGGCCGTACGGTCCTCGTCGACGACCAGGAAGTTGTCGCCGGCACCCGGGACATTGGTGAGACCCAGCACGAGGACGGGGGTCGAGGGACCCGCTTCCTCGACGTTCTCGCCCTTGTCGTCGAGCATCGCGCGGACTCGGCCGTACGCGTCGCCGACCACCATCGTGTCGCCGACCCGCAGCGTGCCTCGCTGGACCAGGACGGTCGCAACGGCACCGCGGCCGCGGTCGAGGTGGGACTCGATCGCAATACCCTGCGCGTCCTGCTCCGGGTTGGCCCGCAGGTCGAGCGAGGCGTCGGCGGTGAGGACGACGGCCTCCAGAAGAGCCTCGATGTTGAGGCCCTGCTTGGCGGAGATGTCGACGAACATCGTGTCGCCGCCGTACTCCTCGGCCACCAGACCGAACTCGGTGAGCTGACCGCGCACCTTGGTCGGGTCCGCACCCTCGACGTCGATCTTGTTGACCGCGACCACGATCGGCACGTCGGCCGCCTTGGCGTGGTTCAGCGCCTCGATCGTCTGGGGCATCACACCGTCGTTCGCCGCCACCACGAGGATCGCGATGTCGGTGGACTTCGCACCACGTGCACGCATGGCGGTGAACGCCTCGTGACCCGGGGTGTCGATGAAGGTGATCCTGCGGTCCTCGCCATTGACCTCGGCGCCGACCTGGTACGCACCGATGTGCTGCGTAATGCCGCCGGCCTCGCCCGCAATGACGTTCGTCTTGCGGATCGCGTCCAGCAGTCGGGTCTTACCGTGGTCGACGTGACCCATGACGGTCACGACCGGCGGACGGGAGACCAGGGCCTCTTCGCCGCCCTCGTCCTCGCCGAACTCGATATCGAAGGACTCGAGCAGCTCGCGGTCCTCCTCCTCGGGGCTGACGATCTCCAGGACGAAGTTCATCTCGTCCGCGAGCATCTTCAGCGTCTCGTCGGAGACGGACTGCGTGGCAGTGACCATCTCGCCGAGGTTCATCATCACGCCGACGAGCGACGCCGGGTTGGCGTTGATCTTCTCGGCGAAGTCGGTGAGGGAAGCACCGCGCGACAGCCGGACAGCCTGTCCGTTGCCACGGGGCAGCATGACGCCGCCCACCGACGGGGCCTGCATGGCCTCGTACTCCTGGCGCCTCTGCCTCTTCGACTTACGGCCACGACGCGCGGGACCGCCGGGACGGCCGAACGCACCCTGTGTGCCACCACGGGCACCCGGGCCGCCGGGACGTCCACCGAAGCCGGGACGACCGCCGAAGCCGCCGCCACCACCGGGACGGCCTGCGCCGCCACCGCCACCGGGACCACCGGGACGGCCGGCGAAGCCGCCGCCGCCACCACCGGGACCGGCCGGACGGCCTGCGAAGCCGCCGCCACCGGGACGACCTGCGCCGCCACCGCCACCGGGACGACCGCCACCGGCACCGGGACCACGCCCGCCGCCGCCGGGGCCACCGCCGGGACGCGGTGCGGCAGCGGGACGCTGCGGCATCATGCCCGGGTTCGGACGGTTACCCGCGGGGGCACCGCCGGGACGCGGGGACTGCGGACGGGGCATGCCGCCCGGAGACGGACGGGCACCACCCTGACCCTGCGGGCGCGGTGCGCCACCGGGGCCGCCGGAGCCGCCCTGCGGACGCGGAGCGCCGGGGCGCTCCTGACCGCCGCCGGGACGCGGGGCGCCGCCGGGACGGGGCGCGCCGGGGCGCGCCATGCCGGTGGAGCCACCGGAGGTGAACGGGTTGTTACCCGGACGGGGACCCGCCGGACGCGCGCCACCGGGGCGGGGTGCGCCCTGGCCTGCGGGACGTGCCGGACGGTCGCCGCCGCGCTCG
Source organism: Streptomyces sp. NPDC056452 (assembly GCF_042796085.1). Lineage (NCBI taxonomy): Bacteria > Bacillati > Actinomycetota > Actinomycetes > Kitasatosporales > Streptomycetaceae > Streptomyces > Streptomyces sp. NPDC056452. The sequence goes on from NZ_JBHTRI010000051.1 coordinate 32,020, forward strand.
CCGCCACGCTCGCCACCGCGGCCGCCGTCACGCTGACCGCCGGCCGGAGCCGGACGGGCGGGGCGGGGACCGGGGGTGGCACCCGCGGGACGCGGGGCCTGCGGCTGCTGGGGTGCGGCCGGCTGGGCCGGTGCCGGAGCCGAGAACTCGGCGGCGGGCACCGGGGTGACCGGGGCAGCCTTGGGCGCGGGCTTCGGACCCGGACGCGGGCCCGCAGACGGCGCGGAAGGTGCTGCGGGGGTGCTGCTCGCCGGGGCCTCGGCAGCGGCCGGCTTGGGGGCCGGTGCGCCGGGCTTGGGGCCAGCAGGACGTGCCGCAGCGGCCGGGGAGGGCGCTGCGGGCTTCACGGGGGCGGCCTTGCGGGGCGCGCCAGGCTTTGCAGCGGACTTGCCGGCGTTGCCGCCGGGACCCTGCAGTGCGTCAGTCAATTTGCGTACAACCGGCGCCTCGATCGTCGAGGACGCCGAACGGACGAATTCACCGAGTTCTTGGAGCTTGGCCATGACGACCTTGCTCTCAACCCCGAACTCCTTGGCGAGTTCGTATACCCGGACCTTAGCCACTTCGCTCCTTTTAGGTCCGGGTTACCGCCGGACCGTCGCTACTTCATGGGCGTACTCATCGCGTACTCATCGAGTGCTCATCGCAATCTCGACCTACTTCCAACTCGCGAGGTACCTGACCGCACGGGGACCCGTGCCGTTCACTTTTCTTACGGTGTCACCCGCTCGACGAACCGCTGCAGTGCCGCGGAATCGAACGGCCCCTTGGCCTTGAAGGCCCGGGGGAATGCCCGGCGGCGGACCGCCAGGTCGAGACAGACAGAGACCGGGTGCACGTACGCACCCCGGCCGGGCAGCGTACCGCGTGGATCAGGGACAACTTCACCCTCGTCCACCACGATGCGCAGCAGCTCGCTCTTGGCCGCTCGCTCCCGGCATCCCACACAGGTTCGTTCGGGGCAAGCGCGGGCGTGCGTCCGGCCAGACACGTTTAAGTCTACCTCCCCGTACCGACCTCACCCCTTTGGGGCAAAAATCGAACGGATGTTGTCGTGATCTCAGCGACGGAACGCCTTGATCTATTCCTTCGGACCGCCCCGGACCCCCGGGGCGGAACGGATCAGCCGCGCTCGGACCGCTCCCGGGCGCGCTCGGCGCGCTCACGGTCGGCGACGTCCCGCTCGGCGTCGGTCTCGGTGTCCGGACGGATGTCGATGCGCCAGCCGGTGAGGCGTGCCGCCAGGCGGGCGTTCTGCCCCTCCTTGCCGATCGCCAGCGACAGCTGGTAGTCGGGCACGGTGACCCGGGCGGAGCGCGCGGCGAGGTCCACGACCTCGACCTGGCTCACCCGAGCGGGTGACAGCGCGTTGGCGACCATCTCGGCCGGATCGTCCGACCAGTCCACGATGTCGATCTTCTCGCCGTGCAGCTCGGCCATGACATTGCGCACACGGCTGCCCATCGGGCCGATGCAGGCACCCTTGGGGTTCAGCCCGGCCCGGGTGGACCGCACGGCGATCTTGCTGCGGTGACCGGCCTCGCGGGCGATGGCCTCGATGACCACCGAACCGTCCGCGATCTCCGGGACCTCCAGCGCGAAGAGCTTCTTCACCAGGTTGGGGTGGGTCCGCGACAGGGTCACCGACGGACCGCGCACACCCTTGGCCACCCGTACGACGTACGTGCGCAGCCGCAGACCGTGCTTGTACTCCTCGCCCGGCACCTGCTCCTGCACCGGCAGGATCGCTTCCATCTTGCCGATGTCGACGAGGACGTTCTTCGGGTCCTTGCCCTGCTGGACCAGGCCGGTGACGACATCGCCCTCGTGGCCCGCGTACTCGCCGAACGTCTTGTCGTCCTCGGCGTCGCGCAGGCGCTGCAGGATGACCTGCTTGGCGGTGGTCGCCGCGATGCGGCCGAAGCCGGACGGGGTGTCGTCGAACTCCTTGGGCTCCTGGCCCTCTTCGAGGTCGGCCGGGTCCTCCTTGGCCCACACCGTCACGTGGCCGCGCTCGTTCAGCTCGACCCGCGCCCGGCGGTGGCTGCCGTCGGTGCGGTGGTACGCGATGAGGAGGGCCGCCTCGATCGCCCCGACGAGCACGTCGAAGGGGATCTCCTTGTCCTGCGCCAAGCCCTTCAAAAGCTTCACATCGATGTCCACGGCTACGCCTCCTCTTCCTTCTTGTCCTTGCGGTTGAATTCGATCTCCACGCGCGCCTTGGCGATCTCGTCGAAGGCGACACGGCGCGACGTGGGCTTACGGCCCTTGACGCCCGGCACTTCGAGATCGAGCCCCTCGTCGTCGACTGCGAGGATGCGGGCCACCAGCTCTTCGCCGTCGTTCAGGCCCAGCTTCGCCAGCCTGCCGATGGCGCGTACGTAGTGGCGGTGCTCGGTCAACGGGCGGTCGGCGCCCGGAGAGCTCACTTCGAGGACGTACTCGCCCTCACCCATCGCGTCGGTCTCGTCGAGCGTCTCGGAGATCGCGCGGCTCAGCTCGGCGCAGGTGTCGAGCTCCACGCCGTCCTCGGAATCCACGATGACCCGCAGAACCCGGCGGCGGCCGGCCTTGGACACCTCGATCTCCTCGAGGTCCAGCTCCTTGGCGCCGACGAGCGGATCGATCAGTGCGCGCAGCCTATCGCTCTGGGTGGTGCTCATCCGGGTGACTCCTCGGCCGCGTGTGCTGTTGTGGGGATCGTCGCGTGTCTGGTCAAAGGGTATCCGGTCCGCAGGGGTGTTGCCGTCCGCCTCCCGCCTGTGCGCGGGTACGCTCGCCTGCAGTGATCACTTCAGGACAGAATCGGTCACAAACCAGGCCCGAAGGAGACAAGTGCGGCGCACGGGGACGACGCGCAGGAGTGCGCTCACCGCTACCGGAGCGCTCGCACTGGGTGCGGTGCTGACCGGCTGCGGGTCCGACGAGGAGTCCGGCGGGCAACGGGGGAACGCGAGTGCCGACGCCCGGGCCGCGGCGGCCCGGACACAGACGGCGCTGCGGGCGGCTGCCGCCCGCGCCAGTGCCTCGCTGCTCGCCCGGTACGACCAGGTCGTGACCGCCCACCCGGTGACCGCGGCCGGGCTCGCCCCGCTGCGGTCCGCGGTGCAGGAGCACACATCGGCCCTGGGCGGCCCGCCGAAGAGCACCGCCCAGCCGGCACCGACGGCTCCCGCCACCGACGCGAAGGCCGCGCTGCAGGCGCTGGCGGCCGAGGAGCGGCGGGTGGCCGACGCCCACGCCAAGACCCTGCTGACGGCCGGGCCGGAGCTGGCCAGGCTGCTGGCCTCGGTCGCCGCAGCCGGTGCGGCCCACGCGTATCTGCTGACCGAACTGGCCAAGGAGCCCTCGTCATGACCGAAGGGGCCGGGCAGGAAGCCGGGCGGACGGACGAGGCAGGGCAGACTGCCCTGCCGGCGGCGCAGGCCGCGCTCGCAGCCGAGCACGCCGCCGTGTACGGGTACGGGGTGCTGGGCGGCCGGCTGGAGGGCCGCCGCCGTACCGAGGCCACGGCGGCGTACGACGCCCACCGGGCCCGGCGCGACGCGCTGGTACGCAGGGTCCGCGACCTGGGCGGTGCTCCGGTGGCGGCCGACGCCGCGTACGCTCTGCCGTTCGCGGTACGGGATCCGGCGGCGGCGGTGCGCCTCGCCGCCCTGCTGGAGGACCGGATCGCGGGCGTCTACTCCGATCTCGTACGCGCCGCCCTCGGGCCCCTGCGGCAGGAGGCCGCGACCGCTCTGCGGGAGGCCGCAGTGCGGTCGGTGCGCTGGCGCGGCACCGGCGTAGCCTTTCCGGGGCTCGCCGAGAAGGCCGCCGCACGCCCGTCGGACAAGACCGCCGAGGCCGGCGCCGCGGCTGTCACGCACTGAGGAAGCTCTGAAAGGGAACTGGGCACGTATGGGTTTCGAACCGCCGCAGCGGCTGGTGCGAGCGCTCGGCGAGACGTACGGGAAAGCGGCCGCCGCCGAATGGCTCGGGCAGCTTCCCGCACTCACCGAGGAGGCGCTGTCCGCGGCGGGTCACCATGTCTCGCCGGAGCGGGTCGTGGCCCCGGGCGGCCGCAGCAGCCTCGCTCTCCTCGTGCACCGTCCGGACGGCACGCCCGCCGTGCTGAAGATCGCGCCGCCCGGTGCCGAGCCCTCGCTGGAGCGGGCCGCGCTCGCCCATTGGAACGGCTGGGGTGCGGTGGAGCTCCTGGCCCCCGAAGGCGGCGCGGCGGCGGGTGACAGCCTGCTGCTGGAGCGGCTGCACCACGAGGTGTCCCTGCGTTCGCTTCCTGAGGCGAAGGCTCTGCTGGAGGCCTCGGGGACGGTACGGCGGCTGTGGATCGACCCGCCGGCCGGGCACCCCTTCGAGACCGTCGCGGAGCGTACCGCCCGGCAGACGGAACCGATGCGGGCGGCCGCAGCGGCGGAACCGGAGCTCGCGGGGCTGGTCTCCGCGGCACTGGCGGCCCGCGAGGAGCTGGTCGCGCACTCCCCCGAACTCCTTCTGCTGCACGGCAACTTCCGGCAGAGCAAGGTGCTGTCCGGTGAGCGTGCCCCGTGGCTTGCGGTGGGTCCCGAGCCGCTGGTGGGCGAGCGCGCCTACGACCTCGCACGGCTGGTGCGCGACCGGGTCGAGGACCTGATCGCCTCGCCCGGCGGTGCGGTGACGGCCCGTCGGCGGATCAAGAAGCTCGCGGAGTCGCTGGAACTGGACCAGGCACGGCTGCACGGCTGGACGCTGTTCCGGGCCGTGGAGTCGGGCACCCGTGCGCTGACGTCGGGGCGTCGGCAGGACGGCGAGCTGACCCTGGAGTTCGCGGGCTGGCTGTAGGGACCCGAACGCACGCGAGAGGCCCCCACGCGGTGGGGGCCTCTCGTGTGTCTGCGGGGTGCGGTGCGGATCAGCCCTGGTCGGTCAGGCGGGCGATCGCCTCGTCGACGGTGAGCTCCTCGCGCTCGCCCGTGCGGCGGTCCTTCAGCTCCAGGACGCCCTCGGCCGAACGGCGGCCTGCGACAAGGATCTTCGGGACACCGATGAGCTCGGAGTCGGTGAACTTGACGCCGGGCGAGACTCCCGCGCGGTCGTCGACCAGGACGCGCAGACCCGCGGCGTTCAGCTTCTCGGAGACCTCGAGGGCCAGTTCGGTCTGGAGCGCCTTGCCCGCGGCGACGACGTGCACGTCGGCCGGGGCGATCTCGCGGGGCCAGCACAGGCCCTTGTCGTCGGCGGTCTGCTCGGCGAGTGCGGCCACCGCGCGGGAGACGCCGATGCCGTACGAGCCCATCGTGACGCGGACGGGCTTGCCCTGCTGGCCGAGGACGTCGAGGTTGAAGATGTCGGCGTACTTGCGGCCGAGCTGGAAGATGTGGCCGATCTCGATGGCGCGGTCCACCTGGAGGCCGGTGCCGCACTCGGGGCAGGGGTCGCCCGCCTCGACGACGACGACGTCGAGGTAGTCGTCGACCTCGAAGTCGCGGCCCGCGACGACGTTCTTCGCGTGCTTGCCCTCCTTGTTGGCGCCCGTGATCCACGCGGTGCCGGAGGTGATGCGCGGGTCGGCGATGTAGCGGACCTTCTCCAGGCCCTGCGGGCCGACGTAGCCGCGCACCAGGTCGGGGCGGCCCACGAAGTCCTCGGCGGTGACGAGCTCGACGACGGCGGGGGCGAGGTGCTCGCCGAGCTTGCCGAGGTCGACCTCGCGGTCGCCGGGGACGCCCACGGCCACGATCTCGCCGTCGACCTTGACCAGGAGGTTCTTCAGGGTGGCGGAGGCCGGGACGCCGAGGTGGGCGGCGAGGGTCTCGATGGTCGGGGTGTCGGGGGTGTCCAGCTCCTCGACGGGGGCGACCGCGGAACCGTCGCCGGGCGTGGCCTTGAAGGTCACTGCCTCCGTGTTGGCGGCGTAGTCGCAGTTCGGGCAGTCGACGAAGGTGTCCTCGCCGGCCGGGGCGGGCGCCAGGAACTCCTCGGACGCCGAGCCGCCCATGGCTCCGGAGACCGCCGAGACGATGCGGTGGTCGAGGCCGAGGCGCTCGAAGATCCGGATGTACGCGGCGCGGTGGAGCCGGTACGCCTCGGCGAGGCCCTCGTCGGTGGTGTCGAAGGAGTACGAGTCCTTCATCTGGAACTCACGGCCGCGCAGCACACCGGCGCGGGGGCGGGCCTCGTCGCGGTACTTGGTCTGGATCTGGTACAGGATCACGGGCAGGTCCTTGTAGGACGAGCACATGTCCTTGACGATCTGGGTGAAGATCTCCTCGTGGGTGGGGCCGAGGAGGTAGTCGGCACCCTTGCGGTCCTTGAGCCGGAACAGCAGGTCGCCGTACTCGTCGTACCGGCCGCTCGCCTCGTACGCCTCCTTGGGCAGGAGCGCGGGCAGCAGGACCTCCTGGCCGCCGATGGCGTCCATCTCCTCGCGGACGACGCGGGTGATGTTCTCCAGGACCTTCTTGCCGAGCGGGAGCCAGGACCAGATTCCGGCGGCGGTGCGACGTACGTATCCGGCCCGGACGAGGAGCTTGTGGTTGAGCGTCTCGGCGTCGGCCGGGTCATCGCGCAGTGTCTTGATCATCAATCGGGACATGCGCTGGACCTGGGCCATGATGAACTCCTGCTCGGAAGGGTGATGAGGCCGAGGTTAGCGGGGCGGTACGCGCGGGCGGAAATCGATTCGCTATCGGCGGCGCAGCGGAAGGGGCGCGCCCATCACCGCGTAGGGCTTGGGCGCGCTGGGGAAGAGCACCTGCCTGGCCAGGTCCTGGTAGCCGAGGGCGCGGTAGAGGCCGCGTGCGGGGCTCTCCGTGTCGATCGCCGAGAGGATGGAGCGGGGCAGGTCGACGGCGTCCGTGATGGTGGTGATCAGGCTGCGGCCGAGTCCGCGCTGCTGGAACTCCGGGTGGACATGGAGTTCGGTGATCACGAAGGAGTCGTCGAGCCATTCCGAGGAGCCCGTGGCGCGCAGGTACGGCTCGACGACGGTGGACCACCAGTGGGCCCGGTTGTTCGGCAGGCCGTAGACGAATCCGACGAGCCGCCCGGCAGGGGTCGTGGCGCCGAGGGCGCGGGCCTGCGGGTGGTCGAGGTGTCTGAGCACGATGTGGCGGCGTACGTCGATCTCGTCCTGGGAGAGCCCGAAGGCGAGGGCCTGCACGGCCAGGGCCTCATCGACACGTGCGGCGAGGTCGAGCGGTCCGACCACGATGCCGGGGGCCCCGGAGCCCCGGGGGGATGCGGGGTGTGCTGCTGCCATGCGGGAACCCTACTGGCCGTACCGCCCGGTCAGAACAGCACGCTCATGAACGCACCGGTCTCACGGAAGCCGACGCGGCTGTAGGCCCTGCGTGCGGCGGTGTTGTAGTCGTTCACGTACAGGCTGACGATCGGTGCCACGTCGGCCAGCGCGTACCGCAGGACGGCCGCCATGCCTGTCTCGGAGAGACCGCGGCCCCTGAATTCGGGGGCGACCCAGACGCCCTGGATCTGGCAGGCCCGTGAGGTGGCAGCGCCGATCTCCGCCTTGAAGACGACCTTGCCGTCGTCGATACGGGCGTAGGAGCGGCCGGTGGTGATCAGCTCGGCGACGCGTGCCTGGTAGAGCAGCCCGCCGTCACCGGCCAGCGGGGAGATGCCGACCTCCTCGGTGAACATCGCCACGCACGCCGGCATGAGGACGTCGATGTCCTCCTTGTGGATACGGCGCACGAGCGGGTCCGGCGCCACCTCGGCGGACGGGCTCTCGGTGACCATGAGGGGCTGGTTGGGCCGGACTTCCCTGGCGGGACCCCAGCTCGGTTCCAGCAGGCGCCACAGCTGGGCGGTGGGCCCGGCGGGGCCCACGATCGAGGAGCAGCGCCGACCGGCTCTCCGGGCGCGGTCGGCGAAGGCCCTGATGGCCTCGGGAGTCGCGCAGATGGGCACCAGGTTGGCGCCGGAGTAGCAGAGCGAGCGCAGCCTGCCGTCGGCGTACCAGCCCCACATCTCGCCGCCGAGGCGCCAGGGGTCGAGTCCCGCGACCTGGACGCGGGACGTCACGAACGCGTTGTCGACAGGTTCGCTCTCGAGGATGGCGAGCGCGGCAGGGAGCTCGCCGGGGTCGAGGACCCGGGTAGTGGTCTGCGTCAACACTGGGGGCCTCACCATACTGTCTGCTGATTTCCGCACTGTACCCAACAAGGCTGCGGGGCGCCCCCCGCACGGGACGGGACGGCCGGATGCGAGGCCCTGCGGGGCCGGGCGCTGCAAGGGGAGCGGACACGGCTGTGCCCCGCAGGGCGGGCCCTGCGGGGCACAGTGCGAGTGGTGGGGTCAGCCCGCGATGGAGACCTGGGGCTCGCCGGAGGCGATGCCGTCCTTCTCCATCTGCTCGGCGATCTTCATGGCTTCCTCGATGAGGGTCTCCACGATCTTCGACTCCGGGACGGTCTTGATGACCTCGCCCTTCACGAAGATCTGGCCCTTGCCGTTGCCGGACGCCACACCCAGGTCCGCCTCACGCGCCTCACCCGGACCGTTCACCACACAGCCCATCACCGCGACACGCAGCGGAAC
>NZ_JBHTRI010000052.1:0-36368 GCF_042796085.1 Streptomyces sp. NPDC056452
GGGCCGGCAGTGCCGGCCCCGCCTCCTGGTTTCCGCCCGTGCTGCGAGCGTCCGCGCGTCCCCGTCAGGCGCCGACGTACTCCGCGAGGTGCTCGCCGGTGAGGGTGGACCCGTCGGCGACGAGGTCGGCGGGGGTGCCCTCGAAGACGACCTTGCCGCCGTCGTGGCCGGCGCCCGGGCCGAGGTCGATGATCCAGTCGGCGTGTGCCATGACCGCCTGGTGGTGCTCGATGACGATCACCGACTTGCCGGAGTCGACCAGCCGGTCCAGCAGGCCGAGCAACTGCTCGACGTCGGCGAGGTGCAGGCCCGTGGTCGGCTCGTCCAGGACGTAGACGCCGCCCTTGTCACCCATGTGGGTGGCCAGCTTGAGCCGCTGCCGCTCGCCGCCCGACAGTGTGGTGAGCGGCTGGCCGAGCGTGAGGTAGCCGAGACCGACGTCGGCGAGCCGCTCCAGGATCCTGTGCGCGGCAGGCGTCTGCGCCTCACCGGCACCGAAGAACTTCTCGGCCTCGGTCACCGACATCGCGAGCACCTCGCTGATGTCGCGGCCGCCGAGGTGGTAGTCGAGCACCGAGGCGTCGAACCGCTTGCCCTCGCAGTCCTCGCAGGTGGTGGCCACGCCGGCCATCATCGCCAGGTCCGTGTAGATGACGCCGGCGCCGTTGCACGTGGGGCAGGCACCCTCGGAGTTGGCGCTGAACAGCGCCGGCTTCACGCCGTTCTCCTTGGCGAACGCCTTGCGGATCGGCTCGAGCAGTCCGGTGTACGTCGCCGGGTTGCTGCGCCTGGAGCCCTTGATCGGGGCCTGGTCGACCGCCACCACGCCCTCGTCGGCCGGGATCGAGCCGTGCACGAGCGAGCTCTTGCCGGAGCCGGCGACACCGGTGATGACGGTGAGCACGCCGAGCGGAATGTCGACGTTCACGTTCCGCAGGTTGTTCGCCTTCGCGCCGCGGATCTTCAGGGCACCGGTGGGCTTGCGCACCGACTCCTTCACGGAGGCCCGGTCGTCGAGGTGGCGGCCGGTGACGGTGCCGCTGGACCGCAGCCCTTCGAGGCTGCCCTCGTAACAGACGGTGCCGCCCGCCGTACCGGCGCCGGGACCGAGGTCGACGACGTGGTCGGCGATCGCGATGGCCTCCGGCTTGTGCTCGACCACGAGCACGGTGTTGCCCTTGTCGCGCAGTTGCAGGAGCAGGCCGTTCATCCGCTGGATGTCGTGCGGGTGCAGCCCGATCGTCGGCTCGTCGAAGACGTACGTGATGTCCGTGAGCGAGGAGCCGAGGTGACGGATCATCTTCACGCGCTGCGCCTCGCCACCGGACAGCGTGCCCGCCGGCCGGTCGAGCGAGAGGTAGCCGAGGCCGATCTCCACGAACGAGTCGAGGGTCTGCTGCAGCGCGAGGAGCAGCGGCGCCACCGACGGCTCCTTCAGGCCGCGGACCCAGTCGGCCAGGTCCCTGATCTCCATGGCGCAGGCGTCGGCGATGCTCTTCCGCTTGATCTTCGACGAGCGGGCACCCTCGTTGAGACGGGTGCCGTCGCACTCGGGGCAGCTGCTGAAGGTGACCGCGCGCTCCACGAACGCCCTGATGTGCGGCTGCATCGCCTCCTTGTCCTTGGACAGGAACGACTTCTGGATCTTGGGGATCAGCCCCTCGTAGGTGAGGTTGATGCCGTTGACCTTGACCTTGACCGGCTCCCGGTAGAGGAAGTCCTGCATCTCCTTCTTGGTGAACCTGCGGATCGGCTTGTGCGGGTCGAGGAAGCCCGACTGGGCGTAGAGCCCCACGGTCCACTGGCTGTCCGACTTCCAGCCGGGGATGGTGAACGCGCCCTCCGCGAGCGACTTGGAGTCGTCGTACAGCTGGGTGAGGTCGATGTCGGAGACCTTGCCCCGGCCCTCGCAGCGCGCGCACATGCCGCCGGTGATGCTGAAGCTGCGCCGCTCCTTCACGGTCTGCCCGGCGCGCTGCACCGTGACCGCTCCCGCACCGCTGATCGAGGCGACGTTGAAGGAGAACGCCTTGGCCGAGCCGATGTACGGCTTCCCGAGGCGGCTGAAGAGGATGCGCAGCATCGCGTTGGCGTCCGTGGCGGTGCCCACAGTGGAGCGCGGGTCGGACCCCATCCGCTGCTGGTCGACACTGATCGCGGTCGTCAGCCCGTCGAGTACGTCGACGTCGGGCCGCGCGAGGGTCGGCATGAAGCCCTGCACGAAGGTGCTGTACGTCTCGTTGATCAGCCGCTGCGACTCCGCGGCGATCGTGCCGAACACCAGGGAGCTCTTGCCTGATCCGGAGACACCGGTGAACACCGTCAACCGACGCTTCGGGATCTCGATGCTGACGTCCTGGAGGTTGTTCACGCGTGCGCCGTGCACGCGGATCAGGTCGTGGCTGTCGGCATCGTGCAGCGCGGGCGACTGCGTGTCCTTCTTCGTGGCCATGCTTATCGTCTCTCCATCTGTGAGGCGGGGCCGCCGGGCGGTCCCGGCCGGTGTCGCCCGGTTCGATCCGACCGGCTTCGAGCACGTACGTCCGGTTCTACATTCGCGGGAGCTGTCGCGGCAACGGTCCGCCGTTCCCTACGCCTTGCGGGACTGGGTGAAGCGGATCATGTTCCCGGCCGGGTCACGGAAGGCGCAGTCGCGGACGCCGTACGGCTGGTCGATCGGCTCCTGCAGCACCTCCCCGCCCGCTGCCCTGATGCTTTCGAAGGTGGTGTCGCAGTCGTCGGTGGAGAAGATCACGCCGCGCAGGTTGCCCTTGGCCAGCAGTTCGGCCATCGCCTTCCTGTCGGCCTCCGAGGCGTTGGGGTCGGCGAGCGGCGGTTCGAGGACGATCTCCACGTCGGGCTGCGTGAGCGAGCCGACGGTCACCCAGCGCATTCCCTCGAAGGCGACGTCGTTGCGCACCTCCAGGCCGAGGGCGTCGCGGTAGAAGGCGAGCGCCTTGTCGTGGTCGTCGACGGCGATGAAGCACTGCGAGAGGTTGATGTTCATGGCTTCGACGCTACGAGTCGGCGGCGGGATTCGCTTCTCCGTTCCTGACCGGTCTCGTGATGATCTTGGCGACGCACGCCGGGATCGCGGCGCCGGCCTCGTGGGGGCGGGCCCGGTAGGCACTCGGGCTCTCACCGACCAGCTCCGTGAAGCGGGAACTGAACGACCCCAGCGAAGTACATCCGACCGCGAAGCAGACGTCCGTGACGCTGAGGTCGCCCCGCCGCAGCAGCGCCTTCGCCCGCTCGACGCGCCGGGTCATCAGGTAGCTGTAGGGCGTCTCCCCGAAGGCGGCGCGGAAACTGCGGGAGAAGTGTCCGGGCGACATGAGGGCGACGCTCGCCAGCGCCGGAACGTCCAGCGGCTGCGCGTAGTCGCGGTCCATCATGTCCCGGACGCGGCGCAGCCGTACCAGGTCGGCCAGGGGGGTCATGCTCACCAGCATGGCACGGCGGATGTGCCCCGTCCCGGCGATCGGTGCTCCTGGACGGAGTTCTGCCGACAGACGATCCGCGGGCGCCGTTGCACCTCCTGGGTAGGCTCCGCCCATGAGTGAGTTCCTGCCGCTCCTGGTCCTCGCGGGCGCAGTCGCCGGGGTCATGGGTTTCTTCACCTGGCTGGCGTCCCGCGTCCGTCGCCGCGGTGTCGCCGGAGCGGCGATCAGTGCCGCCATGGCCTCGTACGACGAGGCGTTCAGGGTGACCGCTCATGACGCCCACTACGAGATCCGGGCGCAGGCGGAGCGCAAGGTACCCCTCCTGTCGCCCGGCGATCCGTGGGGGCGCAGGCGTGGTGAGGATCCGGGCGACGGCGGTCCGCAGGAGTCACCTTCGCGGCCCCGCCGCCCGCGGCGCGGGATCCGTCGCCGCGTCGGACGTCTGTGGCGGGGCCGCTGAACCGGGTCCGCCCGTCGAACCGGTGGAAAAACAGCTCGAAGGCGCCGGACCGAGCGCCTACGCTGCCCCCATGCCCCATGGGAAGACCGCCTACGTGTGCCTGCCCTGCCGGGCTTCGTACAAGCAGCCTTACGACAGGGACCGGGAGCGCGTCTGTCCGCGCTGCGCAGGGAAGCTGATCCACGTCGGGTCCGCCTTCGCGCCGCCGCGACGACGGGACGTCGCGGCGTGGCGTGCGCTCTCGGTGCTCCTGAACGCGGGGATCCGCTTCCACAAGAGCTGCTGCGGCGGCCCCGGCTACCGCCCGCGCACCCTGCGCGAGGTGAAGGAGCGGGTGGCGTACGCGGAGGCGACCGGAGAGCCGTTCGCCCGCGCTCTTCTCCGCGGGGCGATTCCCTAGCCGGGCTCCGGAAGACGTAGTGCGTCTCTTCCGGACGATCCGCCACGGACCGAATTGTTACGCTGGCTGACATGACCGCCATGACGCCCGCCCGCACCGCACCGGACCTCTCCTTCCTCCTCGACCACACCAGCCATGTCCTGCGGACCCGGATGGCCGCCGCCCTCGCCGAGATCGGGCTGACGGCTCGGATGCACTGCGTCCTGGTACACGCGCTTGAGGGGGAGCGCACCCAGATCCAGCTCGCGGAGATCGGCGACATGGACAAGACCACGATGGTGGTGACGGTGGACGCCCTGGAGAGCGCGGGGCTCGCCGAGCGGCGGCCGTCCAGCCGTGACCGACGGGCCCGGATCATCGCCGTCACCGAGGAAGGCGCCCGGCTCGCCGAGCGGAGCCAGCAGATCGTCGACCAGGTGCACAAGGACGCCCTGTCGACACTCCCCGACAGCGACCGCGACGTGCTGCTGCGCGCCCTGAACCAGCTGGCCGAGGAGCACCTGGCCACCCCCGTCGAGAACCCCCGCCCGGTCCGGCGCGCCCGCCAGGGCCAGAGTTAGCCGCAGCCGGTAGGGCCGTTAAATATAGTCTGCAACAAAACCATCTGCTACGGTCACTCCTGTCGACCCGTTCCGACAGGAGAAGACCGATGTCTGTCACTGCGCCCCTTCCGCCGCGCGACGCCACCGGGCCCACCGCCCGCACCCGCAAGCTGGCCCTCGGAGTGATCGCCTCCGGGATGCTGATGATGACCCTCGACGGCTCCATCGTGACCGTGGCGATGCCCGCCATCCAGCGCGACCTCGGATTCACCTCCGCCGGCCTCAGCTGGGTGGTCAACGCCTATCTGATCGGGTTCGGCAGCCTGCTCCTGCTGGCCGGCCGGCTCGGCGATCTGATCGGCCGCAAGCGCATGTTCGTCGCCGGGACCGTGGTCTTCACCGCGGCCTCCCTGCTGGCCGGCGTGGCAGCGACCCCCGGGATGCTGATCGCCGCCCGGCTCCTGCAGGGGGTCGGCAGCGCGATGGCCTCCGCCGTAGGCCTCGGCATCCTCGTGACCCTGTTCACCGGGCAACGGGAACGCGCCGGGGCCATCGCCGTGTTCTCGTTCACCGGGGCGGCGGGCGCCTCGATCGGGCAGGTGCTCGGCGGCGGCCTCACCGACGCGCTCGCCTGGAACTGGATCTTCTTCATCAACCTGCCGATCGGCATCGCGGCCCTCCTGATCGCCCGCCGCGTCCTGCCCGCCGACCGCGGCATCGGCCTCGCCGCCGGCGCCGACGTCCTGGGCGCGGCACTCGTCACCGCGGGTCTGATGCTCGGCATCTACACCGTGGTCAAGGTCGAGGAGTACGGCTGGACCTCCGCGCCCACACTCGGCCTCGGCGCACTCACCCTCGTACTCCTCGTCGGGTTCGTCGTCCGCCAGGCCACCGCCAGGACGCCGCTCATGCCCCTGCGGATCTTCCGGTCCCGCAGTGTGGCCGGGGCCAACCTGGTCCAGGTCCTCATGGTGGCCGCCCTGTTCTCGTTCCAGATCCTCGTCGCGCTCTTCCTGCAGAACGTGCTCGGGTACGGCGCCGCCGAGACCGGTCTCGCCATGCTTCCGGCCGCCGCCGTCATCGGAGCCGTATCGCTGGGCGTCTCGGCGCGGCTGAACGCCCGGTTCGGTGAACGCGCCGTCCTGCTGGCCGGGATCCTGCTGCTGATCGGCGCCCTCGGGCTCCTCACCCGGGTTCCCGTACAGGCGCAGTACGTGAGCGACCTGCTCCCCGTGATGCTCCTGGCCGCCGGTTTCGGGCTCGCCCTCCCCGCATTGACGGCGCTCGGCATGTCCGGTGCGGGCGACGACGATGCCGGGCTCGCCTCGGGCGTCTTCAACACGACGCAGCAGATCGGTATGGCCGTCGGCGTCGCGGTGCTGTCCACACTCGCGGCGGGCCGCAGTGAGCGGCTGCTGGCCGAAGGCCACAGCAGAGCCGACGCGCTGACCAATGGTTACCAGCTGGCCTTCGGAGTCGGCACGGGCCTGCTCGTCGCCGCCTTCGCCCTCGCGCTCCTCGTCCTTCGCCCCGCAGCCGCTCCCGCCCGTTCCTGAAAGGTCGTTCCATGAACGCAGTCGGATCATCGAAGCCGAAGAGCGGGCCCGCGCCCCGCGTCCTCACCGACGAGGAGCTCTCCCGAATCCTCCAGGAGCAGCCGTTCGGCGTGCTCGCCGCCGTCCGCAGTACCGGGCACCCGCATCTGTCGACCGTGCTGTACCGCTGGAACAGCGAGGACCGCACCGTACGCGTCTCCACCACCGCCGACCGCCTGAAGGCGCGCATGCTGCGCCGGGATCCGCACGCCTCGCTGCACGTCCGCGGCGGCGACGAATGGTCGTTCGCCGTCGCCGAGGGCGAGGCGGAGGTGTCGCAGGAGTCCGTTGTGGCCGGTGACGCGATCGGCCGTGAACTACTCTCCCTGACGCCGGGTTTCGACGACCCGGCGGACGAGGCCGCCTTCCTGGCGCAGGCCGTGGTGGAGCGCCGTGTGGTGATCCGCCTCCGGGTCTCCCGCCTGTACGGAACGGCTTTGGACATACCCGCGGCGGAATGAGACCGGCCATGCAGGTGCCCGGAAAGTACGTGCTGTTCGATGTCGACGGCACCCTGATCGACGCGCTCGACAACCAACGCAGGGTCTGGAGCACATGGGCGCTGCGGCACGGCCTCGACCCCGACGAGGTCTACCGGACGGCGCTGCGCACGCGGCCCATGGAGACCTTCGCCGAGGTCGCCCCGGACCGGGATCCGCACGTCTGCCTGGACCTCCTGCACGAACTGGAGGACGAGGACGTCCGTACCGGCGACTACACCGCGTTCGACGGCGCCGCGGCACTGCTGGCTTCCCTTCCCGTCGGCTCCTGGGCGCTGGTCACGTCCAACTACGAGCACCGGGTCCGCGGCCGGTTCGCCCGTACGGGGCTGCCGGTGCCCGAGGTGATCGTGGACGCCGCGTCGGTGGTGGAGGGCAAACCGTCCCCGGCGCCGTACCTGCTGGCGGCCGAGCGGCTCGGCGCCCGGCCGGAGGACTGCCTCGTGATCGAGGACGCCCCGTCCGGGGTGCAGGCAGGGCTGCGGGCCGGGATGACGGTGTGGTCGGTGAACGCCCCGGCCGCCGGCGGCACACCACAGGGCCCGACCGCCGGCGGCACACAGACAGGCCCGGCCGCTCAGGTCACGCAGGCCGGTGCTCACCGTCGCTTCGCCGCACTGGGCGATGCGGTACGCGACATCCTCGCGTTCGCCACCGCGTCCGCCACCGCCATTCGGGAACCGGCCGACCGGCCCTTCGACGCGGTGCTGTGCGACCTCGACAACGTCATCCGCTTCTACGACACGACGCACCTGGCCTCGCTGGAACGGGCCGCGGGCCTCCCGGAAGGCACCACCGAGGAGATCGCGTACGCGCCGGAGACCGACCTCCCGCTGCTCCTGGGCCGGATCTCCCCGGACGAGTGGGTCGAGGCCATCGTGTCCGGCCTGGCCGGCCGGGTGGACGAGGCCCGGGCCCGTGAGCTGGGCCGGGCGCTCGCCCGGGCGCCGTTCCGGGCGGACGAGGAGGTGGTGGCCCTGCTGCGACGGGTCAGGGCCCTGGTGCCGCTCGTCCTGGTCACCAACGCGACCCTCCGACTGGAGGACGACCTGGCCGCGTTGGGGATCGGCGACCTGGCCGACCATGTCGTCAGCAGCGCCGTGGAGGGCGTCGCGAAGCCGGACCCGGAGATCTACCGGATCGCCGCCGCACGCGCTGGGGTGCCACTGGACCGGTGCCTCTTCGTGGACGACCGCCAGGAGAACGTCGACGCGGCCGTCGCCCTCGGGATGACGGGCGTGCTCTTCCGTGAACCGGCCGATCTGCACGGCCCGTTCGGGTTCGCTCTCACCCGGGTGGACGCGTGAGCGACGAGGTGCACCCCGTCAACGACTGACCTGCTCCAGCCCCGTCCTCAGCTGGACGAAGGCGTTCTCGGCCGCCGCCACCGCGCCCCCGTACACCTGGCCGGCGCTCTCCCCGGCGTCGATCCGCCGCCAGTTCCCCTCGGCGAGGATCCGCAGGACGGCGACGATCTGCCCCGCCGCGAGCCGCGCCGGCATCCCGTTGCCCAGGGCGCGGGCGAGCGCCTTCTCGGAGCGCCCCCGGTACGTGTGCAGCCGGGCGACGAGGGACGGGGTGCCGTACAGCAGCCGGTGGAACGCCAGCACCGCCGGGGTGTCGCAGAGCCCCGTCACCGGGTCGCGGCGGTCGAGACCGTCCAGGTGGTGGCGGCGCAGCGCGGCCAGGGGCGATTCGCCGGGGGCCCGGCCGGAGACCACCCGGGCCGCCTCGTCCTCGTGCTCGGCGTACCGGTGCAGCACCAGGTCCTCCTTGGCCGGGAAGTACCGGAACAGCGTCGGCTTGGAGATGTCGGCCGCAGCCGCCACCTCGGCCACGGAGACCTTGCCGAAGCCCCGCTCCAGGAACATCCCGATCGCGGCATCGGAGACCGCCTTGCAGGTCAGCTGCTTCTTGCGCTCACGCAGACCTGTCGGCGCGAGCGCCGCCGGGCCGGTCTTCTCTCCGCTCATGACGCTCATGACCATGAAGCGTACGCCCCTGACCTCAACCGGACTTGATGTCCTGGCCCTCCGTGCGCCGCTGTCGGATCAGGGCCTCGGTCCCGTCGAGCAGCCGTGCGAGTCCGAACACGAACTCGTAGTCGGGGTCGTCCGGCTCACTCATGACACCGCTGCCCATCAGCCGGCTGAGCGCGGGATGCCGTACGGGGTCGACCAGTCGGCCCATGGTCCTCTCCCACCGTGCCCTCACCTCGTCGGCGGGCACGCCCTTCGCCGCGACGGCCGCGGCGATATCGCTCATCAGCAGCGCCTCGTTCCGGACGAAACCGGAGACGAGGAGGATGGTGGAGATCTTGTCGCCCTCGCTCAGTCCGCTGTCCTCCAGCGCCTGGAGGCCCTGCTCCCACCAGGCCACCGAGTTCGGGCTGGCGGGCGGGCCGGAGATCGGCATGCGCAGCGCCCACAGGTTGCGGTGGAACATCTCCCGCTGGGCCCGTGCCCACTGGCCGATCGCCTCCCGCCAGCCCTCCCCCGCCTCCAGGGCGGGCAGCGGCGGTGGCTCGCCCATGGCCGCCTCCTGCATCAGGAGGTAGAGCTCCTCCTTCGCCGAGACGTACCGGTAGAGCGACATCGTGGACGCGCCGAGGTCCTTGGCGACCCGCCCCATCGAGACGGCCGCGAGCCCTTCCGAGGCCGCGACGGCCACGGCCGCGGCGACGATGCGGTCCAGGGTCAGCCCGGGCTTGGGCCCCTTGACCGGGCGGTCCCGCAGACCCCAGGCGGCCTCGATGCTGGCCGGGAGGCCCGTGCCGCCCGAACCGCCGTTCTTCTCCGTCACCCGAAGCCGCCTCTCCCCGTACTGCCTTGACCTTCATCCTAGGTTTGCGTAATGCTTACGCAGTAACGCGTATGACATACGCAGAAGGGTGGACTCCCATGCCCGGAGCAATGATCGAGGCCCACGGCCTCACGAAGTCCTACGGAAGACCGGCCGCACGGGTCCGCGTCCTGGACGGCGTCGGCCTCCAGGTCGCCCGCGCCTCCGTCTTCGCTCTGCTCGGCCCCAACGGCGCGGGCAAGACCACGGCCGTACGCATCCTCGCCACCCTCACCACCGCCGACTCCGGCACGGCACGCGTCGCCGGGTTCGACGTCGTCACCGACCGGAGCCGGGTGCGCCGCGCGATCAGCCTCACCGGGCAGTTCGCCGCCGTCGACGAGACCCAGACCGGCGAGGAGAACCTGCGGATGACGGCGAGGCTGACAGGCCTCTCGCGCAAGCAGGCCGAGCAGCGGACCGAGGAACTCCTCGTCCGCTTCGGCCTCACCGACGCCGCCCGCCGCCGGACCCGTACGTACTCCGGGGGCATGCGGCGCCGCCTCGACCTGGCGGCGGGACTCGTCGGCTCGCCCGAGCCCGGCGTCTTCTTCCTCGACGAGCCCACCACCGGTCTCGACCCGCGCAGCCGCCGGGAGCTCTGGCAGGTCGTCGGCGACCTCGCGGGCCGGGGTGCCGCGGTGCTGCTCACCACCCAGTACCTCGAGGAGGCCGACACACTGGCCGACCGCATCGCCGTACTGGACAGGGGCCGGATCGTCGCCGAAGGCACCCCGGACACACTGAAGTCGCACACCTCCGGCCACCGCCTCGACGTGGTCCTCACCAGCCGCGAGGCCTACCTCCGGCTCGCCACCGGCGCCGTCCACCACTCCCCCGGGACGCTGACCCTGGGCCTGCCCACCGACGGCACGGCAGCCCATGTACGCGCCCTGCTCGACGAGATCGACCCGCACCGCACGGACGTGGACCGCTTCTCCGTGCACAGCGCGACCCTCGACGACGTGTTCCTGGCCCTCACCGCACAGACCACGGAGGCACCGGCCCATGTCTGACGCACCCGGAGTCCTGACCCACGCCGCGGTCATGACCGGCCGCAGCCTGCGCATCAGCCGCCGCAACATCGACGCCGTCATCACCTCGATGCTGCTGCCGATCATGCTGATGCTGATATTCGTCTACTTCTTCGGCGGCGCGATCGACACGGGCCCCGCCTACGACTCGTACGTCATGTACGTCGTCCCCGGAGTCCTGCTCCTGTGCGCGGGATTCGGCGCCTCCACCACGGCGGTCGCCGTGAGCGAGGACATGAAGGGCGGCATCATCGACCGCTTCCGCTCCCTGGACGTCGGCGGTACGCCGGTGCTCGCCGGGCACGTCGTGGCAAGCACCGTACGCAATCTGGTCTCCACCACCCTCGTGTTCGGCGTCGCCGTCCTCATCGGCTTCCGCCCGGCGGCGACCCCGGCCGGCTGGGCGGCCGTCGCCGCCGTGCTCCTCGCCTACATCACGGCGCTGTCCTGGATCTCGGCGGCCATCGGACTGCTCGCCAGAACCCCGGAGGCGGCCGGCGGGTTCACCTTCTTCATGTCGTTCCTGCCGTACCCGAGCAGCGCGTTCGTCCCGGTCGACAGCATGCCGGGCTGGCTCCACGGCTTCGCCGACCACCAGCCGATCACCCCGGCCATCGAGTCGCTGCGCGGCCTCCTGCTGAACCAGCCGGTGGGCCACACCCCGTGGATCGCGCTCGCGTGGGCGACGGGAATCCTGGTACTCGCGGTGGGGCTCTCCGGGGTGCTGTTCAGGGTGCGGACGCGGTGACGGCGGGGCGCGACCGGAACCACTGCTCGTAGGCATCCATGACCTGCCCGAGCGTGGGAACGGCCTGCGCCCCGAACAGCGGCTGCGCGGCCACCAGCGCCTGCCGGACCTGCTCCGCCACACCCGGGAGCAGGTGCCGGTTCGGCCCGCCCGCCGGCTCCTCCAGCACGAGCGCTCCGCGGATGACATCCGTGTACACCGACTGGGCCCGCTTGTAGTCGAGCAGCACGGGCAGATCCCGCCGCCACCCCGACGTCGCGTCCGGCCGTGCCGCTTCGACCGCCGCCTCCCAGATCCCGCAGATCTCCTCCCGCTCCTCGTCCGCGTAGCGCATCAGGTGCAGATGCGTCGCCAGGTCGTAGAGCGGGTCGCCGATCATGGCGAGTTCCCAGTCGATGGCCCACAGGTCGCCGCGGAGGTCGACGATGAAGTTCGCCCGGTGCAGATCACCGTGGACGAGCACGAAGGGCCGGGACCCCAGCCCCCGCGCCCGGTGCCTCAGCTCTTCCAGGGCGGCGTCATTCACGCCCAGCCGGTCGAACAGCCCGCGGTACGGGGCACCGTGCTCCCGGTAGACCCGCTCCTGGGTGAACGTGATGAGGCCGGCCAGAAACCCCGCGCAGTCTCCGTCCTCGGGCCGGTCCTCGGGCCGGCAGATCCGCCCGATGTCGATCTCGTCCGTCTTGACCGCTGCCAACTCACCAAAAAGTTGGCCGAGTTGGTCGCGATGCCGGTCGGAGAGCGGTCCGCTGGGCAGCACCCCCTGCCCCAGCGTGCGTCCCTCGATGAAGACCTGGAGCCGGGCCGCGCCGGCCTCGATGATTTCCGGAATCCTCTGCACTCGCCCCTGCAGGGCCCGGAGCAGGAGCTCCTCGGACCGGAAGCACCGTCGGTCGTACCAGAACAGCCCGGGACGCGGCTCCCGCACCTTGCCCCGCCTGGGCCGCACGCCCGGGTCGCTGCCGGGCGGAAGCGGAATGACGTAGGTCTCGTGGTGGTACCCCTGGAGCGGGCCCTCGATCGCCCTGTCGCCGTAGTCCAGCCCGGCTCTCTCCGCCGCCGTCCGGCGGACCTCGGACACTGCGTCGACTGTCATGGATGGCGGCCTCGTGGGTACGGAACTGTGGAACTGACGAGGAAGGTACCGCGCTGATCGTCCGGGGCGGGGGAAATTGACGTCGTCGTCACTCGGTCGTTTCCGGCCGAGTGATTTCGCATCGAACACTCGCCGTCGCCGTTCGAGCCGCGCTGGTGTTCCGCTCGTGCGGGGAACTCGCCGCACGAGCGAGCCCTTCGAGCGTGGAGACGCTCACCTCCGCTCCCACGTCGCGCAGTTCCCGGTACTTCCAGGCGTTCTCCGCGTAGCCGAGGAAGGGCACTCCGGCCTTGCTGGCGGCCAGCCAGTCGGCGGCCGAGTCACCGATCATCAGCGCGTCCGCGGCGGCCACCCCGGTCGACTCCAGCGCGCGGTGCAGGCAGTCCGGGTCCGGCTTGAGCAGGGCCGGGTCCGGCCTGCGGCCGTGTATGTGCCCGTCGAAGCACGGGCCGAGACCGTCCCTGGCGAGGTAGGAGGTCACCGCCGCGGGCGAGTTGTTGGTGGTCACCGCGAGGCGCGTACCCGCAGCCTTCAGGGCCCGGACGAGCTCCGCCGCTCCCGGGGTCGGGGTGGCCCTTCCCGCCGCCACGACCTCCTCCTCGGTGAGCTGCCCGTCCAGCGCGGCCATCAGCGCGCGGTCCTCGGGGTAGTGCTTGCGGACCGCCAGGAGCACGCCGAGCGGGTCGGCGTCCCGCACGCTCGCGGCCACCGGCGCCGGATCACGGCCGAGTGCCGCCAGCCGCCCTGAGAGCCGCCGCGCGACCCCCTCGGCCGAATGGCCGGCGAACAGCCGGCACAAGGGGCCGTCGAAGTCGAAGAGGACGCATGCGGCGGATGAGAGAAGGGCATGCGGGTCGGTCGCGTGCGGTTGAATCACGTCGCTCCGTCCGTCGGGGCGCGGGCCGGGGGCCGGCACTTCGCCTCCCCATACTGCCCGCGCCCCCTGCGGCAGAACTCGGTGAACACACGATCCCCGTATCAGGTCTCCAGGTTCAGATCGGTGGCCACGGTGGTCCACAGGCCCTCGAACCACATCGACGACTGCGCGACGAACGCCTCGTCCCGCACCCCGCCGTCACCGTTGAAGGTGAAGAGCGTCGAGTCGCTCCCCAGGACGTCGAAGAGCTGGACCGGGCTGCCGTCGATCTGCTCCTCCCGCCGGGTGACGGTGTAGTACGCGAACAGCGCCTCGGCGTCGTTCAGCAGGTAGATCTTCACGGGCGGGGTGAACGGCAGCGCCCGGAAGGTCACTTCGACGTCGAGATGGCGCGTGCTGCGCATCGCCAGCAGGTGGTGCCGCATGGCCGCGCCCTGGATGTTGCGCAGATGCAGCCAGCGCTCGTGGACCTGCGCGGCGTCCTCGGCGTCATCGGCCGGCCGGGGGAACGCCAGGTCCAGACGGCGGTCCGGCAGCAGGATGCGCACCTTCACCGAGCGCGGCGTGAGACGGCCTGACCGGATCCGCTGCAGGGGCTCCGCCAGGGCGAGCGCGAGGGATTCCGCCGTGAGGCAGAGCGCGTCGATCCGCACCTCGGGCGCCCCGAACGCCGCCAGGATCTTGGGCCCCAGGAGGGCCGCCGTCTGCTGGGGCTCGTCGTCCGCCTCGCCGCCGACGGGAGGGGGGCCCGCGATGCGCGGCGGGGCGCCCCGGGTGACCGCGGTGAGCATCCCCTCGGACTTCAGATGCTCCACCGCCTTCCGGATCGCGCCCCGTTCGACGCCGAACTCCTCGACGAGCTGCGCCTGCGTCGGCATGGAGGCGCCGGTCTTGAGTACGCCGGTGAGGATCCGCTCCCGCAGGATGTCCGCCACCTCTTCCGAGGAGGGCTTCGTGGTGCCGTTCGTTGCTCCGCGCTCAGGGGTCACAACAGAACGCTACAACTTCCTGCCATCTAATGGAACTTGTTGCGAAGTTGGTTATGAACCAGCACCAAGTGGGGACCCTAAGAAGTGAGTTGGTCGCCAACTCTGCCAACATCCTTTTGTACAGGGCACGTTCATCGCTGAATCCGTCCAACGCCGTACGGGTGCAGCTCGCGCATCGGCCGCTTCCCGGAGCCTTCGCTCCCCACCTCCTCAGGAGGGACCGCCATGCCCGTACTCATCTTCTTCCTCGAGCGGTATCTGGAGTGGAAATTCGGCGTCATGAGCACTGTCGCCGTGTCGTTGCTGGTCGGCGGCTGGAAGTCCGGCAGCGAGCAGTGCACCACTGCCGGTGCCGTGCTGCTGGCCGTGCTCGTGGTGGGCGCGTCCCTCTAGGCGCCCGGGACCACCCGGGCACCTGGGAAGCTCACAGAACCCGTCAGAACACGTCCGGGCACCACGGCCGCCGCGCCGTACGGAACACCGTCTCCGCCGTCGCCGCGGCCCCCGCCCGGTTCTCCTGCGCACTGCCCAGCGCGACGAGTCGCAGCGCCGACTCGTCGCCCAGGTAGAGCGTCGCCAGCTCCCGTACGTCCAGAGCGAGGTCGGCGCTCCGTGTCGTCGGGGTGCAGGAAGCACCGGACGGGGAGACGTCCAGCCGGAAACGGCCGGCCGTCAGGCCCGTGCCGTCGTGGACGTCCAGGACCAGCGTGGCCTCGGTCGCGTACGTGCGGGCCTCCAGGGCCCGGGGTACGTCCAGGAGGCGCAGCCACAGCCAGTCCGCCTGGGTCACGGTGCGGGCGGCCCGGGGGTCCGGGAGGAGCAGGGGGAGCAGGTCGTCGGGGGCGCGGTGGCCGGTGCGGACCGTGGTGATCCAGTCGATCGAGCAGACGTAGCGCCACAGTGCGCGTTCCGCCGCCGGGGTCGCCGCGATCAGGCCCGAGACGGTGGCCTTGTTGAGCGGCTGCTTCGAGTCGCTCCATTCGGTGCCGGCGCGGTAGAGGACCAGCCCGTCGACCTCACCGTCCGCGTTGCGGTACACCCCGTAGAACGGCTCCGTCCACCCTTCGTGCGCCGGTACGCCGACGCCGGTGTGCCGCTCCCACCAGCGTGCGTCGCGGCTGATGACGCCGGGCTGCCGGGCCGCCAGACGGGCATGGAGCTCGGGGCCCAGCTTGCGTACGTCCGCGCCGTCGACGAGCGCGATACTGCCGCCGTCCGCCTCCGAGAGGGCGGGCCTGTGCGGGTCCAGGCCGGCCCGGGGGACGTCGATCTCCCACTCGGTGGTCCAGGTCGCCGGCCCGAAGCCGTACCGCCCGTAGATCGGGTACTCGGCCGCTATGAGCGAGGCGACCACGTCGCCGCGCTCCTTCGCCGCCGCCAGGTCCGCGGTCATCATCCGGCGGAGCAGTCCGCGGCGGCGGTGCGTGGCCGTCACCGTCACGGCGGAGACCGCGTCGGCCTGCACCGTGGCGCCGCCCACGACAGTCAGCTCCTGGGCGAAGGAACGGAAGGTGGCCACGCAGCGCCCGTTGTCGAACACGCCCTGGACACGGGACAGATCGGTGTGGGCCAGACGGTCCGCGACCTCCTGCTCCGTGTCCGCGAGCGGCCGCAGGAAGCCGGCGTTCACGGCGCGCAGCCATTCGGGGTAGTCGGACGCGGTGACGGTACGGAGATCGGTGGTCATGCCCACCACGCTAGGCACACGGTGTCGGGAATGTCGCGCGGATTTCGGCCCCCCTCACCGCCTGCCCCCGCCCCTCAGAACGCCGCGCGGATCCCGCCGACCTCCGCGGCGCCGCCCAGCAGCGGCGCCCTGCCGATGCGGGACACCACCGGGGCGTCGACACCGAGCAGTTCCAGCGCACGGGCCAGCACCGGGCCCAGCGCACGCGTCGAACCGTCGTCGATCTTGAAGGCCAGCGCCCTGCCGTCCGCGAGCGCCACCGCCTGGACCGCCTCGGCGCCCATCTTCGAGAGCGTGCCCGGCACTTCGCGCATCAGCCAGGTGTCCGGGCGCCGCGTCCCGGCGACGAACTCCGGGTGCGCCCGCATCGCGTCGGCGACCCGGCGCTCCGCGGTGCCGGGCTCCGCCAGGACGAACGTACGGAACGCGCGGGCCAGACCCACCAGGCCGATCGCCATCAGCGGGGCCCCGCAGCCGTCCGTGCCGACCGCCGCGACCGGCTCGCCCGCCGCTTCCGCGACCACCTGGCCGACGAGCTGCTGCAGCGGATGCGCCGGGTCGAGGTACGTCGAGGTGTCCCAGCCGTTCTGTACACAGACGGCGAGCATCGCCGCGTGCTTGCCGGAGCAGTTCATCGTGAGCGGCTCCCGCACCCGCCCCGCGGCGAGGTAGGCCTCCGCCTCCACCGGGTCCAGCGGAAGGTCCGGCGGGGTCTGGAGGTCGTCCGGCTTCAGTCCGTGCTCGGAGAGCATCGTGCGGACGAGGTCGAGGTGGAAGTCCTCCCCCGAGTGGCTCGCGGCGGCCAGTGCCAGCCGCTCCCCCGACAGGTCAAGACCGGCCCGCAGGATCGCGGCGGCCTGCATCGGCTTGTTGGACGAGCGCGGGAAGACCGGGGCCGCCGGGTCGCCGAGCGCGTACTCCACCCGCCCGTCGGCGGCCAGCACGACCAGCGATCCCCGGTGGTGGCCCTCGGTGAAACCGGACCGTACGACCTCGGCCAGGACCGGGAGCGCGGGGGACGCGGCGGGAGATATGGAGGTCATGGTGGCGGGTGGCCTTCCGGGGGCGGGGCGGGACCTGCCCCCGGAAGGGTCGCTTCAGGCGAGCAGATCGTCTACTTGTGCTTCTCCGTCACGGTACCTGCGGGCGATCTCCGCACTGCAATCGTCAACGGTGCGCTGGAGCCGGTGCCGGCGCCGGGAGACCTGCTGTTCGTAGCGGACGAGGCGCCCCATCGCGGTGAGGAGCTCTTCGTCCGTCCGGGCGTCGAGGTCGGACAGCTCGACCTCGGCGAGTGTGTCCGCGGCCAGCTGCCGGTACTCGTCGCTGCGCGGTGTGGTGAGGGTGACGTGCCGCGCCGAGGAGCGGTGGACGGACGGGGTGTCGGCGAGGATCTCCGAGAGCCGGTCCACCACCGGCGACTCCGGCCCGGAGCGGCCGGCGAGCTCGGCGCGCAGGATGTCGATCCGGCCCTGGACCAGACGGCGTACGTAACTCAGGTCCGCCTCGTCGCGTTGCGCGTCACGGCGGAGCGTGCGCAGTTCCGGCAGCCTCAGTCCGCGGAATTCGGGCTGCGGACGCACGGAGGCGAGTCCTTCCCCGGCTCCGCCGCTCCCCGTCTGTCCCGGTACGGACAGGGGTCCGGTCAGCGTCGTGGGCAGCTGCGCGGGCAACGGGCCCTGTGCGGGCGAGGCGCCGGTCCGCTGTACGGGCGGGCGCACGGTACCGGCAGTACGTGTCACCGGTACGGCTCCGGGTGATGGCCCGGTTCCATGTGTGGTCATGATGTTCCGTCCCCTCGACCGGTGCGTCGGCACACCGACATCGTGCATCGTGCCACTACGCACGGTGCTCACGCAGGTGCTCTGTACCCGTTCAGCCCAAGATAGGTTGGTCTGTATGCGTGCAGTGATACAGAGAGTGGACGGCGCGAGCGTCGCCGTCGCGGGCACCTCCGACGATCCCTCGGGGGCGGGAACCGTCGGTGAGATCGTCGGCGAGGGACTGTGTGTGCTGGTGGGGGTCACTCACGGGGACACCGCGGAGAAGGCGGCGCAGCTCGCCCGCAAGCTCTGGACCCTGCGGATCCTGGAGGGCGAGAAGTCCTGCTCGGACGTGAATGCACCACTTTTGGTCATTTCGCAGTTCACTCTCTACGGGGACGCCAGGAAGGGCCGCAGACCCACCTGGAACGCCGCTGCCCCCGGCGAGGTCGCCGAACCGCTGGTGGACGAGGTGGTGGCACAGCTGCGCGCGCTGGGCGCACAGGTGGAGACGGGCCGCTTCGGGGCGGACATGCGTGTCTCGCTCACCAACCACGGCCCGTTCACCGTACTGATCGACGTGTAGCAGCGCGGGTGGACAGCCGCGCGTAGAGGGTCTACGGCTCGACGACCGTCTCCTGGGCCGCCGCGGTGTCACCCGCGATCAGTTCCGCGTCCACGGCCACGTTCCGCTTCACCAGCGCCAGGGCGATCGGGCCCAGCTCGTGGTGGCGGGCCGACGTGGTGATGAAGCCGAGCTGACGGCCGTCCTCCCCGTCGGCGGCCAGCCGGACCGGCGTTCCGTGGCCGGGCAGGAACACCTCGCTGCCGTCGAGGTGCAGGAAGACGAGCCGGCGCGGCGGCTTCCCCAGGTTGTGGACACGGGCGACCGTCTCCTGCCCCCGGTAGCAGCCCTTCTGCAGGTGCACGGCGGTGCCGATCCAGCCCAGCTCGTGCGGGATGGTCCGGTGGTCGGTCTCGAAGCCGAGGCGCGGGCGGTGCGACTCGATGCGCAGCGCCTCGTACGCCAGGATGCCGACGGCGGGACCGTGACCGGCGGCGTACGTCTCCAGGTCGGCGCGCGGGAGGAAGAGGTCACGGCCGTGCGGCGTCTCCCGTACGGCGACACCGTCCGGGACCTCGGCGATGGAACCGGCCGGCAGATGGACGACGGCGAAGTCCTCGGTGCGGTCGGCGACCTCGACCCGGTAGAAGAACTTCATCGACTCCAGGTAGGCGATCAGCTCGCCCTGCGTCTCCGGTTCGACGTGCATCCACACCGTCGTGCCGTCGTCGACGAGGTAGAGGGCGTGCTCGATGTGGCCGTTGGCGGAGAGGATCAGCGCCTCGGTCGCCTGGTTCGGCGCCAGGTCGCTGACGTGCTGGGTGAGCAGCAGGTGCAGCCAGGTCAGCCGGTCGTCGCCGGTGACCGTGACGACACCCCGGTGCGAGAGGTCGACGAGGCCGCGGCCGTCGGCAAGCGCGCGTTGCTCGCGGAACAGGTCGCCGTAGTGCGCGGCGACGCCTTCGTCGCGCCCTTCGGCGGGGACGGCGCCGGGCAGGGACAGCAAGGGGCTCTTCATGCGACCAGCGTACGACTCGGGCTACGGCTCGCTACGGGGCGCCTCTGCCGGAGCGGCCCCCTCGGGGCCTGCCTCCGCCTCGTCCGCCGCTTCCGCGGCCTTCGCCGCACAGTCCGCGCAGCGGCCGAAGATCGCGAAGTGCTTCATGTCGGTCTCGAAGCCGAACGCGCCGCGGAGCTTCGCGGTGAAGTCGGCGACCACGTCGACATCGGCCTCGATGACGTTCGTACAGTCCCGGCAGACCAGGTGGATGTGGTGGTGGCGGTCCGCCAGGTGGTACGTCGGAGCCCCGTGCCCCAGGTGCGCGTGACTGACGAGCCCGAGCTCCTCCAGGAGCTCCAGGGTCCGGTAGACGGTGGAGATGTTCACGCCCGACGCCGTCCTGCGCACCTCGCAGAGGATGTCGTCGGGCGTCGCGTGCTCCAGCCGGTCGACCGCCTCCAGGACAAGCTGACGCTGCGGCGTCAGCCGGTAGCCACGCTGCCGAAGATCGGTCTTCCAGTCGGTGCTCACCACAGGCCCAGTGTAGGGCGGGGCCGGACACCGGCACGTCTGTGCCGGAAAGCCGGAAAGCCGGTCAGCTCCTACTTGAAGAAGGCGATGCCGTCGTCGGGCAGGTCCCCGAGGCCCCTCGCCATCTCGGCGACCTCCTCCGGAGTGACGACCTTCTTCAGGTGCGCCGACATGTACGGCCGCAGCTCCACATCGGGGGTGGCCTTCTCGCCGACCCACATCAGGTCGCTGTTCACGTACCCGTAGAGCCGCTTGCCGCCGCTGTACGGGCCGGAGGCCGCGGTGCGGGCCACCGCGTCGGTGACCACGTCGATCTGCGGCTTCTGCTTGGCCAGCTCGCCGTACCAGATCTCGACGATGCCCTGGTCGCGGACCATGACGATCTCGACCTTGCGGTCCTTGTCGATGCGCCAGTAGCCGGACTCGGTCTCCAGCGGCTTGACCTGATTGCCGTCGGCGTCCAGCACCCAGGAGTGCGAGACGTACTCGAGGAAGTCCCGGCCGTCGTGGCTGAAGGTGACTTCCTGGCCGAAGTTGCACTTCTCGGCACCGGGGAAGTCGGAGACGCCCGCACCCGCCCAGTTACCGAGGAGGAAGGCCAGCGGCACGAGGTCCGGGTGGAGGTCGGACGGAATCTCGATCATGAGCGGCTCAGTCGATCTGTGAGGTGTACGGGCAGGTGTTCGGCGAGGGTCAGCGCTGGCCCTGGTACAGCTTCTTCACGGTCACTACGGAGAAGGCGAGCACGCCGACGCAGACCAGGATCAGCAGGGCGGAGAAGAATGCCTCAAGCACGGGGAGCTCCTCGGGACTAACGACGTGACGGCGGTACAGGACCGGGCCCCCAGCCTAATGGGTGGGGGCCCGGCACGGCGGTCCGGGGTTTCCCCCGGGCGCGGTCAGCCCAGCAGCTGGTTCTGCAGGACCACGGTCTGGTGGAACGGAACGGTTTCCGTGCCCGCCGCGCCCTTCCGGGTGTGGACGACGAGGGCGACCGTGTCCCCGGCCAGCACGTACGCGTGGCGGACGTGCTCCGCGCCGTACGGCTTCGCCTCGGTGTACACGCGGGGCGTGGTGTACTCCACGCCGCCCGTGCCCGGCCATTCGTCGTCGGTGGCGGCCTCGGTGAGCCCGGCGAGCGGCTGCGGGTACGACGCGTCCCCGAAGAGCCCGTCCTGGAACTCGGTGGAGTACGCCACCGAGTTGAACTGGAGCAGATAGACCCGGGACGACGTGCCGTCCGGCATGGTCCAGCTCCGGGCCGCGATGTGCCGCAGGGCGGAGTCGGTCAGCCGCTGGGTGATCTCCGCCCGGTCGTCCTTCGGGTACTCGGAGACGTACTGCGCGGTCGTGACCCAGCCGTCGGCCTTCTTGTCCACCTCCGCACCGGCCGGGGCCGGCAGGAGGAGACGCCGCAGGTCGGCGTGGTGGACCTCCGCGGTGTTGGCGTCGCTGAACGGGCGGTTCGCGTCGGCCGGGAGGGCGGGCAGGGTCAGCCGGGGGTAGTCCCAGCGCCCGTCGTCCTCGGTGGCCAGTCCGGGTACGTCGGTGCGCTTCATCGACGTGATGCCCGCGGCCGTGCCCGCGCCGAGACCCCCGAGGACCAGCACGGCGGCGGTCCACCGGGCGACGGCCCGCAGCACCCGGCGCGGCGGCCGGGGCGGGACCTGCGGGAGGTCCTGCTGCGGCTCCTGGTGGGGGTCCTGCTGCGGGAGGTCCTGCTGGGGTACCTGCTGCGGGAGGTTTTGCGAGGGCGGGTCCTGCTGCGGCGGGTCCTGCGGCACCGGAGGCGGCGGCAGCGGGGGCAGGTCCTTGGCGGGGGCGGCCTCGTCGGTCGGTTCCGCCGTCTTCTCGGTCATATGTACTCCCCCGGGGACGTGATGTGCTCCAGCTGGTCCTTCAGCAGTTCGGCGACAGCGGCCTTGTCGAAGGGCTTGATGCCGGCCGCCGAGACGCTGATGCCCAGCTCGCCGTCGTACGCCATGCAGACCATGTTCTCCAGCTTGTCCTTGCTGTCCTTGGGCGTCAGGAAGCACGTGGCCTTGCGCGTCTGACCCGTGATCTTCGGCCCGTCGCGGAAGATGCCGAGGGCGTCGAAGAGCTCCCGCTTGAAGGTGTACAGATCCCGGACGGCCTTCTTGTCCTTCATCCGCATGATCTGGGTGGTCACGACCAGGTCGTTGGACTCCGACACATACGAACGCGCGGCGAAGCCCTGCACGCGGAGCTTGTCCACCCGCTTGTCGAACTCCCGGCGCTGCTTGCCCGCGAGCCCACGGTTGGACTGCTTCATCGCGGCGGCGGCCTCCTTGCCGCTGACCTCGCCGTCGTTGCCGAGATCCTCGACATCGGGTCCGAGCCGGTAGCCGGCGGGAACGGGCAGCATCAGCTTGCCGAGCTCGGTGTCGGCCCGGCCCCGGTCGGTGCCGGCCGCCGGGTCCTTGAGCGGCCCGTGATCGGCCAGGTCCCAGACGGTCGTCTCGACGGACCGGTCCGCGCTGTCGACGGTGATCGTCGTGTACGCGGCCGCGCCGCCGACGGCACCGATCACCAGGACGGCGGGAAGCGCGGTGAGAAGGATCCGGCGGAGCTTGCCCGGGCGTGCCGGGGCGTCCTGGAGCGGAGGCGCGTCGGTCGCATCGGCGGTCGCATCGGCGGTCGCGTCGGCGGTGGGCGGAATGACGTCGTTCACAGGAGCTCCAGCTGTCGCTCGGCCAGCGTCCGGATGTCCTTCTTGCTGATCGGCGCGGTGTCGAACACGTTGATCTCGATCATGATGTCGCCGCGGTGCATGACGGCCCTGGCGCGGTAGAACGGCATGTAGCCGGGCTCCCGGTCGACGGCGTACACGTAGTAGCGGCCGCTGCCGCTGCCCTTGACCGGATCACCTTCGTTGCCGGCGCCGCGCTCCTTCGAGGGCATGTACGAGCGCTGGCCGTCGGCGTACGACGCCGCCTCGGCGATCGCCCCGGAGCGGAACTGGACGAGCCGCACGTTGGCCTCGCGGTGCGCGCCCTTCTTCCAGGCGGCGCCCGCGACACGGCGGACATCGGACTCCAGGAGGTACTCGAGCTGGGAGTCCTCGTGCTCGAAGTCCCGCGCGTACGTGTCCACGCTCACCCAGCCGTCGTTCAGCCAGTCCGTGTCCTTGTCGTCGCTCCAGCCGGCCGGCCGCTTCATGATCAGCTTGCGCAGATCGCCGTCCGTCCGCACCTGACGGTCCTGCGAGGCCGGCAGGGGGGCCGGGACCTTGTCCGCGGGCAGCGACTTCGCCGGGTAGGCCAGCTCCGCCTGCGACAGCGCGGGCAGCGGCGTCGGAGGCCTCTCGGCCTGGACGCCGTAGCCGACAGCCGTGCCGCCCGCGATGCCGAGCAGCGCCGCCGCGGCGATCAGCAGGGTCGTACGCCCGCGCGGGCGTACGCGTACGGACGGGGCGGACGGCTCAACAGGTTCTGCGGGCACTGCCGACACAGCGGGCTCTGCGGGCGCTGCCGGTTCTGCGGGTCCCGCAGGCGCTGCCGGTTCGGCAGGCACTGCGGGAATGGTGTCGTTCGGTTCCAAAAGGGTCCCCCCAAAGAGACCTGAAGCGCGGGTTCCATTACCTGCGCACACAACTGACCCACAGGTCCCGGGGGAGGTTGCCCGACCGACGATTACAGTTCGGTACATGTCGAAGAAGCTCGTGATCAAGGTGACTGCCGGGGCCGATGCCCCCGAGCGCTGCTCACAGGCCTTCACCGTGGCGGCCGTGGCCGTCGCCAGTGGGGTCGAGGTCTCGCTCTGGCTGACCGGCGAATCCGCCTGGTTCGCACTGCCGGGCCGCGCCGCCGAGTTCGAACTGCCGCACGCCGCGCCGCTGCCCGATCTGGTCGACTCGATCCTGGCCGGCGGCCGGATCACGCTCTGCACGCAGTGCGCGGCACGGCGCGACATCACGGAGAAGGACGTCCTGGAGGGCGTACGCATCGCGGGCGCCCAGGTGTTCGTGCAGGAGGCCATGGCGGACGGCACGCAGGCTCTCGTCTACTGACCCTCGTGCGGGAGCTGCTCTAGGGGCGGCGCTTCTTGTTGTCGAGCTCGTCCCACCACTCGTCCGACTTGGGGTCGCCGGAGGGATCGTCCCACCAACGGTCCTCCGGCCCCCGCCGGTTGGCGACCATGGCCGCGACGGGCGGGATGACCATGGCGACCACGCACATGGCCACCGCCGCGGGGACGGACCACAGGCGCACGAAGGCCCAGGCGGAGACGAAGAGGACGAGGCATCCGCCCATCAGCAGGAAGTAGGCGCGACGGCGTCGGGCGTACATGCCTCCAGCGTAGAACGGATCCCGCGGTCCGGCGGGGGCCCGGACGGCGCGAAGGGCCGCA
This sequence comes from Streptomyces sp. NPDC056452, assembly GCF_042796085.1. Lineage (NCBI taxonomy): Bacteria > Bacillati > Actinomycetota > Actinomycetes > Kitasatosporales > Streptomycetaceae > Streptomyces > Streptomyces sp. NPDC056452. The sequence continues at coordinate 24,443 of NZ_JBHTRI010000052.1, forward strand.
CCCCTGCTCAGGTGGCGTCCAACCCCCTGGGGTGCGGCCCTCCGGCCGGTCGTGCGCGGGAACTACACGGCGATGGCGACCTCGGCGAGGCCACCCGTCTGCGCCACGACCGTGCGGTCGGCGGTGCCGCCCGGGACCAGGGCGCGGAGCGTCCAGGTGCCCTCGGCCGCGTAGAAGCGGAACTGTCCGGTCGCCGAGGTCGGAACCTCGGCGGTGAACTCACCGGTCGAGTCCAGCAGACGGACATAGCCGGTGACGGGCTCGCCGTCACGGGTCACGCTGCCCTGGATGGTCGTCTCGCCCGGCTTGATCGTCGAAGCGTCGGGGCCGCCGGCCTGTGCTCCACACATGGTGTTCTGTCCTTCTGGTCGGGGTGCTGATCAGGTCCTGCGGACTTACTTGTTGGCGCCGAGCTCGATCGGCACACCGACGAGGGAGCCGTACTCGGTCCACGAACCGTCGTAGTTCTTGACGTTCTCCTGGCCGAGCAGCTCGTGCAGCACGAACCAGGTGAGCGCGGAGCGCTCACCGATGCGGCAGTAGGCGATGGTGTCCTTGGACAGGTCCACCTGCTCGTCCTCGTAGAGCGCCTTGAGCTCGTCGTCCGAACGGAACGTGCCGTCGTCGTTGGCGTTCTTCGACCACGGGATGTTGCGGGCGCTCGGCACGTGGCCGGGGCGCTGCGACTGCTCCTGCGGGAGGTGCGCCGGGGCGAGCAGCTTGCCGCTGAACTCGTCGGGCGACCGCACGTCGACCAGGTTCAGGCTGCCGATGGCCTTCACGACGTCGTCGCGGTAGGCGCGGATCGACTCGTCCTGGGCCTTGGCCTTGTACTCGGTGGCCGGGCGCGTCGGGACGGCGTCGGTCAGGTCGCGGGAGTCGAGCTCCCACTTCTTGCGGCCGCCGTCGAGCAGCTTGACGTTCTCGTGGCCGTACAGCTTGAAGTACCAGTACGCGTACGAGGCGAACCAGTTGTTGTTGCCGCCGTAGAGGACGACGAGGGTGTCGTTCCCGATGCCCTTCTCGGACAGGAGCTTCTCGAAGCCGGCCTGGTCCACGAAGTCACGGCGGACCGGGTCCTGGAGGTCCTTCGTCCAGTCGATCCGGATCGCGTTCTTGATGTGGTTCTTCTCGTACGCCGAGGTGTCCTCGTCGACCTCGACGATGGCTACCTGCGGGTCGTCGATGTGGGCCTCGACCCAGTCGGCGTCGACCAGAACGTCTGCGCGGCTCATGTGTTTCTCCTCCGGGGCAGTCTGCGGCGGGGTGGTGCGGTGTGCGATGTGCGAGGTGTACGCGCAGGTGCTGGGAGCGGACGCGTACGGGAAGGCACGGGGTTCGGCCCTGACGTCGTCGAAGGGCCGGGCGAAACGGGAGAACGTCCCGCTCAGAAAGTGCGACAGAGCATGGCGGCGACGCGGCACAGGTCTACTGCCCGCCGCTTCGTGAGGTCCGCCTGTCGCTTCATGTGTCCGATCGTAGGGAGGTACGGGCGGAGATGTCACCGTCGTGTCGGATGATGAGACACGATCGTCCGCGATGCGAGACGAGGTGCGGATCGGAGGCCCGTCCGGCGGGTTCGCCGGCGGTTCGGGCCGCACAGTCATCTACGGGTCGGACGGGGCCGTCTCAGTATCTGGATCGGCCGTCACGTGCGCCCTCGCGGTCCCCCTACCCCGTCCCGCCCGCGGCTATCCGCCGCCGCTCCAAGTGGAGCCGTCAGCCGGCGAGTTCGATGTCCGAGCCCGTCACCGAGATCCTCAGGCCGTCCTCGGCCACTTCGATCCTGTCCAGCTTCAGCCCCGCCGGCAGACCGCCGATCTCGCGCTGGAAGTCGGTCTTCTTGCGGACCAGCTCCTCCAGACCGGGGATGCCCTCACCCGGCACCTCGTCCGCGTGGACCTTGACGGTGTCGCCGTCGACCAGGGTGACGGTGGAGAGCACGCTGCGCGAGACCGAACGGCCCAGCAGCGGGATCTCGACCGAGCCGGAGACCTTCACCTTGCCGTTGCCGCCGTACGCGACGGTGACACCGTTGTCCGCCGCCTTGGTGAGGTCCTCGTACGAGACAAGGGCCGTCCCGGTCGCCCGGGAGGCGGTCGCGCTGGTGTAGCCGGCGCCGAGCTTCACCTGGTGCAGCTGGGCCTGGATCTCACTGATCCGTATCGAACGGCCGCCCGCGCTGGTCCGTACGCCGCTGACCTTGACGTCGACCTGGTCGAGCTCCGATCCGGCGATCTGGGTCAGGAAGGGGAAGCCCTTGATGTCGACCTCGGTCGAACCGGTCTCCGCACCGCCGAACGAGACCCGGTCCGCGGCCTCGGACTCCGCGAAGTACACCGCCGCCCTGTCCAGGGCGACGAATATTCCGCCCAGTACCACAGCCATGATCAGCAGTATTCGCAGTGCGCGCATGCCTGTTGCTCCCCCACTCCGACCGGCCGGACCCTCGCCCGTGAGCCTACTGCCGCCGCGCGGCGCGCCCGGAGTGATCGACGAGCAAGCGGCCCGGCCGGTTCCCCCCGACGGGAAACAGGGCGGGCGACATGAGCGGCATCAGGCGATCGCACGGCCGATCAGATAGACGGCCGGAGCCGCGGCGGTGAGGGGCAGGGCCACTCCGGCCGTCATGTGCACGAACCTTGACGGGTAGTCGTAGCTCGCCACCCGCAGACCGATCAGCGCGCAGCCTCCGGCCGCGAGCCCGAGGAACGCGCCCTGGGTGCCGATACCGGTCAGTCCGCCGGCAGCGGCTCCGGCGCCCGCCGCGACGAGCAGCGCGACGACGACCGAGGCCGGACCCGGCAGCGGAAGGGCCCTGACGAGCACGGCCACCGCGACCGCGATCCCGCCCACCGTCACCGCGTCCGGGGCCGCCGCGAGGTGCCCGGCGGCCAGGACGGCGAGCGCGGCCGAGGCGACGGTGGCGGTCAGGCCGTACATCCGCTCGTCGGCCCCGGCGTGACTGCGCAGCTGGAGTACGAGGGTGAGCAGCACCCACACACCGAGCGTGCCGAGGATGGCGGCCGGGGCGTTGTCCCGGCCCGCGGCGAGCAGGACGACGTCGGCGACGAACCCACCGGCGAACGCGAGGGCGATGCCCTGCCGGGCGGGCCACATGCCGTTGAGCCGGAACCATCCGGCCGCTGTCACGGCCTGGAGCAGGACCAGCGGTACGAGCAGGGCGTACGGCCCGATCGCGGCGCCGAGGGCGATCAGGAGGCCGAGGCCCGCCGTGATCGCGGCGGGCTGCATCCCGGGCGCGATGATCGGCGAACGACCCTCGGCGCGGGCCCGCTGGGCGTCGGTGATCCGGCTGTTGCCCAGCGTGGTGGGCGCGCTGTAGCCGGAGCCGCCCTGCACGGGGGCGCCCGCCGCCGGGTCGGCCGGGGCCTCCGGGAGGAACGGGACCTCGGGCGGCAGCGGGTACGAGCCCGAGGTGCTGCTCTGCGAGGCGAACTGCGGGACGGAGTGCGAGCCGGCCTGCGGGCCGGTCTGCGGGGCCGGCTGCGGAACGGGCTGCGCGGCCGGCTGGTACGCCGCCTGCTGCTGGTACGGGGCGGCGTGCGGTGCCTGCTGGTACGCGGCCTGCTGCTCCGGCCGGACCGTCGGCTGGTACTGGGTGTCCCAGGTCTGGCCCTGCCACGTCTGGGTCGCACCCTGGTCGGTGTGCCCGGGCGCACCGGCCTGCGGGTCCACCGGCTCCTGGGGTGCCGCGGGCTGCTGCTCCGCCTGCCCGGCCGGCCACGCGGAGCCGTCCGGAGCGACGTCGTACGGCACGGAGTCATAGGCGGCGGCGTAGGGCTCCTGGTCGCCGTACGGCGACTGCTGCCCGTACTGAGGGGCCTGCTGCCCGTACCGGGGCGGCTGCTGCCCGTACGGATACTGCTGATCGCTGTTGCTCATGGTCTGCGGTTCACCCTCCTGCGAACGGCGGGAGCACCTCGACCGTGCCGCCCTCGGCAAGCCGTACGGTCTCATGGCCACGGGTCCCGACGGGGTTTCCGTCGATGAGGAACGAGCACCTCTGCAGCACCCGCGTCAGCTCGCCCGGGTGCCGCTCCCGCGCCCCGTCGAGCGCCTCGGCGAGCGTCGCCGCCGCGTACGGCTCCTCCGCGGTTCCTGCGGCGGCCTTGGCCGCGGCCCAGTAGCGGATCGTCCCCGCTGCCATGGCGACACCCCTTTCCTCGTGCGTCAGCTGTCCATCATGAATCACGCCGACGCCGTCCAGTCGGCGATACGGGTGAGCAAGCTCTCGTCCGCAGCGTTCTCCGCGTGCCCCATCCCGCGCTCCAGCCAGAGCTCCGCCGTGCCCCGCGCGGCTTCGGCCAGCATCCGGGGGTGGTCGATCGGGAAGTACGGGTCCTGGTCGCCGTGCACGATCAGCAGGGGGGCAGGGGCGATCAGAGGGACCGCCTCGACCGGGGAGAGCGGGACCGGGTCCCAGTCCTTGCGGTCGATCCGGGTGCGGAAGCCGTAGCGGCCGACGAACCGGCCGGCGGGCCGGGTGACCACCCAGTGCAGGCGCCGCATCGGAGCCGTACCCCGGTAGTACCAGCGGGCGGGAGCACTGACGGAGACCACCGCGTCCGAGTGCGCTTCTGTGCGCCCCGCGTGCGCCCCAGCGCGCCCGCCCACTCGTTCGGGGCCCGCGGCGGAACCCGTACCGACCGAATCCGGTACGTCCGGCGCCGTATACAGAGCAGCGTGCCGAAGCACCACGGAACCGCCCATCGAGAATCCGACCGTAACGATCCGCCGGTGTCCAAGGGACCTCGCCCAGGCCACCGCGGCGGCCAGATCCAGCACCTCGCGATCGCCGACCGTGGACCGCCCGCCGGACCTCCCGTGCCCCCGGAACGAGAACGTGATCACGGCCGCACGCTGGGAGAACACCTCGGCGGCGCGCCGCACGGCCGGCCGGTCGACGGAGCCGGTGAAGCCGTGCGCGACGACGATCGCCGTACCGGCGGATCCCCCGTCCACGCCGGCTCCGGAACCTGGCGTACACGGGGTGTACACCGCCTCGATACGGACGCCGTCACCGGTCAGCAATGTGGTGCGCCGGGCGGTCGGCGTGATCGAGGGAACAAAAGAACTCGTGAATCGACCCTCGGACACAGAACTCATGTGGGCTATTCTGCTGCGAAGAGGATCCGGGCAGAGTTGCCCCCGGGTCCTTTTGTGCTTTCCGAGCGTTGTTACGGAGACGTTTCAACAAGCTCAGCGGTCCCCGGGCGCGGGGCCGCACCGTAAAAACCGTATGACGGCCGCCGCAGGGTGAACGTTCGTACGGGAGTACGAAGCAGTGCCGCATACTCCCCCGGGTCCACCCCGGGAGTGCCCCTCTCGCAGGGAACGAGGAGGACCGACGTAATGGGCGAGCGAACCGTGCACGATCGACCGACGACCCAGGCAGGTGGGCGGCGATGAGTTCACTGCTGCTTCTGACGAATGCCCTTCAACCGTCGACGGAGGTGCTCCCCGCCCTCGGCCTTCTGCTGCACAGTGTGCGGGTCGCTCCCGCCGAGGGACCCGCTCTCGTCGACACCCCTGGTGCCGACGTCATCCTCATCGACGGCCGCCGCGACCTCCCGCAGGTGCGCTCGCTGTGCCAGCTGCTGCGGTCCACCGGGCCCGGCTGTCCGCTGATCCTCGTCGTGACGGAGGGCGGCCTCGCGGCCGTCACCGCCGACTGGGGCATCGACGACGTCCTGCTGGACACCGCGGGCCCCGCGGAGGTCGAGGCCCGGCTGCGGCTGGCCACCGGCCGCCAGCAGATCACCGCCGACGACTCCCCGATGGAGATCCGCAACGGCGATCTGTCCGTCGACGAGGCGACCTACAGCGCCAAGCTCAAGGGCCGGGTCCTCGACCTGACCTTCAAGGAATTCGAACTGCTCAAGTACCTCGCGCAGCACCCCGGCCGGGTCTTCACCCGCGCCCAGCTGCTGCAGGAGGTCTGGGGCTACGACTACTTCGGCGGTACGCGAACGGTCGACGTCCACGTACGGCGGCTGCGCGCCAAGCTCGGCCCCGAGCACGAGTCGCTGATCGGCACCGTCCGCAACGTCGGCTACCGCTTCGTCGCACCGGAGAAGGTCGAACGGGGCGCCGAGGAGGCCAAGGCCAAGGCGGCAGCCAAGGCGGTGGAGGACGACGTAACCCGTTCGGAGCAGTCCATGGAAGCCGGGATCACGGAAGAAGCCCCGGTCCGACCTGCCAAGCGGTAGGTCGATCCGCGTAGACTGCCGCGCGTGGCCAAGGTGACGCGGGACGATGTGGCGAGACTGGCGGGGACGTCGACCGCGGTCGTCAGCTACGTCATCAACAACGGACCCAGGCCGGTTGCCCCGGCCACGCGCGAGCGGGTACTCGCCGCGATCAAGGAGCTGGGGTACCGGCCCGACAGGGTCGCCCAGGCCATGGCCTCGCGGCGGACCGACCTCATAGGCATGATCGTGCCGGACGCGCGCCAGCCCTTCTTCGCGGAGATGGCGCACGCGGTCGAACAGGCCGCCGCCGAGCGCGGGAAAATGGTGCTCGTCGGCAACTCCGACTACCGCGACGAGCGCGAGGTCCACTACCTGCGCGCCTTCCTCGGCATGCGGGTCTCCGGGCTGATCCTCGTCAGCCAGGGGCCCAGCGAGCGGGCGGCGGCCGAGATAGAGGCATGGGACGCCCGCGTCGTCCTGCTGCACGAGCGGCCCGAGGCGATCGACGACGTCGCGGTCGTCACGGACGACATCGGCGGCGCACAGCTCGCCACCCGCCACCTCCTGGAGCACGGCAACGCCTACGTGGCGTGCCTCGGCGGCATGGAGTCGACCCCGGTGGTCGGCGACCCGGTCGCCGACCACATCGAGGGCTGGCGCCGGGCGATGCACGAGTCGGGGCGGTCCACGGACGGCCGGCTCTTCCACGCCCCGTACAACCGCTACGACGCCTACCAGGTGGCCCTGAAGCTGCTCGCGGGCCCGGACAGGCCGCCGGCGATCTTCTGCTCGACGGACGACCAGGCCATCGGTGTGCTGCGGGCCGCGCGCGAGCTGCGGATCGATGTGCCCGGGGAGCTCGCGGTCGCGGGCTTCGACGACGTGAAGGAGGCGGGCCTGACGGATCCGCCGCTGACGACCGTCTTCTCGGACCGTCCCGCGATGGCACGGGCGGCCGTGGACCTGGTCCTCGACGACTCGCTGCGGGTCTCGGGGTCCCGGCGCGAGCGGCTGAAGCAGTTCCCGTCCGCGCTCGTGGTGCGGCGCTCGTGCGGTTGCGGGGAACCGACGGTCACGGCTCCGTAGCCGCGCGTCCCTTATATGGGGCATACACGGTTCTGCCGGGCTTCTCAGGACGTACTCAGGTCCCTCTCATGTTCGGTGGCCACTCTCGTAGACATGACCGACAGCCACCGCCCGAGCGGCGAGTACCCGTACCCGACGTATCCCTCGTCCGGCAACGGCGAGGCGGCCTACCCGCCGCCGCCGGCGTACGAACCCGCACAGCAGAACGCCGCGGAGCCCGGCCCCCACGCCTGGCCCGCCCCCGAGCCCGCCGCCGCTGCGGACCCGGCCCAGGCCCCCGCCCCGGCCCCGCAGCGCAGGGTCAAGCGGCCCCTCGCCCTCCTCGTGGCCGTGGCGATCGCCGCGGCTGCGATCGGCGGTGGCACCGCGACCCTCATCGGCGAGCTCGCGGACGGCGGCTCGAACAGCACCGGCTCCAGCAGCGCCGTCAGCGGCACCAACGTCTCGCAGAGCAGCGCGGGCACCGTCTCAGGCGTGGCGGCGGCCGTGTCACCGGCGATCGTCGAGATCAGCGCGAGCTCCTCGGCGGGTGACGCCACAGGCTCCGGCGTCGTCATCTCCTCGGACGGCGAGATCATCACCAACAACCACGTGATCTCGGGGGCCTCGGAGATCAAGGTGGCCCTCAGCACCGGCAAGACGTACACCGCCGACGTCGTCGGAACGGACGCCGACAAGGACCTGGCGCTCATCAAGCTCGAGGACGCGAGCGGACTGAAGACCGCCTCCCTCGGCGACTCCTCCGCGGTGAAGGTCGGCGACCAGGTCGTGGCGATCGGCTCGCCCGAGGGCCTCACCGGCACGGTCACCAGCGGCATCGTCTCGGCACTGGACCGCGATGTCACGGTCGCCAAGGACGAAGACAGCTCCGGTCAGGAACAGCAGCAGCAACAGGGCGGCGGGAACTGGCCGTTCGAGTTCGGCGGGCAGCAGTTCAACGGCGACACGGGCACCTCCAAGACCACGTACAAGGCCATCCAGACCGACGCCTCGCTCAACCCCGGCAACTCCGGCGGCGCGCTCATCAACATGAACGGCGAGATCATCGGCATCAACTCCGCGATGTACTCCCCCAGTTCGGCGAGCGCCTCGGGCGGCTCCGCGGCGGGCAGCGTGGGCCTCGGCTTCGCCATCCCGGTCAACACCGTCAAGGCCGACCTGGACACCCTGCGGGCCGGCAACGGCTCCTGACGAGGAGGTCCCGAATGAACCCCGACACCGACACCGCGGCCACCGGCCCGTCCGGTCTGGCCCTCCCCCTCGCCCTGGCAGCCGAACTGGCCGCCCGGCGCCCCACCGCGGACCGCTCCCGCCCGGCGGAGGTCCGCACCCCCACCGCCACCACCGGCCGCGCGCGCCGTGCCGCGCGACGCCGTGCGGCGGCCGTGCGAGGCTGAGAGCACAGCACACAGGAACCGTCACGCGAAGGAAGAGGACGACGTAGCGATGAGCCCCGCCGAAGACGATCCGCAGCGCGTTCTGATCGTCGACGACGAGCCCGCCGTGCGCGAGGCCCTGCAGCGCAGCCTCGCCTTCGAGGGATACGGCACCGAGGTCGCCGTGGACGGCTACGACGCCCTCGCCAAGGCGGAGTCGTACGCCCCCGACCTGATCGTCCTGGACATCCAGATGCCCCGCATGGACGGCCTCACCGCCGCCCGGCGCATCCGGGCCACCGGCGCCACCACCCCCATCCTGATGCTCACCGCCCGCGACACCGTCGGCGACCGGGTCACCGGCCTCGACGCGGGCGCCGACGACTACCTCGTGAAGCCCTTCGAGCTGGACGAGCTCTTCGCCCGCATCCGGGCCCTGCTGCGCCGCAGCTCGTACGCGGTCGCGGCGGGCGGGGCCGTACCCGACAACGACGTGCTGGCCTTCGCCGACCTCCGGATGGACCTGAACACCCGCGAGGTCACCCGGGGCACCCGCCGGGTCGAGCTGACCCGCACCGAGTTCACCCTGCTGGAGATGTTCCTGGCCCACCCCCGGCAGGTGCTGACCCGTGAGCAGATCCTCAAGGCCGTCTGGGGCTTCGACTTCGAACCCAGCTCCAACTCCCTGGACGTGTACGTGATGTACCTGCGCCGCAAGACCGAGGCGGGCGGCGAGCCGCGGCTCGTGCACACGGTGCGGGGCGTGGGGTACGCGCTGCGGTCCGGCGGCGGTGAGGCGTGACCGGCCTGCTCCGCCGCTTCCGCACGCTGCCGCTCCGCTCCCGCCTGGCCCTGCTGGTCGCGACGGCGGTCGCGGTGGCGGTCGCGGCGGTCGCCGCCTCCTGCTGGTTCGTGACGCGTGAGCAGCTGGAGTACCAGCTGGACAAGTCGTTGCGCAGTTCCAAGGTCGACCAGCCCTACCTGGTGAACCTGTACGCGTACTGCAAGGGCGGCACCTCTCAGGAGCCCCCGCCCTTCACCGGTGTGACGGTCCAGCTCATCGACTCCCAGGGCACGGTCTGCGTCGCTCCCGGCACATCGAAGCTGCCGGTGAGCGACAAGGACCTGGAGGTGACCGATCGGGAGCGGCCCTACGCCCTGCACTCGGCGACGGCCGAGGACGGCACGGACATGCGGGTCTTCACCTCCCGGCTCGAAGTGCGGGGCGGCCCCGGGGCGGAATCCGGAAGTCTCGCGGTCTCCATCGCCCGCCCGATGAGCGAGGTCACCGCACCTCTCTCCACGCTGGCCTGGGTGCTGGTTCTCGTCGCCGGCATCGGCGTCGTCGGCGCCGGCGCGGCCGGGCTCTGGATCGCCCGTACCGGCCTGCGCCCCGTCGACGAGCTCGCCGACGCCGTCGAGCACGTCGCCCGCACCGAGGACCTCACCGTCCGGATCCCGGCCGAGGGCGAGGACGAGATCGCCCGCCTCTCCCGTTCCTTCAACTCGATGACCAGCTCGCTGGCCACCTCCCGGGACCGCCAGTCACAGCTCATCGCGGACGCCGGTCACGAGCTGCGCACCCCGCTCACCTCGCTCCGTACGAACATCGAGCTGCTCGCCCGCAGCGACGAGACCGGCCGGGCCATCCCGCCCGACGACCGCAAGGCCCTGATGGCCTCGGTGAAGGCCCAGATGACCGAGCTGGCCGCCCTCATCGCCGACCTCCAGGAACTCTCCCGGCCGGACGCCGCCGAGCCCGGCCCCCTCCAGGTGGTCGCCCTGCACGACATCACCCGTACCGCCCTGCAACGTGCCCGGCTGCGCGGCCCCGAGCTGACGATCACCGCCGAACTGGCCCCCTGGTACGTGCGCGCCGAGCCGGCCGCGCTGGAACGGGCGGTCGTCAACGTCCTGGACAACGCGGTGAAGTTCAGCCCGTCCGGCGGCACGATCGACGTCGTCCTGCACCGCGGCGAGCTGACCGTGCGGGACCACGGCCCCGGCATCCCGGCCGAGGAACTCCCGCACGTCTTCGAACGCTTCTGGCGCTCCCCCTCGGCCCGCCAGCTCCCCGGCTCCGGCCTCGGACTGTCCATCGTGGCCCGCACGGTCCAGCAGGCGGGCGGGGAGATCGCCCTGCGCCCGGCTTCCGGCGGCGAGGGCACGGTGGCCTCGATCCGTCTGCCGGGCGCACCGCAGCCGCCGCCGGAGCTGTGAGCGCGCCTCAGGCCGCCGGGTTGTGCCGGATCAGCGACTCGACCAGGCCGGAGCGGGTCGCCGGGTAGTCCAGCGGGACGATGCCGAGCCCGCGCCAGCCCGACGCCTCCGCCCCGTCGAGGAACGAGTGGACCTGCGGGTTGAGCCGGTCGGAGTTCCAGCGCGGCGGCATCAGGGCGGCGGTGCTCACGTAGTTCATGAACAGCTTGCCGGGCTGCTGGGCTGCCTTGCGGAACTGCGCCTCAATCTTGGGGTACTTGCCGAACGGCTCGGCCATGTAGTCGTCCTGGATGTCGAAGACCGCCGGGTCGGCGTACCGGACCCCCGGCAGCCCGCCGTTGTCGGCGAGCACCACGACCTTGCCCCGGGCCCCGCCGAGGTCCGGGAGCGCGGGGTCCAGACGCAGGAGCGGGCGCCAGCCCTTGCCGTCGAGGTAGAGGTCGAAGATCCGCCGGAACGCGGCGTCGCTCTCCTCCGAGTACTCCTGCTTGACCCTCATCAGTACGGTCTCCGACGGCCGCTGGGCCAGGAAGTCCCGGCAGGCGCCCAGCACGTCGTCGAAGTTCAGGTTCTGGTACGAGGCCCCGTGATGGATGGCGTACGCGTCGCCGCTGATCCGGCAGCGTATGTCGAGGAAGCGGATCCCGCTGTTGAGCTGCTCGGCGACCGTGGTGTTCTGGCAGGCCGTCCAGGGGCCGCCGTAGCGCGCCCCGGAGTTGTGCGTTCCCGGGATCGTGAGGCGTTGCAGCGGGGTGGCGTCGGCGATGCCGGCCATCCAGTCCTGGGTGCCGAGGGCCCGCTCGGCTGCTGCGCCGGCGGGCGTCGCTCCGACGAGGACACCGGCGGTGGCGGCGAGGGCACCGGTGAGGAAGGTCCGGCGGCTGGCGGTGTAAGGGCTCATGCGGGGAGGCCTCCGTCGGCTGTGGGGGGAGGCCTGAAATTATGTCGGGTACACCTCAATTCGGGAACAGGGCCGACGGCCGGGCGCCGCCGGGAACGGCAGGAGCGGGGCGGCGGGCCCTTCCGGCC